>NZ_JBNWCF010000005.1:0-384923 GCF_053522545.1 Rhizobium sp. 21-4511-3d | reverse complement strand
GTTTTGCGCTGGACGCGGGGTGGAGCAGCCCGGTAGCTCGTCAGGCTCATAACCTGAAGGCCGCAGGTTCAAATCCTGCCCCCGCAACCAAATCTCCCCGGAATCCTATCGACCTATCGATGGCGCAAAAGCTTCGCTTTCCCGGGCGATCGTAGATCATCGTCCTACGGACAATAACCTCAAGGCAGAAGGTTCAAAGCCTGACAGCCCGCCATCCGGCGGGTTTTACGCTTCTGGGGATGGCGGAGACAACTCCGTGCGTGCCGGCATGGGCCTATTCAAACACTATTCAGTCCCGAGCGCCCGCAGCGCCGCCTTCACTGCCGCCGCATCCGCCGTCAGCGGCCGGTACTCCATGCCAACGGCGCCGCGATACCCCTGATCAAACAGCCAATCCAGCCGATGGCGCAGGTCTATGCTGCCGGTGCCCGGGTCATTCCGGCCGGGGTGGTCGGCCACGTGGACGTGGATGATGCGGGAGATGCGGTTGGCGATGACGTCTTCGGTTTTCTCGTCCATCACGGCGGAATGGTAGATGTCGTAGGTGAGGCCGATTTCGGGGCGGTTTACCTCGTCGATGATGTCGAGTGCCTCGCGGGTTGAATCGAGGTAGTAGCCGATATGGTCGATGCGGGTGTTGAGCGGCTCGACGCCGAGGCGCACGCCGGTGCCCTGAAGGATGTCGGCGGCGGCGCGCAGCGTGCCGATCAGGGCTTCGCGCTGTTCCCGCCGGGAGAGGCCAGGAAGATCGTCTCCGGCCTGGGCGATCAGGACGAGGGCGCCGAGGCGTTTGGCGACGACGACGGATTGGGTGAGACCTTGGAGCCAGGTCTCGCGGTTGTTGACGTCGGTCAGCGGGATCATCGGTTCGGCGACAAGGCTAGAGACCTTGAGGCCGGTGCGGTTCAGCGCGGCCTCGATCGCGTCGAGATCCTTGTCGGTCCAGCGCCAGAATTCGATGAAGCCGAGGCCGGCCGCGGCGGCGCGGGCGATGCGGTCTTCGAAGCGGTCGTCCGGCGTGGCAAAGAGCCATTCGATGCAGGCTGAATAGTTTCGCATAGCGTGGTCCTCCCGATTTTCTCAAGGGATGGGCGAAATTTGCTGCCGGGGCAAGGCCGCTATTGCCGCAAGGCCTTGGACATCAGGAATTTTTTGCATCACGCGCCGGAACTTCGGCGAAGCCTCGCACGTTAAGGGACGCATCGAAAAAGCGTGGGGCAGCGGGCAAGGGATGACGGATTTTCAGGCGATCGGCGCAAGCCGCAAGACGGCGAATACCATGGAACTGATCGCCAGCGCCGCCCGGCGCACGGTGAAGGCTGCCATTCCCGCCGTGCCCGGCGGCATCATTCGCACCGGCCGCAACGCCTGGCGGTCCGGCAAAGCCTCGAAAGTCGCGTTCCTTGTCGATGGTGCTGCTTATTTCTCGGCGCTCGATCAGGCGCTGCGGCAGGCGCGCCAGACGATCTGGATCGTCGGCTGGGATTTCAATCCCGATATCCGGCTGCGGCCGAAGCAGAGCTCGGAAACGCTAGGCGAATTGCTGCTGTCGCTCGCCGATGAGAACCCGGCACTGCAGATCCGCATTCTCGTCTGGGGAATGGGGCCGGTTTACTCGGGCAAGTCGCTGCGGCTCTTCCGCGAGAGCGGCTTTTCTTCTCATCCGCAGATCACCATGCGTTTTGACCTCCGCCATCCGCTGCGCGGCTGCCATCACCAGAAGCTGGTGTCGATCGACGACAGTCTCGGTTTTCTCGGCGGTATCGACCTGACGGCGCGGCGCTGGGACGAACCGGATCACCGGGTCAGCAATCCGGTTCGCCGCTCTCCTGACGGCACGCCTTACGAGCCTGTGCATGACATGCAGTCGATGGTTTCCGGGCCGGCGGCAAGCCTGATCGGCGATGTCGCCCGTCGCCGCTGGAAGAAGGCGACCGGTCAGACGATCGAGCCGTCGCCGGTGCGGGATGCCGCGTGGCCGCTTGCTGTTGCCGCGGAGATGACTGATGCGACGGCGGCCATTGCGCTCACGGAGCCCGGCCTGATCGGCAAGCGCGGTCACTATGAGGCGTTTCGCCTGACGCGCGATGCGATCCGCGCGGCACGCAAGCATATCTATATCGAGACGCAGTATCTCGCTTCCTTCGGCGTTGCCCGCGAGCTTGCCAAGCGGCTGAAGGAGATCGAAGGGCCGGAGATCGCGGTGCTGGTCACCAAGAGTTCGCATGGTCTCATCGAGAAGCTGACGATGGGCAATAATCGCGACCGGCTGATCCGGCGGCTAAAGCGGATCGATCGCTATGACCGCCTTCGGGTGATGTATGCTGTGGTCCCCGATGAACGGGGTGGTGAGAAGGAAATCGTCATTCATTCCAAGCTGATGATCATCGACGATGCCTTCATCCGCATCGGTTCCTCCAATCTCAACAATCGCTCCGAGGGGCTGGATACGGAGTGCGATCTGGCGATCGAGGCGGAGACGGACGGACATCGCCAGGCTATTACCGCGCTGCGCCACCGGCTGATTGCCGAGCATCTCGATGCGGCGCCGGAGGATGTTCGGCAGATTGAAAGCGAAAAGCGGTCGTTGCTCGAGACGATCGAGGTGCTGAACTGCCGCGAGCGCGGGCTGCGCCATTTTGCCGTCGATATCGCCCATGGCGGCACGACGCCGTTGCCCGGTACCGCGATCGTCGATCCGCGCCGTCCTTACTGGCCGCTACATCGGCTGCGCCTGCGCGTTGGCCGTCTGGTCGGCGTGTTCTTCTGACGATGGTTTCCGGTTGCGGAGCACCAGCTCGCTGATCCCGAGGATCGGCAGGCCGATGAAGAGCGGCAGCAGGAAGTAGATCACCCGGAAAGCGACGAGAGCACCGATCGAGGCCGCACCCGGCAGCACGTGGCTGACGGTGGCCTCGAGGACGCCGAGGCCGCCGGGAACATGGGTCATGAGAATGGCGATGTTGGCGAGGACGAAGGCGGTTGCCGTCTGTACGAAGCTTGCCTCGCCCTCAGCTGCCAGCATCTGATGCAGGCAGGCGGATACGAAGATGAAGTTCAGCGTTCCGATGACGACCTGCCCGATCGCCAGCTTCAGCGCCGGCATCTCGAAACTCCATTTCCAGAGCCGGAGCGGGGCGCGGACCGTTGCCGACAGCACGACATAGACGGCGGGTATCGCCAGGCAGGCGAGGCCGAGACCGAACCGGCCTGATGGGCTAAGCTTCAGCAGATTGGCGGCATCCTCGGGATTGACGAGCAGCGCGATGCCGGCGAGGGCAGCAAGGCCGATACCGACGGTGACGCCGCAGAACAGGATGACCTTGGCGACCTCCTCCGTGCTGAGGCCCCAGCGCGAGTAATAGCGGTAGCGGACGGCGCCGCTGCTCAGCGCCGCGACACCGAGATTGTGGCCGATGGAGAGGCCCGTGAAGGAAGCGATTGCTGCCTTGGGGTAGCTGAGCGGCTTGCCGGCATAGCACAGGCCCATCCAGTCGAAACCGGTGAGGCAGAGGTAGGAGAGGGCGGCAAAGCCGATGCCGGCGGCCAGCCGTGATACCGGGATGGCGGCGATCGAGTCCATCACCTCGTCGAGCGAATAGCGGCTGAACACCTTATAGAGCAGATAGGCGGCCAGCAGCAGCCCGAGAACGAGGCTGGCGTTGATGATGAGGCGCTTGCCCGGCATGAGGTTTCCGTCTTGCTACGCAGTTTCCGTTGATGGAACGAAACAACGTGAAAACGGGTTCCCACGGCATGAGCACATTCTCAGACCCCGCGGCCGTTCAAGACGCCAAACTCATCAAGGTTCTCACATACAATGTTCATAGCTGCATCGGCACCGACCGGCGGCTCGATCCGCAGCGGGTTGCCGATGTCATTGCCGCATCGGGTGCGGATATCATTGCCTTGCAGGAGCTCGATGTCGGCCGCAGGCGGACGGGCGGGATCGATCAGGCGCATCTGATCGCCACGCTCCTGAAGATGGAGGCGCATTTCCATCCGGCCCTGCATGTCGAGGAGGAAAAATACGGTGACGCGATCCTGACGGCGCTTCCGACCAAGCTGATGCGCGCGGGTCCATTGCCGTCAGTTGGTGAAACCCGTGGTGCGATATGGCTGCAGGTCATTGCGAACGGGCTGCAGTTCAATGTGCTCAACACGCATCTCGGCCTGCGGGGCATCGACCGGTCTAGGCAGGTCGCGACGCTGCTTGGGGGTGAATGGATCGGCTCGCCGGAGTTTCAGGCGGCACCGGCAATCATCTGCGGCGATCTCAACGCCATCCCCCTGTCGCCTGCCTACCGGATGTTGGCGCGGCAGTTTCGCGATGTTCAGCTGCTTGCGGGCGGTAAGCCGCGTCCAACATATCCGTCGCGGCTGCCGGTGCTGCGGATCGATCATGTCTTCGTTTCAGAAGGCCTCGGCGTCAGGCGGGTGGCGGCGCTTGCCGATCCGCTCGCACGGCGGGCGTCCGACCACCTGCCGCTGCTGGCGGAGATCGAGCCGTCGGCGGCGCTTATAAGGGCGGGAATGCGATCTGCGGCGTCTGCATGAGCTGCATGCCGGTGGTCGCCTCGGGATCGTTGATGCGCTGGATCAGCATGCGGCCGAGCTCTTCGCCGGCGGCGACCAGATCCTCGTAGATCGTCTCGACCTTGGGCTGCAGCTGCGTCAGCAGGCGCGAATGTTCCTTGGCGACGATGTCGTAGTCCTCGGCCAGCTGCTTTCCGGCGTCGCTCATGCCGGTGATGGTGGCGAGAGCAGAGACTTCGCCGGGACAGATAAAGCCGTCGGGGGCGTCAGGTCCGGCGGCGCGGCTGCGCACATAGTCTCGGATATCGCTGGCGGAAGAATCAAGCGTGATCGCCTCGGAGATTTCGTAGCTCGCGCCTGCTTCCCTGACTGCGGTCATGAAGCCATGCAGAAGGTGCTGGTAGAAGGTCAGCCGGCGCGGCGGCAGAAGGATGGTCACCTTCGTGCGGCCCTTGGCGATCAGCCGGGCGGTTGCCTCGTAGGCGAAGGCGTAGTTGTCGTAATCGACATAGGGATGCTGCGTCGAGAATTCGGTGCGGCCGTGGCTGACGAAGGGAAAGCCCGTCTCGATCAGCATGCGCACGCGCGCATCGAAGGGTTCGGTGCGGGTGAAGATCACGCCATCGGCGAAATTGTTGCGGACGATGTATTCGGCGGCCTCGAGCTCGGTCGTCGACAGGAAGTTCGGCGCGACCACCAGATGGTAAGAGGTTTCTTTCAGAGCCTTGGCGATACCGTACATGATCGAGGTGCCGAAGCCGACGACCTCCTGATGGGAGTCGAGCAGGATGCTGATGACATTGGTGCGGCCGGTCTTCAGGCGCTGTGCGGCGCGATCCGGCAGGTAGCCGATCTCGCGGGCGATCTTGTGCACGCGCTCGCGGGTTTCCAGCGAGATCTGCGGCGCATCGCTCAGCGCGCGCGATACCGTCGTCACCGCCAATCCCGTCAGGTTGGCGATCGTGCGCAATGTCGGCTTGCCACGTCTCAGCAGGCTGTCTTGGTTTTCGCCGCGGGGCGGCTTTATCGGATCGGTCAACTTGGCCTTCCTGGGGCTGCGGCAATCAACATAACGGGCAGATGCATTGCAAGCAATAAAGTTATGAAAACGTTTTAAATTTTTGGGATTTCTGACGAAAAATAGGCATTACATAATAATTTCAGTATCTTGTGTCATTAATAATCTTTTTTCTCGGAAGTCGAGAAAGACTTGACGGCGGGTAATTTATATCGTTTTAAATTGTCAACCGCGGCCGGATCGGCTTCGGCATGTTTTCCCGCCCGGGGTGGCGGGAGGCATTCAGGGTGGCGGAGGGAGGCTTTCGCTGCCGACTTGCAAACGGGAGGAAGACTATGCGCAAGTTTTTGGGCTCGGTGGCTGCTGCTGCCGTGATGATGGCTGCGTTCGGCGCCCATGCTGCCGACGTCAAGGAAGTGCAGATGCTGCACTGGTGGACTTCGGGCGGTGAAGCTGCTGCTCTCAACGTGCTGAAGGGCGACCTTTCCAAGGAAGGCTACGCCTGGAAGGACGTGCCGGTTGCCGGCGGCGGCGGTGACGCTGCAATGACCGCACTCAAGGCAATGGTTGCTGCCGGTACGTATCCGACCGCTTCCCAGATGCTCGGCTACACCGTCCTCGACTACGCTCAGGCCGGCGTCATGGGCGACCTGACCGAGACCGCGAAGAAGGAAGGCTGGGACAAGTCCGTTCCGGCGGCTCTGCAGAAATTCTCCGTCTATGACGGCAAGTGGGTCGCTGCACCCGTCAACGTTCACTCCGTCAACTGGCTCTGGATCAACAAGGCCGTGATGGACAAGATCGGCGGCACCGAGCCGAAGACCTTCGACGACCTGATCGCCCTGCTCGACAAGGCAAAGGCAGCCGGCGTCATCCCGCTCGCTCTCGGCGGTCAGAACTGGCAGGAAGCCACGATGTTCGACTCGATCGTTCTGTCGACCGGCGGTCCTGAATTCTACAAGAAGGCCTTCAACGATCTCGACGAAGACTCTCTGAAGTCGGACACGATGAAGAAGTCCTTCGATAACCTCGCCAAGATCATCAAGTATGTCGACCCGAACTTCTCGGGCCGCGACTGGAACCTGGCAACCGCCATGGTCATCAAGGGTGACGCGCTCGTTCAGGTCATGGGCGACTGGGCGAAGGGCGAATTCGTCGCCGCCAAGAAGACCCCGGACAAGGACTTCCTGTGCTACCGCTTCCCGGGTACCGATGGCAGCGTGATCTACAACTCCGACATGTTCGGCATGTTCAACGTTCCTGAAGACCGCAAGGCAGCCCAGGTCGCTCTCGCAACGGCAACGCTGTCGAAGAGCTTCCAGTCGGCCTTCAACGTCGTCAAGGGTTCGGTTCCGGCCCGTACGGACGTTCCGGATACGGCCTTCGACGCCTGCGGCAAGAAGGGTATCGCCGACCTGAAGAAGGCAAACGACGGCGGCACGCTGTTCGGTTCGCTCGCTCAGGGTTACGGCGCGCCTCCGGCAATCGCCAATGCCTATAAGGACGTCGTTTCGAAGTTCGTTCACGGCCAGATCAAGACCTCCGACGAAGCTGTGACCCAGCTCGTTCAGGCGATCGACGACGCTCGCTAATACCTGTTCGACATCCGGCCTCCCCGCACAGTGCGGGGAGGCCTTTGCGCCCTGCAGGAATGATGCGGGGAGGAGATTGATTTATGAGCACTGTTGCGACCACCGATCCGGTCCTGACGTCCAATCCTTCGACCCGCGCGTCCATTCGCGGCCGGTTGCAGGATGCCCTGCCGAAGATCGTGCTGGCGCCGAGCTTCCTGATCACCATCATTTTCGTCTACGGCTTCATCGTCTGGACGGCCTATCTGTCCTTCACCAATTCCAAGACCTTCCCGTCTTATGACCTGACCGGGCCGCGCGCCTATCAGCGGCTTTGGCGCTGGACCTTCGAGAGCGATCCGCCGTCGTCCTGGTACACGTCGATCACCAATATGGGCATCTTCGGGTTCCTCTATATCGGTATCTGCCTGGCGCTCGGGCTATTCCTGGCGATCCTTCTCGATCAGAAGATCCGCGGCGAAGGCATTCTTCGGCCGATCTTCCTCTATCCAATGGCTCTGTCCTTCATCGTGACGGGCGTTGCCTGGAAGTGGTTCCTCGATCCGGGTCTCGGCCTGGAACAGACGCTGCATCAGTTCGGCTGGACGAGCTTCCATTTTGACTGGATCAAGAACAAGGATTTCGTCATCTACACCGTCGTCATCGCCGGCGTGTGGCAGGCGTCCGGCTTCGTCATGGCGATGTTCCTGGCTGGCCTGCGCGGCATCGACGGCGAGATCATGAAGGCGGCCCAGATCGATGGCGCCTCGACGCTGCAGCTCTATCGCCGGATCATCATTCCGCTGCTGCGGCCGGTGTTTCTCTCGGCCTTCATCGTTCTCGCGCATATGGCGATCAAGTCCTACGACCTTGTCGTGGCGCTGACCTCGGGCGGCCCCGGCGGCTCGGCCTGGCTGCCGTCCAACTTCATGTATGAATACACGTTCAAGCGAAACGAAATGGCCGTCGGCTCGGCGAGCGCGATCATCATGCTGATGACGATTTCGGCGATCATCGTTCCCTATCTCTATTCCGAACTGAAGGAGAAGGCGCGATGAGCAGCGTGACCTCCTCGACAATCGCCGTCTCGCAGGGTAACGGCAGCCGGTGGATCAGCCGTACGGCCATCTACGGCCTGCTGATCATCTTTGCGGTTCTCTACCTGATGCCGCTCTTCGTCATGCTGGTCACCTCGTTCAAGACCATGGACGAGATCCAGAACGGCAACATGCTGTCGCTGCCGCAATCGCCGACACTCGATCCCTGGTTCAAAGCCTGGGGCGAGACCTGCGTCGGCCTGACCTGCGCCGGCATCAAGGGCTACTTCTGGAACTCGATCAAGATGGTGGTGCCGGCGGTGGCAATCTCCACTGTACTCGGCGCTCTGAACGGCTACGTGCTGACCAAGTGGCGTTTCCCCGGCCATACGCTGGTCTTCGGGCTGATGCTGTTTGCCTGCTTCATCCCCTTCCAGTCGGTGCTGCTGCCGATGGCAACGATCCTCGGCGCCTTCGGCCGGTTCGGGATGACGCTGCAGAATGCGACAGGCATGAGTTTCGGTTTCGGCAATCCGACCGTGAACCTGGTTTTTGTGCATGTGGTCTACGGTCTCGGCTTCACGACGCTGTTCTTCCGGAACTTCTATGAGGCCTTCCCGACGGAACTGGTGCGTGCAGCGCAGGTCGATGGTGCAAGCTTCTTCCAGATCTTCCGCCGCATCATGCTGCCGAATTCGCTGCCGATCATCGTCGTCACGGTGATCTACCAGTTCACCAATATCTGGAACGACTTCCTGTTCGCCTCGGCTTACGCAGGCACCGGTGAATCCATGCCGATGACCGTGGCGCTGAACAACGTCGTCAACACCTCGACCGGGGTGGTCGAATACAATGTCAACATGGCTGCTGCGATGATCGCCGCCGTGCCGACGCTTATCGTTTACATTCTCGCCGGCCGCTATTTCGTGCGCGGTCTCATGGCGGGCGCCGTCAAAGGGTGATCCATGGCTTTCCTTGAAATTTCCGGTCTCAAGAAGCGCTTCGGCGCCGTCGACATCCTCAAGGGGATCGACCTCGAGCTCGAAGAGGGCGGCTTCCTCGTGCTCGTCGGCCCTTCCGGCTGCGGCAAGTCCACGCTGCTCAACACCATCGCCGGCCTGGAGTCGATCACCGAGGGCGAGATCCGCGTCAACGGCCGGGCGATCAACGACCTGCATCCGTCGAAGCGCGATATCGCCATGGTGTTCCAGAGCTACGCGCTCTACCCGAACATGACCGTTGCCGGAAACATCGCCTTCGGCATGGAAATCCGCGGCGTGCCGAAGGCCGAGCGCGACAAGGCGATCAAGCAGGTTTCGGAAATGCTGCAGATCGGCCATCTGCTCGATCGCAAGCCGAGCCAGCTTTCCGGCGGCCAGCGTCAGCGTGTTGCCATGGGCCGCGCGCTGGTGCGCAATCCGCAGGTCTTCCTGTTCGACGAGCCACTCTCCAACCTCGATGCCAAGCTGCGCGTCGACATGCGCACGGAAATCAAACGCCTGCATCAGCGCATGGGCACGACGATCGTCTACGTCACCCATGACCAGATCGAGGCAATGACGCTGGCGACCAAGATTGCCGTGCTGCGCGATGGCGTGCTGCAGCAGTTCGGTACGCCCGCCGAGATCTATAACAGCCCGGCCAATGTGTTCGTGGCCGATTTCATGGGTTCGCCGGCGATGAACCTGCTGAATGCCACCGTCGAGAACGGTTCGGGTGGCCTGCAGGTCTCGCTCGACCGTCCGAATGGCGAGCCGCTGAAGCTGCCGGTTCCGGCAGGCAATAACAGCCTGACCAGCTACAATGGCAAGCCGGTGATCTTCGGCATCCGCCCGGAAGCGCTGACCGATCTCGACGGCGTCGATCGCAAGGCGAAATCGGTGTCGCATGGTGATTGCATGATCGAAGTTGTCGAGCCCGCGGGCGCGGATACGTTTGCCGTTACCAAGCTTGGCGGAAAGTCCGTCGTCGCGCGCCTCGGCGCCGATGCCGGGATCGAAGCCGGGCAGAACACCCGCCTTGCCTTTAATCTCGACAAGGCGGTGTTCTTCGATCCGCAGAGCCAGCTGCGGATCGCCTGATCTCTCAGCCGGCGGTAACGCTGAAGCTGACGGCGGGGAAGCGGCTTGAGGTCGCTTCCACTGTGATCGTGCCTGTAAGCCCGGTCGCCTCCAGCCAGAAGCCGGCCGTGCCGCCCTGCAGCGGCACGCTCGTCGGGCCGACGATCTTTGCCGGCCCCTCGACGCGCAGGCTGATGCTGTCTTCCATGAAGGGCAGGCGCTGGCCGCGCTGATCGAGCGCGCGGATGATGACGCGCGTGCTGTCGCGTTCGCGGGCCTTCAGGACGGTGCTGTCAGGCGCAAGTTCCAGTTTTGCCGGAAGCGGATCGGCTGCAAGCGTCAGATGGGCGACCGGCTCGCCATCGATAAAGCCCGTAAATTCGCCATCGATCCATTCCAGACCCCAGGTGCCGAGCTCGTCCGCCGTGAAATGCCGGTGGTCGAGAACGACGGGCGGATGCGGCAGGTGCGGATAGTTCTCGCGGTCCGGGCCGATGCGCTTGGTCAGCGTTCCGTACTTGAGCTCCACCTCTTCGCAGTTGGTGAGGATGATCAGCGGCAGTACGCCGCCGATGCTGCGTTCGCCCCGCGCCCAGAAGGTCACCGGCTTCATGATGATCTCGTCGGACGGATCACACTGGCTGGAATAGACGTAGGCTGCGAATTTTGGCTCGCGGAACATGTCCATGACGCCGTGGTAGCAGATGCGGTCGCCCGAGCCAAAATCCTTGTGGGTGTTGTAGTCGAACATGCACCAGCCGATCGCGCCTGAAATATCCGGGTCGCCATAGGCGGCGTTCAGAACTTCGAGATGGCGGCGGACATGCTCGGCCTGGCGCTGCTCGGGATCGTGCATCTTCGTCGGATGCATGTGGCCGTTATATTCGGTGATCAGGTAGGGCACTTTGTGGGCGAGGCCGGTGTTTTCCTGCTGCGGGCGAAGCGCGGTGCGCGGGCGGTTGGCGCCGGGCAGTTCCTCGTTGCCGAGGATGAAGTCGTTCATCGTGTAAACGTCTTCCAGCAGCTCGCTTTCCGTCAGATAGCGGACGCCACCGGTCTGGCGGGTGGTATCGAGCTCGCGGGCGAGGCGGTTGGTCTCGGCGTAGAAATCGTGGCTGTCGAGCGACTCGTTGATGCGCACGCCCCAGATGATGATCGACGGGTGGTTCCAGTCGCGCTCGATCATGCGGCGGACGTTTTCGATCGATTCCTTCTGCCACTCGAGATCGCCGATATGCTGCCAGCCGGGGATCTCCTCGAAGACGAGCAGGCCGAGCCGGTCGCACTGATCGAGGAACCACTTCGACTGCGGATAATGCGAGGTGCGGACGATATTGCACTTCAGCACCGTCTTCATGATCGTCGCGTCGAGTTCCTGCGCGGAGCGGCCGGCGGCATAGCCGACATAGGGATAGGCCTGGTGACGGTTGAGGCCGCGCAGTTTCAGCGGCTGGCCGTTCAGCAGGAAGCCCTCGGGCGTGAACTCGGCGGTGCGGAAGCCGAAATTCGAGGCGAGGCGATCCGAGCCGTGGCTGGTCTTCAGATCGACGGTGAGCTCATAGAGCGCCGGATTGGCGATATCCCAGAGGGCGATGCCTGTCAGGTCACCGAAGGCGAGCGTCACGTCTTCGCCGGTGGTCTCGGCCGTCGCGGTGGCGATCACCACGCCTGAGGCGTCACGGATCGTGCCCGTGACCGTACCGAGGAAGGTGGCATGCTGTGGGTTCGACAGTTGGCAGCGCACCGTTGCCGATTTCACGTCGGCGAGCACGTCCTGCGTCTCGATCTTGATATTGCGCAGCGAGACAGTGCCGGTGACTTTCAGCCAGACGTCGCGGTAGATGCCGGCATAGGTGAGGTAGTCGATGCGGCCGCCGAAGGGCGGGATGGCGGGGTTTTCGCTGCCGTCGATCTTGACGGTGATAAGGTTGTCGCCCTTGACGAGCTTGCCTGTCAGGCGCGCCTCGAAAGGCGTGTAGCCATCCTTGTGGGCGATGATCTCTTCGCCGTTTAGATAGACGACGCTATCGGCCATGGCGCCATCGAAGACGATCGAGACTTCGCGGCCGTCGAATTCCGGCATCCAGCGCAGGACCTTCTGATAGGTGAAGGCGCGCTGATAGCTCTTCTCGTCGAAATAGTTGAACGGCAGCTCGACGGCGGTATGCGGCAGGCTGATCGTGGTATTGCCGTCGAAGGCGTCGAGCAGGCGCTGGCCGAAGCCCTCGTGAAAGCTCCAGGATTCGTTGAAGGAGACGACGGAACGCATATCAGACTTCCTTGCTGCAGCCGTGGGCAATGGTTCGGCGCAAAGTGCGCGCGCATGAAATGATGGTCACGGAAATTCCTCCTCGATGCAATGAAAAGCGCTGCCTCAGGCGGTGGAGCCCCAGCGGGGCGTGCAGGCAAGCGTGATGTTGTGCGGGCCTTCGATATCCTGCTCGTGGCGTTCGATCACCTCGACCACGGCGTCGATGAAGGCGACATGGTCCAGGCCGAGCGTCGTGAGGTCGTTGCAGTCCCAGGCGGCCATGGCGATGCCGTCCTGGCCGACGATGGCGATATCGCCGGGCGTGTTCTTGCCGAGCACGCGGCGGGCCGCGTCGCGCGCACCGATCGCCATCACGTCGTTGCCGCAGATGATCGCATCGACCTTCGAGCGGTGCAGCAGCATGACGGCTTCCTTGAAGCCTGAATCGTAGGAATAGTCGCCGAAGGCTTCGGCCTCGAAATCGAGACCGTGCTTGGCCAGCGCATCGGCAAACCACTTGCGGCGCAGCTTGTCGATCCAGCTCGACTTGGTGCCGGAGAGATAGGCGAAGCGCTTCTTCCCGTCCTTGACGATCTTGTCGATGATCTCGGCAGCGCCGACGGCGCCATCGATGCGGATGCTCGAGACGTTCTCGTTTTCCAGCGGCTCGAAGGAGACGATGATCGGCTTGGTCGTGTGAAAGATGTCGACGGCATCCTGCATCGAGACCATGTCGGAGAAGACGACGACGTGATCGACCTGGTAGGTCGAGGCGAGCCGCATCAGCTGCAGGCGGTCGGAGTGATCGGCGCAGCAGAGAATGATCGGCAGGAGCTGGCGGGCCTGCAGGCGGTGGACGAGCAGCTGCTGTTCTTCCGCCTCGCAAGGGTTGCCGATCGCGTTGACGACGAGGGCAACGAGCCGCGAGCGCTGGTTGTTCAGCGAGCGGGCAATGGCGTTAGGCTGGTATCCGTGTTCACGGGCGACCGCCAGGATGCGGTCGCGGGTGGCGCTGCCGATGCGGGAATCCGGCGAGAAGGCGCGCGAGATCGTTGCCGAGGATACGCCGGCGAGCTTTGCCAGCTCCTTGGAGGTGATGCGTTTCCTGCTCATGCCTGCTCCCGTCCAGACCCATTCCGCTCTTCTTCGAGTGGCGGAACGGTGTATCCCTTGTTACGCAATTCCGGACGCAAAACCGCTGCGCAGTTTTGCTGGAATTGCCTTAGTCGGCGATCCTGACGGGCACTCCCTCCGCCGCTGCCGATTCCTTGATTGCGTCCCAGAGCTTAGCGAATCGCAAACCCATTTCAACGGAGCCGGAGTTTTCCATGCTTCCGGCGCGGATTGCGAGGAAGTTCTTCATGGGATTGCCGAGGATTTCGGCCTCTTCGCGGGCTTCGCTGGTGCGGCCGAAGCTTATTTCACGCCAGCCGCCCCAGGCGTCGATGCGAACGATCGCCTTGGAATAGAAGAAGGTGATGTAGGAGGCGCAGCCGGGAGGGCCTTCGCCGGCGGCCGTCAGCGTCGCCAGCGCGCCGTTCTTCAGCCGGGCGGAGACGGCGGTTGCGATATCCACCTTCCGGCCGTGATTGTGCATGTAGGCCGAGACGCTCTCGAAATCCGAGTTCGCCAACAGGCAGACGGTGTTCATCATGTGCGCACCGGTATCGAACATGAAGCCGCCGCCGGAGACTTCCGGCTGCTGCTTCCAGTGGCCGCTATAGTTCGATGCCCAGTTTTCCCAGATCATGCCGGAGATGGCGATGAGATCGCCGAACTCGCCGGCCACCGCGCGCTTGCGGGTGTCGAGGACCAATGGCGAGAGCCCGCCCTGGAAGGCGGTGACGATGGTGACGCCGGATTTCTTCTGCGCCGCGATCAGCCGCTCGGCTTCGGCAACCGTCGTCACCATCGGCTTTTCGAGGAAGAGATCGAGGCCCGCTTCGGCGACGGCAACAGCCTGTTCGCCGTGGAAGGCGTGCGGCGTGGAAATGTAGATGATATCGAGCGCATCACGGCGCGTCGCCAGCATCTCGCGATAGTCCTCAAACGCCTCGGGCGCCGGTGCTCCGGCTGCCGTGCAGACGTCCATCAGCCGCTGGCGTGAGGCCGGAATCGTATCGGCGAGAGCGACGAATTCGATCTCGGGCATGCGTGCCCAGCTGGCCGCATATTCGGCCGCTTTCAGCCCGGCGCCAATGACGCCGAGGCGCAGTTTCTCAACCATGAAAAATCCTCCCGAAACTCATTGTGCAAACGATTACACAAAGCAATCACGACTGGCAAGCTATAAATAATAATTGAAAATCAATGCATTAAAATTTGGATAGAGATCGCCGTGAAAATCGACTTGTCAGATATAGGAATGCGTGTACATTTTCCGCAGGTGCTGGAGGGCGCCATGTTTTAAAGAGGGAGGACTTCCGTTGAAGAAGACGGTTATCGGTGGCCTTTGCGCCATTTTGCTCAGCGCGGTTTCGACGCTGGCGCATGCTGAAACGATCCGCATCGCCAACCATGGTCAGTCGGGCATCGACGCCATGAAGTCGACGGTCGAGCGCATCGAAAAGAAATATGGCGTGACGGTCGAAGTCGTCGAATATCCGGCGCCGGACAAGGATTATCTCACCAAGCTTCTGACCGAACTCGGCGCCGGTAATGCGCCCGACCTGTTCTCGATCCCGACGGCATCGGCCGTTGCCGATATGGTCGAGGCGGGCTACCTCGCTCCGGTCACCAAGGAATTCAAGGCCTGGGAAGGCTATAACGGTCTTTATGACGTCGCCAAGCAGCTGGCCGTCAGCCCCGATGGCGAGACCTATGTGATGCCCTTCATGCTGGGCATTCAGGAAATCTACTATCGCAAGGACGTTCTCGAAAAGGCCGGCATCTCGACTGACCAGCCGAAGGACTGGAAGGACCTGCTCGACCGCGCCGCTGAGATCAAAAAGAAGACCGGCGCATACGGCCTGCTCTTCCCGGCCGGTGTTGCCTGGGGAGGCGGTGCGTTCGACGAAGGCTTCCAGCATCTGATCGTCGGCTCCAAGACGCCGCAGATCGTCGATGCCGACGGCAAGCTCGATCTGAACGGCGAGGGCGTCAAGGATGTCTTCGACGTCTACAAGCAGCTGATTGATAACGACTTGATGCCGGTTCAACCGCTGCTCGGACCGGAGCCGTGGGTCGTGCCGAAGTATGAAATGTTCCCGCAGGGCAAGCTTGCCGCCACCACTTGCGGCTCCTGGTGCTACATCTTCGACTGGGGCCGCGAGAGCAAGAACCCGATCCCTGACGTGACCAAGGTCGTTGGCACCTGGACCGTTCCGGGCCAGAGCGGCGGTCAGTACGTTCTCGCCAACCTTGCCGCCCCGTGGGCCGTCAATGCCAAGTCCGCCAATGCCGAACTGGCGATCAAGGCGCTGATGGAAATCGGCTCGGTCGAAACGCAGGTCTCCTACGCTGCCCGCATCGGCAACATTCCGGCCAGCAAGGATGCGGCCAAGAATGCCGACTTCCAGAAGCTGACGGAGCTCGTGCCGATCCATGCGGCTGCCGGAAACGGTGTGTTCCTGAAGCAGGCTTCCGGCTTCGGCACCGTCTCGGAAGGTGTTGCCCGCGCAACCGAAGCGCTGCTGCGCAAGGAAACCGATGCGGCTGGCGCCCAGAAAATCCTGGTCGACTATGTCAAGGAAACGCTCGGCGACGACGCCGTGAAGTAAGCTTGGGTTACTTTCTCCCGCCCAAGATTGGGGAACGCGGCGCTCTTGCCGCGTTTCCCGGTTCATTCGATAAGGTTGTGAGCTTCGATGATCAGAAACTCTCATGAACGCCGCGCCGAGCGCCAGCTTCTCATCATCCTGCTGCCCTCGCTCGTGCTGCTGCTGGCGTTCGTCATCTATCCTGCGCTCTATTCGCTCTATCTGAGCTTCACCAACGAGGCCCTGACGGGTGCTGCAGCGCTCCGCCCGCGCTTCGTCGGCCTGCGCAATTACGCGCGGCTTTTCAACGACGCGAAGTTCTGGAACTCGCTGCTCGTCACCTTCTTCTTCGTCATGGGTTCGGCGATCATCGGGCAGTTCGTGCTCGGGCTCGTCTCTGCCATGGCGCTTCGCCGCGAAATCCGTTTCCGGCGCATCTTCTCGTCGATCATCCTGCTGCCGAATGCGGCGCCTGAAGTCGTTGCCGGCTTCATGTGGATCTCGATGCTGGCCGGCGGCGAACACGCGACGCTGTCGCGCATCGTCAGCTTCTTCGGTATCACGCCCGCCGACTGGCTGAATACGTTCCCGCTGGCGATGATCATCATCGTCAATACCTGGCGCGGTATCGCAACCGCCATGATCCTGCTCACCGCCGGTCTCAGCACCATTCCCAACGAAATCTACGAGGCTGCCCGTATGGATGGCGCGACCCCGTCGCAGATGTTCCGCCGCATCACGCTGCCACTGATGATGCCGACGATCCTGCTCTACATGTTGATCTCCGCCGTCTCGACGATTGCCGTCTTCGGTCTCGTCTATGCGCTGACCCGCGGTGGTCCGGGTGGAGCGACTGAGCTCGTCAGTATCTATATCTACAACCAGTCCTTCACGGCTTTCCAGCTCGGCTATGGCGCTGCGGTCGCAGTGGTTGCCTTGGTCATCTCGCTGATCCTCGGCATTGCCTATGTGCGGGCCATGAAGGTGGAGATCTGATATGGCCGTCATCTCTCCAAGCGAAAGCGCCAACAAGACGCGTTCCGACCTTCTCGCCTATGCGACGCTGTCGCTGATCTCGATCTTCTGTGCCGTGCCCTTCTTCTGGGTGCTGCTCGCCTCCTTCGATGGCAATGCGCAGCTTTTCCTGCGCTGGCCGGAGCAATGGACGCTTGCCAATTATGCCCGTGTCTTCGTCAAGGAGGACGGCGCGAAGTGGCTGTTCAACTCGCTCTTCGTCGTTGGCGGCGCGACCTTCATCGTCATGGTGTTGGCCGGTCTCGGCGGCTACGCGCTGTCGCGCACCCGGGCCTGGTGGAAGCTGCCCTTCCTCTATGCCATCCTGCTGATCCGCGTGCTGCCGCCGACGGCGCTTGTCGTGCCGCTCTATAAATTCCTGCTGACGCTGAACAATGCCGAGGGCGCGGTGCTGCGACCGGTGTTCTTCAGCTTTGCCCGCGACATCATGCGCTGGACCGGCTTCATCGATGGTTATCTCGGCATCATGCTGGTGCTCGCCACCATGCAGCTGCCCCTGGCGCTCTGGATTATGAAGACATTCTTCGATGGGCTGCCGCGCGATTATGAAGAAGCGGCTGTCATGGACGGCGCCACCATGATCCAGCGCATCCGCCGGGTGCTGATCCCGCTGGCGCTGCCGGGTCTGGCCGCTGCCGGTCTCTTCACCTTCATGTCGGCCTGGGGCGATTTCCTGCTGCCGCTGATCTTCCTGTCGTCGCCGGAGCTGCAGACGCTGCCGCTCGGTCTCTTCCGCGCCTTCCTGCGCATCAACGAGATCGATTACGGCCTGCTGGCGGCCCTTGCCTTCATCTACCTCCTGCCTGCCGTCATCGCCTTCGGCTTCGCGCGGCGCTTCCTCGTCCAGACATTCTCTGGCGGCGTGAAGGGCTGAGACAAGAAAGAGAAACCGAATGATCAATCTCAAGAACGTCCGCAAATTCTACGGTGCGCTGGAAGTCATCAAGGGCGTCGACATCACCGTCGAGGATGGCGAGTTCGCCGTGTTCGTCGGCCCGTCGGGCTGCGGCAAGTCCACGCTGCTGCGCATGATCGCCGGTCTGGAAGGCATCGACGAGGGCGACCTGATCCTCAATGGCCAGCGCATCAACGACGTGCCGCCGGACAAGCGCGGCATCGCCATGGTGTTCCAGTCCTACGCGCTCTATCCGCATATGACGGTCGCCGAGAATATCGGATTCTCGCTCAGTCTGAAGAAGGTGCCGGAGGCGGAGATCCGCAAGCAGGTTGAGGGTGTCGCCGAGATCCTGCAGCTCACCGATTACCTCGATCGCCGCCCGGCAGCTCTCTCGGGTGGTCAGCGCCAGCGCGTGGCGATCGGCCGGGCGATCATCAAGAAGCCGTCGCTGATCCTGTTCGACGAGCCGCTCTCCAACCTCGATTCCGCGCTCCGCGTGCAGATGCGCGCCGAGCTGCAGCGGCTGCACCGCGAGCTCAAGGCGACCGTCGTCTATGTCACCCACGACCAGGTCGAGGCGATGACGATGGCTGACCGGATCGTCGTCCTGAACAAGGGCACGGTTGCGCAGCAGGGCGCGCCGATGAGCCTCTATCATCAGCCGGAGAACGAATTCGTCGCGACCTTCATCGGTTCGCCGAAGATGAACGTGATCCCGGCGACCGCAACGCGACAGGCGGGCCGGATCGCACTCGATAGCCCGATCGGGCTGAGGATGGACATGCCCGATGCCGCATCGGTGCCGCAGGGCGAAGTGCGCCTCGGCGTGCGGCCCGAACATCTGAAGATCGTCGGCGAGGGGCAGGGCAATTTCAATGCGGAGGTGGCGATCGTCGAGCGGCTCGGCGTCGAAACCTACATCACCGTTGGCACCACGCAGGACCCGATCATCGTTCGCGCCGATGGCGATATTGCCGTCCGGCCCGGGGATCGGGTCTCGCTTTCGGCCGATCCGGCTGCCTGCCACCTCTTCGACGCGTCGGGCCGGGTCATCCGCTCGGCCAATCTTTCTTAACATCGAGGACTATCATGACGATCAAGGTAACGATCTGGAACGAGGGCCGGCACGAGCAGGTGCACAAGGAAGTGCAGGATATCTATCCTGACCGGATCGATGGCGCGATCGCGGCCGGCATCAAGCATCCCGACTTCGAGATCCGCCGCGGCACGCTGGATGATCCGGACGAAGGTTTGCCGGATTCATTGCTCAACGATACCGATGTGCTGCTCTGGTGGGGCCACATGGCGCATGAGGAGGTCAGCGATGGGCTGATCGACCGCATCCAGCAGCGGGTGCTGAAGGGCATGGGTTTGGTCATCCTGCATTCCGGCCATCACTCCAAGCTCTTCCGCCGCCTGATGGGCACCAATGCCAATCTCTCGTGGCGCGAGTCGCCGGCGGGCGATCTGGAGCGCGTCTGGGTCATCAATCCCTCGCATCCGATCGCCGAGGGTCTGCCGCCCTTCTTCGAGGTCAATGCCTCGGAAATGTACGGCGAGCCCTTCGATATCCCGCAGCCGGACGAGCTGGTCTTCATCTCCTGGTACTCAGGCGGCGAAGTGTTCCGCAGTGGCTGCACCTGGCAGCGCGGCCGTGGGCGCATCTTCTTCTTCAGCCCAGGCCACGAGACCTATCCGATCTATCACGACAAGACGATCCACAAGGTCATCTCCAACGGCATCCGCTGGGCGGAGCAGAAGCACAGGGATGGCCGGATCCTGGAAAACTGGCACCGCGCCGAAGCGCTGCATCCGCGCCCTGACGGCAAGGTCTGAGCTTCCTCCCGTGTGGGCTGGGGCGGTCTCGCCCCGGCCTCCGCGGGCGGCATTCATCGAGGAGGAATGCGATGCAGCTGATTTCGCTGAAGGCTGAAAGCGACGTCCACGAATTCCTGATCAGCAAGAATTTCTGGGCGGCGGTGCATCGCAACGTGCCGGAGCGGCTGGCCGCACTCGCCCGGCTCGCGGCCGAACGGCCTGACGTTTTCGCCTTCGAAAGCAGCCAGAAGATCGCCGAGCGCTGCAAGGTCTCGCAGACCAGCGTTGTGCGGTTCGCCCAGCATCTCGGCTTCGATGGCTTTGCCGAGATGAAGCAGGGCTTTCAGCACGGCCTGCGCCAATCGGCCCGCCGCGCCTCCTGAGCCTTACGGATACTGCGCGCCGTTGGTGGTCGTGTAGATCGAATAAACGGACTGGGTGGCCGTGATGAACAGCCGGTTCGTCTTGAAGCCGCCGAAGCAGATGTTCGAGACCGTCTGCGGGATGAGGATCTTGCCGAGCAGGGTGCCATCGGGCGCAAAGCAGTGAACGCCGTCGGCCGCGCTACTCCAGAGATTGCCTGAAACATCGAAGCGGAAGCCATCGGGAACGCCCTTGTCGATCGTGCAGAAGAAGCGGCTGTTGGCCAGCGTCTTGCCGTCGATCACGTCGAACACCCGGATGTGGCGCGGAACCTCGTGGTTGGACGAGCCTGAATCGGCGATATAGAGCTGCTTTTCATCCGGCGAGAAAGCGAGGCCGTTCGGCTGGATGAAATCTGTCACCACGGCTTCGACTTTGCCGCTCTGCGGATCGATGCGGTAGACGTTGCGCGTCTCCTGCTCCTCGTCCGCCTTATGCCCTTCATAATCCGACATGATGCCGTAGCTCGGATCGGTGAACCATACCGAACCATCCGACTTGACGACGACGTCGTTGGGCGAGTTCAGCCGTTTGCCGTTGTAGCTGTCGGCGAGAACGGTGATGCGGCCGTCGGCCTCGGTGCGGGTAACCCGCCGCCCGCCATGTTCGCAGGAAACCAGCCGGCCTTGGCGATCCCTGGTGTTGCCGTTCACATAGTTGGACGCCGAGCGGAAGACTGAGACGCCGCCGTCCGGAACCCAGCGCATCATCCGTTCGTTCGGAATGTCGCTCCAGATCAGGCAGTTCATGTCGGAGAACCAGACGGGACCCTCGGCCCAGCGGCAGCCGCTATAGAGTTCCTCGAGCCGGGCGCTGCCGGCGATCAGGCCACGGAAACGTTCGTCACGGATGTCGTAGAGCGGGGTTTCGGACACTGAATTGCTCCTCCCAAAGCGATTGGCCGTGTCTTTCGTAAACGCAAACGGTGAGCGGTGCCAGAGCCCGGTGCCGAAAATTACCGGGCTCCGGCAGTCACTTAGAGGGCGGCGACCGGATGCGGCGAGCCGTCATAGGCGCCCCAGATCGACTGGTCGAAGCAGATGACGGAGCCGGTCATCAGGCCGGATTCGGCAGAGGAAAGATAGGCGCAGGCGCGGGCCACCTCTTCCGGGTCGACAAGGCGGCCGAAGGGCTGGCTTGCGGCGGCCTTTGCCAGCCAGTCTTCCGCCGCGCCGTGATACTCCCGCTGAATGCGGTCCTCGCCCTCTGAAGACATCCAGCCGATGTTGAGGCCGTTGACGCGGATGCAGTTGCGCAGCAGGGCATAGGCGGTGTTCTTCGTCAGCGTTTCCAGCGCGCCCTTGGATGCGCAGTAGGCGGCGATGAAGGGCTGGCCGGCTTTTGCCGACATCGAGCCGATATTGACGATCGTTCCCTCGATCTTCTCGCGCCGCATCACCTTCACGGCCTCCTGCATCAGGAAGAACGGGGCCTTCACGTTGACGGCGAACATCTGGTCGAAGAGTTCGGGGCTGGTGTCGAGGATCGTGCCGCGGTCGGTGATCGCCGCGGCATTCACCAGCGCATCGACGCGGCCGAAAATCTCGTCGCAGGCGCGCACGACATTCTGCGCGTCCTCGACCTTGCCGAGATCGGCCTTGACATAGACGACCCTGGCGCCGGTCTTCGATGAAAGCTCCTCGGCCTTCGCCTTGCCCTTCTGTTCGTTGCGGCCGCAGATGACGATGCCCTTGGCGCCGCGCTCGGCGAACAGGCGGGCGATGGTGGCGCCGAGGCCCTGGGTGCCGCCGGTGACGATGGCGATCTTGCCGTCGAGGCGGCTGGTATCTGTGCTCATATGGTTCCTCCGATGTGTTGAATGGTGATCTCACGGCAAAAGCCCCTCGTCGAAACGAGAGGCTTCAATGGTGTCGTTCTTATGAGCTGATCAGGTCAGCTTCTTCTCCGCCTGATCGGCGAGTGCCTTGGTGAAGGCCTCGTCGCTCCAGCCTTCCTTCAGCGCCTCATGCATCAGCTGCGCCTGCGTCTTCGGCGCCAGGCCGCCGACTGGCGGGTCGCGGTCGAGATTGGTGGGGAAGGAATAGCCTTCGGCGCAGGAGGCGACGGCGTTGGCGATGCCCGTTTCCGAGAGCTTGCCTTTCAGCGTCTTCAGCGCCGGGAAGAGTTTGGCGCTCATCCGCTCGCGGTTGACCGTCTCCATGGCGCGGCCAAAGGCGGAGGAGACCTGCAGCAGGTTGGCGACGCGCTTGATGTCCGCCGAGCGGTTGGTGCCTGCGGCATGGAAGAGCGCCGGATTGAAGAACACGACGTCGCCCTTTTTCAGCGGCAGTTGGATGTGGTGCTTGTCGAAGTAGTCGCGGAACTCCTGGCGCTTGAGCGCGAGGTAGCCGGGCACATAGGTCTGGCTGTGCGGCAGGAAAAGCGTCGGGCCGCTTTCGATCGGCATGTCGCAATGGGCGACGGCGCCCTGCAGCGTCAGCACCGGCGAGAGCTTGTGAACATGAGCGGGAAACTGCTCGATCACCTTGGAGGACTGGAAGCCCAGGTGATAATCGCGATGCGCAGACTGCGCGGCCCCGCCTGGATTGACGCGGTTCACCTGCGCCGTCATCTGATAGCTCGGGCCGAGCCAGGCTTCGCTGGCGATCGCGACGATCGGGTTGGCGTAGTAGAGCGCGAAATTCTTGGGATCGGCGAGGCAGTGCTTTTCGAGCGAGTTCCAGATGCGGTCGTTGGCGCCGGGCTTTGCGAAATGGTCACCGCCGCCCGTCGAGGTGCGGTGCTGCTCCTCAATGATCTCGTCGAAAATCTGGCTGGCGCGGTCGATGATCGAGGTATCCTCGTAAGCGCGCTTGAAGACGACGACGCCTGGGCCTTCGCCAAAGGCTTCGCAGATCTCTGCCAGCACGGCGCGGCGGCCTTCCGGATCGGCGATCGCTTCGGTGACCTTGCGGCTGTCATAGATCAGGACGTTCTTCTCGACGCTGTCGGCGGTGGGGTAGTCGGCCAGTGCCGTGGTCTTTTCGGCCAGCGCGCGGAAATCGCCGAGATCGCAGGCATCTTCCGTCAGCCAGACGCGGTCGGCGCGCATTTTCTGCAGGTTGTCGGTTTTCATCAGGTGCTCCTCCAAAATCTGATGAAGCAACTATACGCCGCAGGATTTGCTGATATAGATCAGAAATCCATCAAAAAACCATCAGAACAGCAGCCATGGCCCATCCCTTTCTCGTCAAGGACATCGCCTTTCAGGCTGGTCTCAGCACAGCAACCGTCGACCGGGTACTGAATGGACGGGCCGGCGTGCGCCGCCAGACGGAGCAGCGGGTGAAGGCGGCGATTGCCGAGCTGGAGAAGCAGCAGGCCGGTGCCGAAGTGGCAGGGCGAAAGCTGGCGATCGATATCGTCATGGAAACGCCGGTGCGGTTCAGCGATGCCGTCCGCGCCGCCTTTGAGGCGGAAGTCGCAACGCTGCTGCCGACCGTTTTCCGCTGCCGGTTCCATTTCGCCGAGGTGATGAAGCCCGCTGAACTTGTGCAGCTGCTCGACCGCATCCGGCTGCGCGGCACGCATGGCATCGTCCTGAAGGCGCCGGATGTCCCGGAAGTGGTCGCCGCCGTCCGGCGCGCCGATGAGGCCGGTATCCCCGTCGTGACGCTGGTGACCGATCTGCCGAACTCGCCGCGAGTTGCTTATACCGGTGCGGACAACAGGGCTGCGGGCGAGACGGCGGCCTATCTGATCGGCTCGGTCTTCGGGGGCACTCCGGGGCATGTGCTGGTTACTCTCTCGAGTGGGCGGTTCCGCGGCGAGGAGGAGCGGGAGATCGGCTTTCGCCGCGTGATCCGCGAACGTTACCCGGCTATCGGTATCGCCGAGATCAGCGAAGGGCATGGCACGGATGCGGCAACGGGCTCGTTGGCGGCAAGGGCGCTGGCATCGGATGCGACCATCGATGCCGTCTATTCGATCGGTGGCGGCAACCGCGCGGTGCTGGCAGCCTTCGAGGCGGCGGGCCGGAAGCTTCGCGTTTTCGTGGCGCATGATCTCGATGCCGATAACCGGTCGCTGCTTGCATCCGGAAAGATCAATTTCGTGCTGCACCACGATCTGCGCAGCGATGCGCGATCGGCGTTTCGCGCCATTCTCGACCGGTCGTCGAAGCCGGTGCGCAGCGGACATGGGCCGCTCTCCGCGGTCGAGATCGTCACGCCGTTCAACATGCCGGACCACCATGCTTCCGCAAAGGGTGAAATCGGGGTAGTGGTGGGCTGAAGCGAGGTGGACGGGATGGAATATAGCGACATCGGAACCATTGCGACCTGGTTGACGGAGCAGGGGCTCAAGGGCGCGACCGAGTCCGAGTTGCTCGACGGCTTCTGCATCGCCTGCCGCGAGAAGGGCCTGCAGATCGACCGCGGCATGGCGCTGATGGATACGCTGCATCCCGTTCACGAGGGGCGCGCCTTCCGCTTCGACAGCGAGCAGGAGGTCGAGTCCGAATTCGAATATGGCCCGACCGGCGAAGGCGAGGCGCTGGAGAGCTGGAAGCGCTCGGCCTTCTACTATCTCTGGGCCGGCACCGAGAATGAGGTCCGCCGCCGTCTCGGCTTCGGTGATCCCGCCGATTTCCAGATGCTCGAGAAGATGGCCGAGCTGGGTCATACCGACTATGTCGCGATGATCCACCGCTTCGAGAAGCAGGGCACGATCGGCGAGATGGACTGCTTCTTCTCGCATTTCTCGACGCGCCATCCCGAAGGCTTCTCGGACCACGATCTCGTCATCCTGCGCAAGTTGGTGCCGGTGCTCGGTCTTGCCATCAAATGCATCGGGCTCGGCCGCATCGCCCGCACCATTGCCGAGGTCTATCTCGGCGAGGATGCGGCTCGCCAGGTGATGGAAGGGAAGATCAGCCGCGGTAAATCGGAACGGATTTCGGCGGCGCTGTGGTTCTCAGACCTCTTGAACTACACGAAGATTTCGGACAACGCCTCGCCCGAGGAAATCCTGCCCTTCCTCAACGAATATAGCGAAGTCGTCATCTCGGCGATCCATGAGGCGGGTGGCAATGTCTTGAAGCTGATCGGCGACGGCGTGCTGGCGATCTTCAAGGCGGATGATCCATCGGACGCCTGCTGTGCGGCGCTGGAGGCGGAGCGGCTATTGCGCGGCAAGCTCGCGGCGCTGAACGCGGCGCGCCAGATCGATGGCCGCCCGACGACCGATGTCTATCTCGGCCTGCATATCGGCGATGTCTTCTACGGCAATATCGGCAGCCAGGAGCGGCTGGATTTCACCGTCATCGGTCCGGCAGTCAACGAAGTCAGCCGCATCGCATCAATGTGCCGGTCGGTGGATTTCAACGTGCTGATATCCTCGGAATTCGCCGAGACCATTCCGCAGGCGGATCGCGACGTGCTTGCCTGCATCGGCCGCTACGCGCTGCGCGGCGTCAAGCGGGCGCAGGCGCTCTATACGCTGGAGACGGCGCGGCTCGGCGCCGATCTCTGAGCGATCGTCATTCTGTCCATGCCTGCCCGCTTTTCCCTGGCGGCGATAGGGAACAATACGGTGCGGCGAATGGTTCGGTGTTCGTGATCATCGCATAGCAAGGCCATGGAAAATTCATCTGCATTGACACTGACGCTTCTGTCGCTGTTCGGGACCTCCGTCTTTCTCATTCTCGCGATTACGGGGCTCGGAGGTTTCGGAGCGTTCTTCAGTCACCCGCCGCTGGTGGCGCTGACGGTGGTGACCATTGCGCTGGCGGTCGCGGCCGGTTTCAGCAAGGGCAATCTCAGTGGTGGCGAGCGGGAGGACAGATCGAACCGCTGGGTGCTTGTGGCATTCGCTATCCTCGGTTTTCTGCTCGGCTACCTGCCTGCCTACACGGACAGGCTGGATTTCTGGACATTCGGCGGAGACGGCGTGCGTTGGGCCGGCGTCATCATCTATGCCGTCGGCGGCTCGTTGCGGCTCTGGCCGGTCTTTGTGCTCGGCCGCCGGTTCAGCGGCCTTGTGGCCATCCAGCCAGGGCATGAACTGGTGACGGCAGGGCCTTACCGGTTTATCCGGCATCCGAGCTATGTCGGGCTGCTGGTCACATCGCTCGGCTGGGCGCTGGCCTTCCGTTCGATGGTTGGAGTGATCCTGGTGCTTGTGACACTATGGCCGGTGATCGCGCGAATCCGTGCGGAAGAAGCCTTTCTGAAATCGCAGTTCGGTGCAGAGTATGAAGCCTATCGCAGCCACACCTGGCGGCTCATCCCCGGCATCTACTGAAAAGGGCCGCTTTCGCGGCCCTTCCTGTCTTACCATTCGGCGAAGCTGCCATCTTCGTGGCGCCAGATCGGATTGCGCCAGCGGTGGCCTTGCTTGGCGCGCTCGATGACATAGGCTTCGTCCACCTCGACGCCGAGGCCGGGGCCCTGGGGGATCGAGACGAAACCGTCGGCATACTGGAACACCTCCTTGTTGGAGATGTAATCGAGGATGTCGTTGCCCTTGTTGTAGTGGATGCCGAGGCTCTGTTCCTGGATGAAGGCGTTGTAGCTGATCGCGTCGACCTGCAGGCAGGCGGCAAGCGCGATCGGGCCGAGCGGGCAATGCGGGGCGAGCGCCACGTCATAGGCTTCCGCCATCGACGCGATCTTGCGGCATTCGGTGATGCCGCCGGCATGACTGAGATCCGGCTGGATGATGTCGACATAGCCGTCAGCCAGGACCGACTTGAAGTCCCAGCGCGAATAGAGCCGCTCGCCGAGCGCGATCGGCGTCGAGCAATGATTGGCGATTTCCTTCAGCGTCTCGCGGTTCTCGGAGAGGACGGGCTCTTCGATGAACATCAGCTTGTAGGGCTCGAGTTCCTTGGCGAGCACCTTGGCCATCGGCTTGTGGACACGGCCGTGGAAATCGACGCCGATGCCGACATGCGGGCCGATTGCCTCGCGGATGGTGGCGATGGTCTCGACCGCCTTGTCGATCTTCTCGTTGGTATCGACGATCTGCATTTCTTCGCAGCCGTTGAGCTTGATCGCCTTGAAACCGCGGGCGACGACTTCCTTAGCGTTGCGGGCGACATCGGACGGGCGGTCGCCGCCGATCCAGCTGTAAACCTTGATGCGGTCACGCACCTGGCCGCCGAGCAGCGAGTGGATCGGCTGGCCGAGCGCCTTGCCCTTGATATCCCAGAGCGCCTGGTCGATACCCGACAGAGCCGACATGTGGATGGCGCCGCCGCGATAGAAGCCGCCGCGATACATCACCGTCCAGTGGTCTTCGATCAGGAAGGGATCCTTGCCGATCAGGTAATCGGCGAGCTCATGCACGGCGGCCTCGACGGTCAGCGCACGGCCCTCGACGACAGGCTCGCCCCAGCCGACTACGCCCTCATCGGTTTCGATCTTCAGAAACAGCCAGCGCGGCGGAACGATGTAGGTCGTGAGCTTGGTGATCTTCATGGAATGGGGCTTTCGCTATTGTCGTGTTGCGTCTGCGGCGGTGCCGCCTACCTGTCTATTTGGTCCGGCCGATCGCCTTTTCGGCAGCCGCGAGGTCGCGCACGGCAAGATCCAGCATGCGGTTGGCGCATTCGCGGGCCTTGGCGCGGTTGCGCAGTCGCAGGGCCTCGACGAGCTCGCCGTGGACGGCGACGGCATCCTCGCGGCTCTCTACGGCGATGTTCGAGGCGTGGAGCGCATATTTGAGTGCGGCGTGGATGGCGCTCAGCAGCCGGCGGAAGACCTGATTGTGGCTCGCCTTCAGCAGCACGGCGTGGAACATCACGTCGGCATCGGTGAAGGCTTCGGGATCGCCGGCGGAATCGCGCATCTGGCGCCAGGCGCTGTCGAGATCGGCGATCTCCTGGGTGGAGGCGCGCTCGGCGGCATATTCGGCAGCAGCAGGCTCGATCGTGCGGCGCGCCTCGAGGATGCAGCCGAGCAGGTCGAAGTCCTTGATATAGGGACCCATCCATTCGAGCACTTCGGCATCTAGGATGTTCCAGTCGTCTCGGTCGCAGACCGAGGTGCCGATCCGCGGCTTGCCGCGCACCAGGCCCTTCGATTCCAGGACCTTCAGGGACTCGCGGATGACGGTGCGGCTGACACCATAGATCTCGCAGAGATCGTTCTCGCGCGGCAGCGGCGAGCCGGCCGGATAGCGCTCCGAGAAGATGTCTTCGGCAATGGCCGCCGTTACGCTTTTGCGCACGCGTGGACGGCTTCCCGTGCGTGGATTTGCATCCCCACTCTGCCGCTCGATGGAATCCAAAATGAACCTCTCCGCTTTCTCTGCCCGCGAAGCAAACCGAACCCTCTTAGCTGAATTCGATTGCCTTTGCGACGCCTCCTCCTGGCAGGCTTGATATTATCTTATTATTCCAATCATCATACAAAGGCAATTGACTGGTATGATGATTTAACTTAATTCTAGCGCACTGCCTGGGAGGCAGATGCTCATTTTTGAGAGTTAGGGAGAGAGACATGCGCTTGTTCAAAGCAGCCATCCTGGCTGGCACGTTTGCCATTCTGGCCGCCGGCTCCGCATTCGCCGAGGACGTCAAGATCGGCTTCATCGTCAAGCAGCCGGAAGAGCCGTGGTTCCAGGACGAATGGAAGTTCGCCGACCAGGCCGCCAAGGAAAAGGGTTTTACCCTCGTCAAGATCGGCGCTGAGGACGGCGAAAAGGTCCAGTCGGCGATCGACAACCTCGGCGCCCAGGGCGCGCAGGGCTTCATCGTCTGCACGCCGGACGTCAAGCTCGGCCCCGGCATCGTCGCCAAGGCCGCTGCCAACCAGCTGAAGCTGATGACCGTCGATGACCGTCTCGTCGATGCCGAAGGCAAGCCGCTGGAAGACGTTCCGCATATGGGTATCTCCGCCACCAAGATCGGCGAAACCGTCGGTCAGGCGCTGGTCGACGAAATCAAGAAGCGTGGCTGGGACATGAAGAATGTCGGCGCCATCCGCATCTCCTACGATCAGCTTCCGACCGCCGTCGACCGCGTCGAAGGCGCGATCTCCGTGCTGAAGGCTGCCGGCTTCCCGGCCGAGAATATCTATGACGCGCCGCAGGCAAAGACCGATACGGAAGCCGCCCTCAACGCCGCGACTACCGTTCTCAACAAGCATGCCGACGTGAAATATTGGGTTGCCTTCGGCCTCAACGATGAAGCCGTTCTCGGCGCAGTCCGCGCTTCGGAATCGGTCGGCATTGCCGCCGACAACATGATCGGCGTTGGCATCGGCGGCGCGGATTCGGCGATCAACGAGTTCAAGAAGCCTTCGGCCACCGGCTTCTTCGGCACCGTCATCATCTCGCCGAAGCGTCACGGCTACGAAACCGCGCTCAACATGTACGACTGGATCGCCAACGGCAAGGAGCCGGCAAAGCTGACGCTGACTTCCGGCTCGCTGGCGCTGCGCGGCGACTATGAAAAGGTTCGCAAGGACCTCGGCATCCAGTAATCATCCTCCCAAGGTGATTTCACCCCGGCGGCCTTGAAAGCCGCCGGGCTCTTTCTCCATGGAGCTGGCATGGCTTTCCTCGAATTCAACAACATCTCCAAAGGCTATCCCGGCGTCCGGGCGCTTTCCAATGTCTCCTTCGACGTTGAAAAAGGTGCCGTCCACGGGCTGATGGGCGAGAACGGCGCTGGCAAGTCGACGCTGATCCGCGTGCTCTCCGGCGACCAGTCCGCCGACGAGGGCAGCATCGTCATCGATGGCGAGGAGCAGAAATACGGCTCCGTGCGCGATGCCTTCCATGCCGGCGTCATCGTCATTCACCAGGAACTGCAGCTGGTTCCGGAACTGACGGTTGCCGAAAATCTCTGGCTCGGCCGCTTCCCCGCCAAGGGCGGCGTCATCAACAGCAAGACGCTGATCGAGACCGTTCGCGCCAAGCTTGAGGAAATCGGCATCGATGTCGATCCGTCAGCGAAGGTCGCGACGCTGTCGATCGGCGCGCGGCAGATGGTCGAAATCGCCAAGGCCGTCATGCTCGATGCGCGGGTCATCGCGCTCGATGAGCCGACGTCGTCGTTGTCGTCGCGGGAGAGCGAAATCCTCTTCTCGCTGATCGAGAAGCTGAAGGCCAAGGGCACCGTCATCCTCTATGTCTCGCATCGGCTGGATGAAATCTTCCGGCTTTGCGACAGCCTCACCGTTCTTCGCGACGGCAAGCTTGCAGCGCATCATCCCAAGGTCGCCGAGACGACACGTGACCAGATCATCGCCGAAATGGTCGGACGCGAGATCAGCAATATCTGGGGCTGGCGCGAGCGCTCGGTCGGCGAAATCAGGCTGGACGTCAAAAACCTCTCCGGCTCGAAGCTTCGCAATCCGATCAGCTTCTCCGTCTGCAAGGGTGAAATTCTCGGCTTCTTCGGCCTGATCGGTGCCGGGCGCAGCGAAATGGCCCGACTGCTCTATGGCGCCGATCATCGCCATCAGGGCACGGTCGAGATCGATGGCGTCGCCGTCTCTCCCGACAATCCGAAGGCGGCGATCAATGCCGGCATGGTGCTCTGCCCCGAAGACCGCAAGTTCGACGGCATCATTCAGGGGCGATCGATCGAGGAGAATATCGCGATCTCGTCACGCCGCCATTTCTCGCCCTTCGGCATTCTGAACCCGAAGAAGGAAGCCTCGGTCGCCGACCAGTTCATCGCCAAGCTCCGGGTTCGCACGCCCTCGCGCAAACAGGACATCATCAATCTCTCCGGCGGCAACCAGCAGAAGGTCATTCTCGGCCGCTGGCTTTCGGAGCAGGGCGTCAAGGTGCTGGTAATCGACGAGCCGACGCGCGGCATCGATGTCGGCGCCAAGTCGGAGATCTACGAGATCCTCTATGAGCTCGCGGCGGGTGGCATGGCGATCGTCGTCATCTCCAGCGAGCTGCCCGAGGTTATGGGCATTTCCGATCGCATCATGGTCATGTGCCAGGGCCGCGTCGCCGCCAATGTGGCGCGCGCCGATTTCGACGAACGCAGCATTCTGACCGCGGCTCTGCCCGACAAGAATGCCGCCGGCACACTCTAATTCAGGAACGGTAGTGATGAACTCGTTGAAAAAAATCCTTCTCGGCGAACAGGGCCTCGTGGTGATCTTCGCGATCGCCTTCGTCATCGTCTCGCTGACCGTTCCGAGCTTCCTGACGGAACGCAACATGCTGGGCCTGCTACAGTCCGTCGTGACGATCGGCATCGTCGCTTGCACCATGATGTTCTGCCTGGCCTCGCGCGACTTCGACCTCTCGGTCGGCTCGACCGTCGCCTTCTCCGGCATGATCGCCGTCATGGTGTCGAACTCGACGGGTTCGATCCCACTCGGTCTGCTGGCAGCGCTGATCTGCGGCAGCATCGTCGGCGTCGTCAATGGCGTGGTCATCGCCAAGTTTCGCATCAACGCGCTGATCACGACGCTGGCGACCATGCAGATCGTTCGCGGCCTGGCGCTGATCGCCTCGGATGGCCGCGCCGTCGGCATCAACGATCCGGCATTCTATCAGCTGGCGCTGTCGCGCGTCCTGACGGTGCCGACGCCGATCTGGATCATGATCGCGCTGTTCATCGTCTTCGGCTTCGTGCTGAACCGCACGGTCTTCGGCAAGAACACGCTGGCGATCGGCGGCAATCCGGAGGCCTCCCGGCTTGCCGGCGTCAATGTCGTCAATATGCGCATCTGGATCTTCGCGCTGCAGGGGCTTGTCTGCGCCATCGCCGGTATCCTGCTTGCCTCGCGCATCACGTCGGGCCAGCCGAATGCGGCGACCGGCCTCGAACTCTCGGTCATTTCGGCCTGCGTTCTCGGCGGTGTGTCGCTGGCCGGCGGGCGCGCGGCGATGACCGGCGTCATCGTCGGCGTTCTGATCATGGGCATTGCCGAGAACGTCATGAACCTGCTGAATATCCAGGCCTTCTACCAGTATGTCGTGCGCGGCCTGATCCTGCTGATCGCGGTGCTGCTCGACAATCTCCGGTCGTCCGCAGCGGGCCGGCGCGGGTGAGCGGGGTCGCGGGCATGGACGAGATCAGGATCGCCGACGGCGGTCTCGAAATCTCCGTGTCCCGGCAGGGCGGCGCGATACGCAGCGCAGCATTCCGCGGCCGTCCCTTCCTGCAGCCGCGGGGCGGACCTGATGGCGGCATGGCGAGCTTTCCGCTGCTGCCCTTCGGCAATCGCGTCGAATACAACGTGATGACCGTTCATGGGCGCGACTATTCGTTCCAGCCGAATACGGATGATCCGCTTTACCTGCATGGTGATGGGTGGCTTGGGCTCTGGAATATCCAAGCGCAGGACGAGCGATCGCTGACGCTGAGCTATGAGCATGAAGCGGGGCGTGTCTCGCCCTATCGCTACTCGGCATCGCAGGGCTTTTCGGTTTATGACCGCCGTCTTGAGAATGTCCTGTCCGTAACCAATCGCGGTGACGCGTCGATGCCCTTCGGGCTCGGCTTTCATCCGTTCTTTCCGCTGACGCCGAACGCGACGCTGCTCGCTCCGGCATCACTGCTCTGGACGGAGCGGCAGGGCTATCTGCCGGATGAGCCGGTTGCCATTCCCGCAGAGCTCGATTTCTCGACCCCGCGACCGGTGCCCGATCGATGGATCAACAATGCCTTCGAGGGTTGGAATGGCGCTGCGTCGATCCGGTGGCCGGAGCTTGATCTCGGCGCCGACATCGAGATGGATGGGATCTTCGGAAACTACATGATCTATACGCCCGGGAATGCGGACTTCTTCTGCTTCGAGCCGATGAGCCACTTGCCGAACGGCCATCATATGCGGGATTTTGGCGGGCTGGTTTTGCTGGCGCCGGGTGAGAGCCTTGCGGGGCGAATGACGATCAGCCTTTCGGCTGCGGGAATTTGAGGAGAGAGCTTTGGTAGGACGTCTGGCAGGCAAGCGCGTGTTCATCACTGGCGCGGCGCAGGGCATCGGGCTGGCGATCGCCGAGGCTTTCGTTCGCGAAGCGGCGGCCGTCTTCCTCATCGATATGGATGGCGCCCTCCTTGCGGCTGAGGCTGAAAGGCTTCGGGCACAGGGCGCTGCAGTCGGCCATATGGCGGCTGATATCACCGATGCGAAGGTGATCGGCGACGCAGTTGCCCAAGCCGAACGCGAGATCGGGCGGATCAATGCGCTGGTTAACAATGCCGGTGTCAACGTCTTTGCCGAACCGCTGGAAACCAGCGACGAAGAATGGAACCGCTGCTTCGATATCAATCTGAAGGGCGCCTGGAACTGCTCGAAGGCCGTTCTGCCGGGGCTGATCGGGAAGGGGGGCGGCGTCATCCTGAATATCGCCTCGACCCATGCCTTCACGATCATTCCACATACCTTTCCCTATCCGCTCGCCAAGCATGCGCTTCTCGGGATGACCAAGTCCCTTGGTCTCGAATATGCGCCGAAGAATGTTCGCGTGAATGCGCTGGCACCGGGCTATGTCGCGACGCAAAAGGTCATCGACTACTGGAACGGCTTTGCCGATCCGGAGGCGGCGAGGGCCGAGACGATGAAGCTGCATCCCGGCGGGCGGATCGCAACACCGCAGGAGATCGCCATGGCGGCTGTGTTCATGATCTCCGACGAGTGCCCGTTCATGAACGCCACCTGCCTGACCGTCGACGGCGGCCTCAGCGTCCAGCAGCATCCCGCCTGAATGATTTTCGTATAGCTGTGTTCAACACGCGATAGAGCCTTATATTGCCGGGCAGGAAGGTTTCGCCTTCCCAGGGTGGCGGCGTTGACCGCCTTAAGCTTCAATCGCAACGGAGGACGGCATGCAGATCAATCGTACAGCTTCAGCCCAATGGTCCGGCGGGCTCAAGGACGGCAAGGGCAAGATTTCGACGCAGAGCGGCGCGCTCAAGGAGCAGCCCTATGGCTTCGCCACCCGCTTCGAAGGCGTTCCCGGCACCAACCCGGAAGAACTGATCGGCGCGGCCCATGCGGGATGCTTCACCATGGCGCTGTCGCTGATCCTCGGCGAAGCCGGGCTGACGGCGGAAAGCATGGAAACCACGGCAAAGGTGACGCTTGAAAGCGTCGAGGGCGGCTTTGCGATCACCGCGATCCATCTGGCTCTCACCGGCAAGGTACCCGGTGCCGACCAAGCGAAATTCACCGAGCTTGCCAACAAGGCAAAGGCCGGTTGCCCGGTCTCCAAGGCGCTGTCGGCGGTTCCGATCACGCTCGACGTCACGCTCTCCTAACTGCTTCAAAACCGCCTGTTGAATGCCGCGCGCCTTTGGCCGCGGCATTTTTGTATTCGCCAATTCTATTGACATCTGACGGGTGATATCTTACGACTGACGAAATTCAAAAATCGTCAGTCGTAAGTGAGGCCGCCGAAAATATGATCGAAACCGCCGAGAACATATTGGACAGCACCCGCCAGGAGAATGTCACACGCATTCTCGACTCGGCTGAAAAGCTGTTCCGGCACTACGGATACGCCAAGACGACGGTTGCCGATGTGGCGCGCGATCTCGGCATGTCGCCAGCCAATATCTATCGCTTCTTTGCCTCCAAGGTGGAAATCCACCAGGCGGTTTGCGGACGCATGTTGGTTGCGAGTTACAAGCAGGCATACGACGTCTGCCACATGCCGATCAGCGCTTCCGAGCGGCTACGGCTCTTCGTGCATGGGCAGTATCAGATGACCGTGGACACCATGCTCGACCGGGAAAAGGTTCACGAGATGGTCGTCGTCGCGATCGAGCGCGACTGGCATGTCATCGACAAGCATATCGACAGCATTCAAGCATTGACTGCCGACGTGATCCGCGAGGGGATTGCCGCCGGTGAGTTTGCCGAACAAGACGCGGATGCGGCTTCGCGTTGTTTCGGTGCGGCGACGGTGACCCTGTGTCACCCGCAGATCGTGGCCCAGTGTCTTGCAAAGACCAATCGGGCGACGATCGACGAACTCGTCGAATTCTCTCTGAAAGCACTGAAATAACAGGCGGCTCGGCCGTCTGAGAACATCAAAAAAGATTGGGAGTGCGAACATGATTTCGCAAGAAAGCCGCCGCGTGCCGTCCATCCTCAGCATTGCGCTCGTTGGCGCGCTCGGCTTCGGGCTTGCCGCCTGCAGTGACGAGAAGAAAGCCGAGGCTCCGGAGATCATCCGTCCGGTCAAGGTCGTTGAGATCGCCAAGGCCGGTGACACGCGGGTCCTCGATTATTCCGGCGCCGTCAAGGCGCGCACCGAGATGAACCTCGGCTTCCGCGTTGCCGGCAAGATCACCGAGCGCCGCGTCAATATCGGCGACAGGGTGAAGCCCGGCGATATCCTCGCCACTATCGATTCCACCGATTACGAACTTGCCGTGAAGAGCGCCGAGGCCAATCTGGCCGCCGCCGAAAAGGGCGTGCAGACGGCCGATCTCGCCAACAAGCGTGCCGAGCAGCTGTTCGACAAGAGCGTCGCCTCCAAATCCCAGCTGGAACAGGCTTCGCTGAGCTACGACCAGTCGGTATCGACGCGCGATGCGGCGCTCTCCTCTCTCGATCAGGCCAAGAACCAGGTTAGCTATTCGCAGCTGAAGGCCGACCAGAACGGCATCGTCACCACGATCAACGCCGATACCGGTCAAGTGGTCTCGGCCGGTACGCCTGTTGTCACCGTCGCGGTCGATGGCGAAAAGGAAGTGCAGATCGCGGTGCCGGAAAACGACATCGCCGAGTTCAAGCCGGGCAAGAAGGTCAAGGCGAGCTTCTGGTCCGATGACAAGCTGGTTCTCCAGGGCAAGGTTCGCGAAGTCTCGGGCGCTGCCGATCCGCAGTCACGCACCTTCTCGGTCCGCGTCAGCCTGCCGAACGATCCCCGTGTGCTCCTGGGCATGACGGCGACTGTCGAAGCCAACGTCACCAATGCCAATCCCTACGTCGCCGTGCCGCTCAGTGCGCTGGCCGAGAAGGAAGGCAAGAAGATCGTCTGGGTCGTCGACCGCCAGGCGGCGACGGTTCATGCCCGCGAGATCAAGGTTGCCGATTTCACCGGTGACGGCGTCAACGTCACGGAAGGCCTTTCGACTGGCGACATCGTCGTTGCGGCCGGCACGCAGTTCATGAGCGAAAACCTCAAGGTCAAGCTGCCGGAATTGCAGGCCGCCTCGGCCGATGTGACGAGCTCCGTCGAGTAAAGCGCCGGGAGAGGGATCAAGGTCATGGACAACAACACCACCGAGAAGCGCCCGTTCAACCTGTCGCGCTGGGCAATCGGCCATCCGAGCATCGCCCGCTTCCTCTTCGGCCTCATCCTGATCACCGGTGTGCTCGGGCTGATGCGCATGGGCCAGAAGGAAGACCCGGATTTCACCTTCCGCGTCATGGTCGTGCAGGCCGTCTGGCCGGGCGCCTCCATTCAGGAAATGGAAGACCAGGTCACCAACAAGATCGAGCGCAAGCTGCAGGAAACGCCACACCTCGACTGGGTGAAGTCCTATACCCGCGCCGGCAGCTCGATCATCACCGTGCAGGTGAAGGGCGATACCAACGCGGCTGACGTTGCCGACGCCTTCTACCAGGTGCGCAAGAAAGTCGGCGATATCTCCAGCGAGCTGCCGCAGGGTCTGCTCGGGCCGTATTTCAACGATGAGTTCGGCGATACATTCATCACGCTGCATTCGATCAGCGGCGATGGCTATTCCTATCCGGAGCTCAAGAAATTCGCGATCCAGGCGCGTGACATGCTGCTGACGACGCCGGGCGTCGAGAAGGCGGTTATCATCGGCGACCAGCCGGAGAAGATTTATATCGACGTGTCCTCCAAGGCGCTGGCCGAGCGCGGCCTGACGGTCGTCGACCTGCAGAACGCTATCAAGGGTCAGAACAGCGTCGATCCCGCCGGCTCCGTCGATACCGGTCTGCGGTCTGTGCGGATTTCCGTCGAGGGCGATGTGCGCAAGCTGGACGATATCCGCGAGCTGCGGCTGCGCTCCGGTAATCAGGTGACCCGCCTTGGCGATATCGCCACCGTCTATTCCGGTCTCGAAGATCCCTATCAGCGCAAGTACCGCTTCAACGGCCACGAAAGCGTCCAGGTCGGCGTCGTCATGGCCAAGGGCTTCAAGGTCACCGATGTCGGCAAGGATGTCGAAGCGACCTATGAGCGCTTCGAGAAGTCGCTGCCTTACGGCGTGGCTGTCGATCAGATTTCCAACCAGCCCGATGTCGTGACCGATGCGATCAGCGAGTTCATGCATGCGCTCGGCGAGGCACTGGTCATCGTTCTCATCGTGTCGTTCCTGTCGATCGGCTGGCGGTCGGGTCTGGTGATTGCGATCGCAATCCCGCTGGTGCTCGCCGCGACATTCGCGATCATGTACGAACTCGGCATCGATCTGCAGCGTATCTCGCTCGGCGCGCTGATCATTGCGCTCGGCCTTCTGGTCGATGACGCGATGATCGTCGTCGAGATGATGGAGCGAAAGCTCGAAGAAGGGCTCGTCAAGATCGAGGCGGCAAGCTTTGCCTATTCGTCGACCGCCTTCCCGATGCTGACCGGCACGCTGATCACCACGGCGGGGTTCATCCCCGTCGGCTTCGCGGCCTCGACGGCCGGTGAGTATGTGCGCTCGCTGTTCTATGTCGTCGGCATCGCTCTCATCGTTTCGTGGTTCGTCGCGGTCTATTTCACGCCGTGGCTCGGCTACATGATCTTGAAGCAGCGCCACCATGCGGGTGAGCATCACGATGTTTTCGATACCCGCTTCTATCGCGGCCTGCGGGGCAGCGTCGGCTGGGCGGTGCGCCATCGCGCGATCGTGCTCTTGATCACTGTCGGTGCCTTCGTCACCAGCCTCTGGAGCTTCCAGTTCATTCCGCAGAACTTCTTCCCGCAGTCCTCGCGGCCGGAAATCCTGGTCGATCTCTGGCTGCCAGAGGGTACCAGCATCAAGGATGTCGAGACCAAGGCAAAAGCCCTCGAAGCCAAGATGATGGACGACAAGGACAAGAAGTTTATCGCCACCTATATCGGCGAGGGTGCGCCGCGCTTCTTCCTGCCGCTCGACCAGCAGCTTGCCAATCCGAACTTTGCCCAGCTGCTGATCATGGCGAATGACGAGCCGGCCCGTGAGCGGCTTATCACCAAGCTGCGCACCATCCTGGCCGAAGACTTCCCGGATATCCGTGGGAAGGTAGATCGCCTGTTCCTGGGACCGCCGACCGGCTGGCCCGTGCAGATGCGCGTCATGGGTCCGGATCGCCAGGAAGTGCGGCGCATCGCCGATCAGGTGAAGGCGAAGTTTGCCGAGAACCCTGAGCTTGGCGCCATCCACGACGACTGGCTCGAGCCGGTGCCGGCCATGAAGCTGGTCATCGACCAGGATCGTGCCCGCTCGCTCGGTGTGACCTCGCAGCGCGTCCGCCAGATGCTGCAGACGGCAATGTCGGGTGCACCGCTCGACGACTTCCGCGATGGCGAGGAGACGGTTTCGATCGTTGCCCGTGAGCCGGAAACCAGCCGCTCGCTGCTGTCTGCCGTCAACTCGGTCTATGTGCCTACGGATTTCGGTGGTTTCGTGCCGGTCTCGCAGATCGCCAAGGTCGTGCCTGTGATGGAGCAGGGCGTCGAGTGGCGGCGTGACCGTCTGCCGACGATCACCGTCCGCGCCACGTTGCCTGACGGCGTTCAGCCGAACGACGTGGCGATGAAGATGTATGCAGACATGAAGGGTCTGCGTGACAGCCTTCCGGCCGGCTATCAGGTCCAGATCCAGGGCGGGGCGGAAGATGCCGCCGAGAGCCAGGATTCGATTGCCGCCAAGGCGCCGATCATGCTGGTGGTGATCATGATCCTGCTGATGGCGCAGCTGCAGCACTTCGGCAAGGCGATGCTGGTCTTTGCGACCGGTCCGCTCGGTATCATCGGCGCGGCAAGCGCGCTGCTGATCAGCGGTGCCCCGTTCGGCTTCGTGGCGATCCTCGGCGTCATCGCGCTGCTCGGCATCATCATCCGCAACTCGATCATCCTCGTCGACCAGATCGACCAGGATATCAAGGCGGGGATGCATCGCCAGGAAGCGATCGTCGGCGCTGCAGTCCGCCGTTTCCGGCCGATCATGCTGACGGCGCTGACGGCCGTGTTGGCGCTGATCCCGATCTCGCGGGGCGTGTTCTGGGGTCCGCTTGCCTATGCGATGATGGGCGGCATTCTGGTTGCCACCCTGCTGACGATCTTTGTTCTGCCCGCAGGCTACGCACTGTTCTTCGGCCGGGAGCCGAAGGACGCGACGAGCGGGCAGGCCAGCGCCGACCAGGAAGACGCGGATGAGCATCATCCGCCGGCGATGGCTGCTGAGTGAAGATGGCGCGGCTTCGGCCGCGCCGTTTTCGCTTTTGGCGTTAGGCGGCCTCGGCCTTCAGGCCGAGGATGGCCGCACCGATGAGGCCGGGCTCGACGCGGCATTCGCTGCGAACCACCAGCGGACGGTTGAACTTGCGCAGGATCCGCTGGCGGACCGCTTTATCGAGTTCGGCAAGCAGCTGCTCGACATTCGACAGGCCGCCGCCGACCGGCACGATGGTCGCGCCGGTGATGTTGACCGTCAGCGCCAGCGGCGAGGCGACGAGGTCGGTATAGACGTCGATCGTGTGCGTCGCTTTCTCATCGCCCTGCTGCCATTGCGTGATGATCTCCTCGCTGGAGAAATCGAGATCGTGCAGCGTCTTGTGCAGACGCTCGAGGCCGCGAGCGCCGCCGACCGTGTCGACGCAGCCCTTCTGGCCGCAGCCGCAGGGATAGGCGGGGATCTTCGCAGGCGGGTTTCCGGCTTCCGACGCGATGATCGGGCCATGGCCCCATTCGCCGGCAAAGCCGCCCGAGGCGTTGATCAGGCGGCCATCGGAAACCAGACCGCCGCCGACGCCGGTGCCGAGGATGGCGCCGAGAACGATGCGGTGACCGCGACCGGCGCCGAGCTCGGCTTCGGCCATGGCGAAGCAATCCGCATCATTGGCGATCAGCACCGGCAGGCCGAGTTCGGCCTGGAGATCGGCGGCAAGGTCGCGGCCATGAATGCAGGGGATGTTGGCGCACGTCAGCCGCTGCGTATCGGGATCGACGACGCCGGCGATCGACAGCGCGACGCGCGTGGGCTTTTCGCCGCTCTCGGTAATGAAGCTGCGGATGGTTTCGACGAAGGCGGCAAAATTATCCTTCGGGGTCGGCTTGCGGCCCATGGGAGTGATGTCCGCTTCCGAGCGGGCGATGCCGCCCTTGATAGCCGAGCCGCCGATATCGAAGGAAATAATCATGTCTTGCCGCCTCGCGATTGCTGGCGTCTGCTCGCACCGTTTGATGTGATTTGCAAGTCCTATGCGGGGAGCGTGATCCGCGCTTCGAAACCGGATCGGCTGCCGCTCGCGGGCGAGATCAGCTCCAGCGTGCCGCCCATCTGCGTGGTGATGCGGTCGGCGATCGCCAGGCCGAGGCCGGAGCCCGGCGCGTTGGTCGCGCCGCGGCGGAAGCGGCGCTTCAGATTTGCAAGATCGGCTGCGGCGATGACGGAGCTGTCGTTGACGACCCGGATCGTGCCATTGCCATCGATCGAGACCTCCACCGGCTGTTCGGGATCGCCATGAGAGAGCGCGTTCTCGACGAGATTGCGGATGACGATGCCGAAGGCGTCGATATCGGCATTGCGCACCATGGCAGCACCGGGTTCTGCCTGATAGGCGACGCGGCCTTCGGTGCGGCTGTCGCGGGCGTAGTCGACCATCAGCATGTCGAGGATCGCCTTGAGATCGGATGGCGTATCGCTTCTGCCGATTCCGGCCTCAGCGCGGGAGAGCTGAAGCAGCTTTTCGGCAAGACGGCCGAGATTGGCAAGCGATGCTTCCACCTGCTGCGCCCGCTGGCGGACCGGGCCTGCAGGCAGCTCCTGCGCAAGGCGCTGTGTCTGCGCCAGCGCACCGGCGATCGGCGTGCGCAGCTCGTGGGCGCTGTTGGCGGTGAATTCGCGCTCGGCTTCGAGGGCTGCGCGCAGCCGGGCAAGCAGCAGGTTGACGGAACGGGCGATCGGCTTGATCTCGCGCGGTAGGCGGCCGCTCTCGATCGGCGCCATGTTGCCGCCGTCCTTTGTGGCAATGTCCTGCCGCAGGGTCTCGATCGGTTTCAGCGCGCGGCCGACCACGAACCATACGGCGAAGATGCTGGCGGGGATCAGGACGATCAGCGGCCAGAGAAGCGTCGCGGCACTTTCGCGCACGGCTTCGCGGCGATTGCCGAAGCGGTCGGCGACCTGCATGAACAGCGTGCCATCCGCCGTCGCCTCGGTGTAGATGCGGTGCGATTGCGTGTCGTGGAAGCCTTGGGTAAGCGGCGCGCTGAAGGGCTCGGACGGCGCGTCGTTGGAGCGCAGCACGACCTTTCCGGTCTTGTCGCGCAGCTGATAGGTCAGGTATTCGCGGCTGGCGGCCGTGTTCAGCATGGCGATACTGCGCGGGTCGCTGACGGTCCGCTCGCCGAGATCGTCGACGATCAGCGCCAGCAGGCGCTGCGTCGTTTCTTCCTGCGCGCTATCGAAAATCTCCGAGAACTCGTGCTGCATGACGCGGATGCTGAGGCCGATGGCGATCAGCCAGAAGAGCACGAGGATGCTCGTCAGCGCCAGGATCAGCGGCCGGGTGATGCTCGGTTCACGTCTCATGCTTCGCCCAGTGTGTAACCGATGCCGCGGGCGGTACGGATGCGGTCCTTGCCGATCTTCTTGCGCAGGCGGCTGACATAGACCTCGACCGTATTGCTCTCGATCTCCGAGCCGAAGGCATAGAGCGCCTCCTCGATCCGGTCCTTGGGAACGATGGCGCCCGGCCTTGCGATCAGAAGATCGAGAACGGCCCATTCACGGCTCGTCAGCACGATCGGCTCGCCGGCGACCGCAAGCTTGTGCTGCGGGCGGTCGATCTCGATGTCGGCGATCTTGATGATCGGGTGCGGGTTGGCGCCGTAGCGGCGCGCGACGGCCATGATGCGGGCCTCGAGCTCGCCGAGATTGAAGGGTTTGACGAGGTAGTCGTCGGCGCCGGCGTTCAGCCCTTCGATGCGGTCGGAAATCTGGTCCCGGGCGGTCAGGATGATGACGGGAACCGATGAGCCGCGGCCGCGGATCTCCTTGAGGAAGGCGATGCCGGTGCCGTCAGGCAGCTGCAGGTCGAGCAGGATCAGGCCGTAGTCGACAGATTTCGCCGCCACATGCGCGTCGGTGATGGTGCGCATCCAGTCGATCGCGTGACCGGCGGCGGCGACATGGTCGCGCACCGCTTCGCCGATCATTCCGTCGTCTTCAACCAGCAAAATCCGCACGCAAATTTCTCCTTGGCGAATGAGTAACGCCCGGTCGCGGCACGGGTCAAGCGGCGCGTGACGGCGAAAAATGGCCTTGCAATGGCCGTGATCGCGAACCCCTGCCGTCATGATGGCGGCACATTCAGCAGAGAAGCTTCATATTTGGATGGTATCAGTAAGCCGAAATCGAGAAGCTGGGGTTTTTATGACGATCGATAGCATGGACATGGCGCGGGGGCGCCTGCCGCGTAATCCACGTCCGCGGGCGCGCCGCCTGTCGGCAATTTTGAGGCAGATGGCGAACGACCGTTCGCGCGAACGCATCTCCATCCGGGATATTTTCGAGACCATGGGTGACCGGGCAATCGGCGCTCTGATGCTGGTCTTCGCATTGCCCAATCTCGTGCCGACACCGCCGGGAACCTCGGCGATCCTCGGCGCACCGCTGCTTTTTCTTGCCGCGCAGCTGACGTTCGGCCTAAAGCCCTGGCTGCCGAAGGTGATTGCCGACCGTTCGATGCGGCGGGAGGATTTCGAGGCGATCATTTCGCGGATCCATCGTTGGCTGGCCTTTGCAGAGCGGATGCTGAAGCCGCGGCTTTCCGTGCTGGTCGAGCCTCCGGCGGAATATGTCGCGGGCTTCCTCTGTCTTGTCATGGCGATCATTCTGACGCTGCCGATCCCGCTCGGGAACATGCTGCCGGCGCTGGCGATCGGCCTGTTCTCCTTCGGCATTCTCGGGCGTGACGGGCTGTTTGTGATCCTCGGCGTAATTGCCACGGCGCTGTCGGCGACGATTGTCGGCGGCATGGTCTACGGGATCGTCAAAGCGGCGGCTTTCGTCATCGCGAACTGGTTTGCGTGACGGCCCAGACAACGAAATCTGTCACGCATTTCTTCAACGCACTCGACATTTGCCCATTTTTGTTTTGATCTGGCGCATTAGAGATTCATGGTCATTTCACCCGGTAAAGCACCGGCTTATTTTGCGCGGTAGAAGCTAGATGGCAAAGAGAACCGATACTCCTGGACGGCTGGACGACGCGGCGCGGGCGGGTTGGCTCTATTACGTTGCCGGCCGCACGCAGGACGAGATCGCCTCCACCATGGGGATTTCGCGCCAGTCGGCGCAGCGGCTGGTTTCGCTCGCCGTTGCCGAAAAGCTGATCAAGGTGCGGCTCGACCATCCGATCGCCGCCTGCCTCGAACTCGGCAACCAGCTGCGCAAGAAATTCGACCTGCGTTATGTCGAGGTCGTGCCCAGCGATCCGGGCTCCTCCTCGACGACGATCGGCATTGCCGAGGCGGCGGCGGCGGAGATCGAGCGCTGGCTGAAACGGCCGGAACCGATCGTGCTTGCCGTCGGTACCGGACGTACGCTGAAGGCCGCGGTCGATCAGCTGCCGCTGCTCGAATGTCCCGATCACCGCATCGTCTCGCTGACCGGCAACATCACGCCCGACGGGTCGGCCGCCTATTACAACGTCATCTTCAGCATGGCCGATGCCGTCAAGGCGCGGCATTTCCCGATGCCGCTGCCGGTTCTCGTCACCTCTTCGGAAGAGCGAGAGATGCTGCACAGCCAGCAGCTGGTGCGCTCGACGCTGGAGATCAGCTCGCAGTCGGATGTCACCTTCGTCGGTATCGGCGAGCTCGGCATCGACGGCCCGCTCTGCGTCGACGGTTTCCTCGAGAAGGACGAGATGATGGAGCTGATGCGCAACGGTGCCGTCGGCGAGATCTGCGGCTGGATTTTCGACGGTGACGGCAAGCTTCTTGATAATCCGATCAACGAGCGGGTGGCGTCTGCGCCGATCCCGCCGCGCGAGTCTTCGACGGTGATTGGAATCGCCAAGGGAAAGCGTAAATTCAAGGCGATACGGGCGGCGATCGTTGGCAGGCAGATCAATGCTTTGATCACCGATGAGGCAACTGCCGAGTTTTTGCTCACGGGCTGAGCAAAAATTATTTTGTTTTAAATCATATAGTTAAGTGTGCCGTTCGCTGATGCAGCAACGAATGCGGATTGACATTTTGTAATGTTTTGTGAGTAATTGCCCATGAGCAAAGCGAATGCTCACACTCATCTTCTGGGAGGAAGATATGACATTGAGAACTCTCCTGCTGGGCGCCTGCTCGGCACTTGCGTTTGCGGGCATGGCTTCGGCTGAAACGCTCACGATCGCGACCGTGAACAACGGCGACATGATCCGGATGCAGAAGCTGACGGACGACTTCAAAAAATCCAACCCCGACATCGATCTGGAATGGGTCACGCTCGAAGAGAACGTGCTGCGCCAGAAGGTCACCACCGACATCGCGACCAAGGGCGGTCAGTATGACGTTCTGACCATCGGCACTTACGAAGTTCCGATCTGGGCAAAGCAGGGCTGGCTGATGCCGCTCGACAATCTCGGCGCCGACTACGATGCCGACGACCTGCTGCCGGCTATCCGCAGCGGCCTGACCGCAGACGGCAAGCTCTATGCAGCTCCGTTCTACGGCGAAAGCTCCATGGTCATGTACCGCAAGGATCTGTTCGACGCTGCCGGCCTGAAGATGCCCGACGCTCCGACCTGGGACTTCATCGCAGACGCTGCGAAGAAGATCACCAACAAGGACAAGGAAATCTACGGCATCTGCCTTCGCGGCAAGGCTGGCTGGGGCGAAAACATGGCCTTCCTGACGGCTATGTCGAACTCCTTCGGCGCTCGCTGGTTTGACGAAAAGTGGGCACCGCAGTTCGATCAGCCCGAGTGGAAGGACACGCTGAACTTCTACGTCAACCTGATGAAGGAAGCCGGCCCTCCGGGTGCCTCTTCGAACGGCTTCAACGAAAACCTGGCGCTCTTCCAGACCGGCAAGTGCGGCATGTGGATCGACGCGACCGTTGCTGCATCTTTCGTCAGCAACCCGAAGGAATCGCAGGTCGCTGACAAGGTCGGCTTCGCTCTGGCTCCGGATAAGGGCCTCGGCAAGCGCGGCAACTGGCTCTGGGCCTGGAACCTCGCCATCCCGGCAGGCTCGCAGAAGGTCGAAGCGGCTGAGAAGTTCGTCGCCTGGGCTACCAGCAAGCACTACACCGAGCTGGTCGCCGAGAAGGAAGGCTGGCTGAATGCACCTCCCGGTACGCGCTCTTCGCTCTATGCGAATGCCGATTACCAGAAGGCAGCTCCTTTCGCGAAGATGACGCTGGACTCGATCAACTCGGCTGACCCGACCAAGCCGACCGTAAAGCCGGTCCCCTATGTCGGCGTCCAGTTCGTGGCGATCCCGGAATTCCAGGGCATCGGTACGGCCGTTGGCCAGCAGTTCTCCGCAGCGCTTGCCGGCCAGATCTCGGTCGACCAGGCTCTCCAGAGCGCACAGCAGCTGACCACTCGCGAAATGACCAAGGCTGGTTACATCAAGTAATAACCTCCTGAGAACGGGTTGGAATGCTTGACATTCCACTCAACTGGGCCGCCGAATTGCCCGAACTGCATCGGCGGCCCCTTTTTTTCTTTGCTGCCCTGCAGCCGTTCGCCACTCCAAGACAAGATCGGTAATTGCCATGGCAACGTTACACACCCGCTCTGCGGCGCGCATGATGATGGCGCCTTCGGTCATCCTCCTGCTGCTCTGGTCGCTCATCCCGCTGGCGATGACGATCTACTTCTCGCTGCTGAACTACAATCTGCTCAGCCCGGGCATGGAAACCTTCGTCGGCTTCCTGAACTACAAGTACTTCCTCACGGATCCGGCCTTCTTCTCGGCGCTTGGCAATACGTTGCTGCTGGTGCTTGGGGTGCTGTTGATCACAGTCATCGGCGGCATTGCCTTCGCCATCCTGCTGAACCAGGACATCTACGGGCAGGGCATCGTGCGCATCCTGGTGATTGCGCCGTTCTTCGTCATGCCGACGGTCGCAGCGCTCGTCTGGAAGAACATGTTCATGAACCCGGTCAACGGGCTCTTCGCGCATCTCGCCAAGGCGCTCGGATTGCAGCCCTATGACTGGCTGGCGAACGCGCCGCTGTTCTCGATCATTCTGATCGTTGCCTGGCAGTGGCTGCCCTTCGCGACGCTCATCATGCTGACGGCCCTGCAGTCGCTCGACGAAGAGCAGCAGGAAGCCGCCGAAATGGACGGCGCCGGCGTCGTTTCGAAATTCATCTATATCGTGCTGCCGCACATGGCCCGTGCCATCACCGTGGTCATCCTGATCCAGACGATCTTCCTGCTGTCCGTCTTCGCCGAAATCCTGGTCACGACCAATGGCGGTCCCGGCACGCAGAGCACGAACCTGACCTACCTGGTCTATGTGCAGGCGCTTCTGCAGTTCGATATCGGCGGTGCTTCGGCAGGCGGTATCGTCGCTGTCATCCTCGCCAATATCGTCGCGATCTTCCTTGTCCGCCTCGTCGGCAAGAACCTGGAGGCGTAAGATGGCTCGCAAAGTCACAACACAGCGCAAGGTCATCATGACCGCGATTGCCTGGACGCTCGGGATCCTGATCTTCTTCCCGATCCTCTGGACCTTCCTCACAAGCTTCAAGTCGGAAGCCGATGCAATCGCCTCGCCGCCGCAGTTCCTGTTCTTCCACTGGACGACCGAGAACTATTCGGAAGTGCAGAGCCGGTCGAACTATCTCGGCCACTTCATGAACTCGGTGATCATCTCCTTCGGCTCGACGCTGCTTGGCCTGATCATCGCCATCCCGGCCGCCTGGGCCATGGCGTTCTCGCCGACCAAGCGGACCAAGGATGTCCTGATGTGGATGCTGTCGACGAAGATGATGCCGCCGGTCGGCGCGCTCATCCCGATCTACCTGATGTTCCGCAACAGCGGCCTGCTCGACAGCCGCTTCGGACTGGTGATCGTGCTGACGCTGATCAACCTGCCGATCATCGTCTGGATGCTCTACACCTACTTCAAGGAAATCCCCGGCGAAATCCTCGAAGCCGCCCGCATGGACGGCGCCTCGCTCGCCAAGGAAATCATCTACGTGCTGACGCCGATGGCCGTTCCCGGAATTGCCTCGACGCTGCTGCTCAACATCATCCTTGCCTGGAACGAAGCCTTCTGGACCCTCAACCTCTCTGCCTCAAGGGCGGCGCCGCTGACGGCCTTCATCGCTTCCTATTCCAGCCCCGAAGGCCTGTTCTACGCAAAGCTTTCGGCAGCATCGACAATGGCGATCGCCCCGATCCTTATCCTCGGCTGGTTCTCGCAGAAACAACTCGTCCGCGGCCTGACCTTCGGCGCGGTGAAATAAGACTACAGGGAGAGAAACATGGGCAGCATTACCCTTCAGAAAGTCTCGAAGGTCTTCGGCGAAGCCAAGGTCATCCCTTCGATCGATCTCGATATCAAGGACGGCGAGTTCGTCGTCTTCGTCGGCCCCTCAGGCTGCGGCAAGTCCACGCTGCTCCGGCTGATCGCCGGGCTTGAGGACGTCTCGGGCGGCAAGATCGTCATCGACGGCAAGGACGCGACCGAAAGGGCCCCGTCCGAACGCGGTCTGGCGATGGTCTTCCAGTCCTACGCGCTCTATCCGCATATGAGCGTGCGCAACAACATCGCCTTCCCGCTGAAGATGGCGGGCATGGACAAGGCCGAAATCGACAAGAAGGTCGCCGATGCGGCCCGGGTTCTGAACCTCACCGACTATCTGGAGCGCAAGCCGCGCCAGCTTTCGGGTGGTCAGCGCCAGCGCGTCGCCATCGGCCGCGCGATCGTCCGCCAGCCGTCGGCCTTCCTGTTCGACGAACCGCTGTCGAACCTCGATGCCGCGCTGCGCGTCAACATGCGCATCGAGATCAGCGAGCTGCACCAGCAGCTGAAGACCACGATGATCTACGTCACCCACGACCAGGTGGAAGCCATGACCATGGCCGACAAGATCGTGGTGCTGAACAAGGGCAATATCGAGCAGGTCGGCTCGCCGCTGGAGCTCTACAAGAACCCGCGCAATCTCTTCGTCGCCGGCTTCATCGGCTCGCCGAAGATGAATTTCGTCAAGGGCCAGACGGCAGCACAGCTCGGCGCGCACACGATCGGCATTCGTCCGGAGCATGTGATGCTGTCGAACGAGAGCGGTGAGTGGAAGGGCAGGGTGACGGTCGCCGAGCATCTTGGTTCCGATACGTTCCTGCATATCGACGTCGATGGCATCGGCCCGGTGACGGCGCGTGGCGGTGGCGAATTCGCGGCCAAGGCGGGCGACACCGTCTACCTGACGCCGGACAAGACCCGCATCCACAAATTCAACGAGGGCGGCCTCGCCATCTGAGGCGACGACCGGGCCGGGGTGGCCATGTGAAGCGGGCAGGGTGTCCGCTTCACCGATACCCGGAGCGGCTGCCGTTCCGGAAGACCTCAAGAGGACTGAGATCATGACGTGCAAACTATCGCTGGCAACGCTTACCGAAGCGGCAAAGACCGCTGCAATTCCGGCCTATGACCGGGCGTCGCTCACGGCCGGCATCGTGCACTTCGGCGTCGGCAATTTTCATCGCGCCCACCAGGCGATCTATCTCGACGACCTGTTCAACCAGGGGCAGGATCACGACTGGGCGATCGTCGGCGCGGGCATGCTGCCGTCGGACGCGGCCATGCGCGAGAAGCTCGCGGGCCAGGATTTCCTGACGACCGTCGTCGAGCAGGACAACAACAAGACCGCGGCCCGGGTCACCGGACCGATGGCCGACATTCTGCCGATCGGCGACGCCAAGGCGATCATCGCCAAGCTCTCCGATCCCGCAATCCGCATCGTCTCGATGACGATCACCGAAGGCGGCTATTTCATCGACGCTTCCGGCAAGTTCAATCCGGAGCATCCGGCGATTGCCGCCGACGGCAAGAACCCGGCGGAGCCGAAGACCGTCTTCGGCCTGATCGTTGCCGGTCTGAAGGCGCGCAAGGACAAGGGCATCGTGCCGTTCACGGTCATGTCCTGCGATAACATTCCGCATAACGGCGTCGTCACCACCAATGCCGTCGTCGGCACCGCGAAGCTTTCCGATCCGGCGCTTGCCGACTGGATCAAGGCCAATGTCGCCTTTCCGAATGCCATGGTCGACCGCATTACGCCGGCAACCGGCCAGCGCGAAATCGACCTCCTCAAGGATCAGTTCGGCATCGAGGACAACTGGCCCGTTTACTGCGAAGAGTTCAAGCAGTGGGTGCTGGAAGACAAGTTCACGGCGGGCCGCCCGGCGCTCGAAAAGGTCGGCGTCACCTTCGTTCCCGATGTCACGCCTTACGAACATATGAAGATCCGCATCCTGAACGGCGGCCATGCGGCGATCGCCTATCCGGCGGCTCTGATGGACATTCACTTCGTGCACGACTCGATGGAAGATCCGCTGATCCGCGCCTTCCTGGCGAAGCTCGAAAAGGATGAGATCATCCCGATCGTTCCGCCGGTGCCGAACACTTCGCTGCAGGATTATTTCCAGCTGATCGAGCGGCGCCTGCTCAACCCGAAGATCGCCGATACCATTCCGCGCCTGGCGCAGGATGGTTCGAACCGTCAGCCGAAGTTCATCCTGCCCTCGACGCTCGACAATCTCAGCCAGGGCCGTGATGTCGTCGGCCTGTCGCTGGTCTCAGCGCTCTGGTGCCGCTACTTCGCCGGCAAGACCGACAGCGGCAAAGACATCGTCTTCAACGATGCCAGCGCCGACCGTCTGCATGCCGCGGCGCTGAAGGCCAAGGACGATCCGATGGCCTTCCTCGCTTTCGACGACATCTTCGGCGAAGTGGCGAAATCGGAAGTCTTCCGCAAGCGCTTCGCACATGCCCTGAAAACGCTGTGGGAAAAGGGCACTCGCGAGACGCTGCAGCTCTATCTCGACGGCAAGCTTGCAGTGTAAGCAATTGCGATGGCGGCGGATGACGCCGCCATCGCCCCGCCTTGCGGCAAGCGGGCCGGCAACGCGTCCGAGAACATGGTTGGTCTTTCATGACTGAGACACGGCTTGTCATTTTCGATTGCGACGGCGTGCTCGTCGACAGCGAGCCGATATCCGTCAACGTTCTCGTCAAGGCGATGAACGATCTCGGTGTTCCGATCACGGAAGAAGAGGTCTATGGCCGCTTTCTCGGCAAGAGCCTCGCAACCGTCATCGAAACCATGAGAAACGACTATCACGTCCATGCCGGGGAAGAGTTTCTTGAGCGGATGCGGGTCGATCTCTACAGCCGGTTCCGCAACGAGCTGAAGCCGATCGAGGGGATCGGCGAGACGATCGACGCGCTGCATCTTCCCTGCTGCGTGGCCTCGTCCAGCCAAGTCGAGCGCATCAAACTTTCGCTTTCCGTCACCGGGCTGATCGACAAGCTGCCGAACATCTTTAGCGCCAGCATGGTCAAGAACGGCAAGCCGGCACCGGACCTTTTTCTGCATGCAGCGCGGGAAATGCATGTCGCGCCGGAGAACTGCGTCGTCATCGAAGACAGCCCCGCAGGCATCGAGGCGGCAAAGGCCGCGGGCATGCGCGTCTTTGCCTTCACCGGCGGCTCGCACGCCAATTTCGAAGGCTATCGTGCTGAACTTGACCGGCTTTCGCCCGAAGCGGTGTTTGACGTGATGCCGGATTTGATACACCTTATCCAGAAACAAAAGCTGGATGGGATGCACCCCTGATGCATGATCACGTGGTTGCGGTGGATGTCGGCACCGGCAGTGCGCGCGCCGGTGTCTTCGATGCCACCGGCCGGTTGCTTGGCAAGGCCGAGCATCCCATCATCATGAACAGACCGCGTGAAAACCACGCCGAGCACGATTCCGAAAATATCTGGTCCGCCGTCTGCATCTCGGTCCGCAAGGCCGTGGAACAATCCGGCGTGGCGCCCGCCTCGATCGGCGCGATCGGCTTCGACGGGACCTGCTCGCTTGTCGTGCGCGATGTCGAGGGGCGGCAGATTTCCGTTTCGACCGGTGGCGAAAAGCGGTTCGACACGATCGTCTGGCTCGATCATCGGGCGCTGCAGGAGGCTGATTTCTGCACGGCGACGGAACATGCGGTGCTGGAGCATTCCGGGCATTTCATGTCGCCCGAAATGGAAATGCCGAAGCTGATGTGGCTGAAGAAGAAGCTGCCGGGCACCTGGATGAATGCCGGCTACTTCTTCGACCTCGCCGACTTCATGACCTGGAAAGCGACGGGATCGCTAAACCGCTCGCGCTGCACGCTGACGGCCAAGTGGAATTATCTCTCCCATGAGGAACAGGGCTGGCGGAAGGACTTCCTGGCGAAGATCGGCCTTGAGGACCTGCAGGAGCGCGGGCATCTGCCCGACGATACAATTCCGGTTGGCTCCAGCGTCGGCACGCTGACGCAGGAAGCGGCCTCGGCCCTCGGTTTGACGACGGCATGCCACGTCTCGGCGGGGATGATCGATGCTTATGCCGGAGCGCTCGGAACGCTCGGCGGCTTTGCCGATGATCCACGCGCGCTCGAGCGGCAGCTGGCGCTGATCGCCGGTACATCGAGCTGCATCGTTTCCTTCTCGCGCGAACGGCGGCCGAGCCACGGCATGTGGGGGCCGTATTACGAAGCGGTGTTTCCGCAGTCCTGGCTCGTCGAGGCCGGACAGTCGGCGACAGGTGCGCTTCTCGATCATATCGTGCGCATGCATGCTGCAGGCGGCGAGCCGACGGCGGCACTTCACCAGAAGATCGCAGCCCGCGTTGCGCAGCTTCGCGCCGAGGAGGGGGATGACGCCTTCGGCGCCCGCATCTTCGTGCTGCCCGATTTCCACGGCAACCGCTCGCCGCTTGCCGATCCGCATGCCGTCGGCGTCGTCAGCGGATTGACGCTCGACACGTCCTTCGACGGGCTCTGCGCGCTCTATTGGCGCACGGCCGTCGGGATCGCGCTCGGCATTCGCCACATCCTCGAGAAGATGAAGGAATACGGCTACGTGCCGGATACGCTGCATGTGGCAGGTGGCCATGTGAAGAACCCGGTACTCATGGAGCTCTATTCCGATGCCACGGGATGCAAGGTGGTGGTGCCGAAGATGAATGAGGCCGTGCTGCTCGGCACGGCAATCGCCGCATCCGTCGCCTGCGGCCTGCACCGCGATCTCGCCGCTGCAGGAACCGCCATGTATCCCGGCGGCGACGAGCGCAGCCCGAACGCCGGGAAGCGGGCGATGTACGATCGGGAATACCGCCGGCTGCTGGCGATGTATCGCCACCGCGCCGAGCTGGAGGCGATGGATTAACCTCCGCCGCGGCCCTCGCCCAGGATGGCGCCGAATTCGGCCATGCGGCGTTCGCGCTGCTGTGCTTCGTCGCCGGTGGCGGCGATCACCGTTTCCGAGAGGCAATCGAGCAAGGCCATCAGCGGCGGCAGGTTGTCGTCATCGGGGACGCGGGAGGGCGGCAGCGTCAGCATGATGTTGGATTGATCCGGCATCCAATCATTGTTCTCGGCAGCGATCAGGACGACCTTGTAGCCGTAGCGCCGTGCCGTTCTGGCAAGCAGCCGGGCGCGGGCGAAGCGGCGGCTGTCGACGATGACGAGGAGCGCGCCTTCGCCGGTCTGGCGGGCAAACAATTCGGCGAAACGGCTGCCGGAGCCATCAAGGGCCCGCACACCATCGCGGGCGCGGGTCAGCCGCTGGGCGAAATGCGAGGCGAAGCCGGCCATGCGGGCATGCGTGGCGATGAAGACTTCGCGCGCGCCGGAGATCATCGCCACGGCTTCGGCCCATTGGGGCTGGGCGGTGAGATGATAGATGTGGTGCAGGGCCTGAATCTGCTCGGTGACCAGCAGAGCCAGCGGCTTGCCGCTCGATGCGTCGGTTTGCAGTTCGGTGAGTGAGGTCTGCAATTGCACCGGCGAGGTGACCGCGGTTTCGCGGATGTGGATCTTGACGCTGTCGAGGCCTTGATAGCCAAGCGCCCGCAGAAAACGGCCGACGGTCATCGGGCTGAGGTCCAGCCGGTCGGCGACGGATGCCGCCGTTTCGAAGGGCAAATCGTTCAGATGCTCGGTGAAATATTTCGCGATCCGGCGCTCCGCTGGGGTGCCGGATTTCACGTAATGCCTGAGCTTCTGGACGAAGTCTTCCACGCGGGCATCCCCTCACTGGCAGAGACACCAGGGCTTCCGACGCGCTTAGGCGAGACTTGCCGTTTGCAACTATTTCCGGAAGCTGCGTCTCAGGCTCAAGTTTAGATCGAATAGTTTGCAGTATATATTAGTGTCTAGTTGCAGACAAGTTTTCCATTGTTGCATGTAATTTTATTTCCGCTTGCCGTTCTGCGCGGGGATTCCTACATCCGGGACAACACATGGAGACGCCAAAGCATGATCCTTGACGCCGCTCGTCTGTCTTTCCGCAATCTTCTCGCCTCCGAGACCCGTTCGGTTTTCTGGAAGGTTCTCGGGCTTACGCTGTTGGTGCTGGTGGGGCTGTGGTTCGTGCTGCGCAGCCTGTTTGCCACGCTGCTGTTTCCCTGGGTCGCGGGCTTCTTTCCGCAGATGCCGGAATGGGCCGGATGGCTGAGCTTCGTCTTCGCCATCCTTGCCGGTCTCGGGCTGGCGCTCGGTCTCGCGCTGCTGCTGTCGCCGGTCACGGCGCTGATCGCCGGACTGTTTCTCGACGATGTGGCCGAGGTTGTGGAAAAGCGGGACTATCCAAATGACCGGCCGGGCAGCGCCATGCCCTTCGGGCCGGCTCTCGCGAGCTCGATCAAGTTCCTCGGCGTGGTGATCCTTGGCAATATGATCGCGCTGTTCCTGCTCTTCATTCCCGGCGTCAACCTGATCGCCTTCTTTATGGTCAACGGCTATCTGCTGGGGCGGGAATTCTTCGAATTTGCGGCGATGCGCTTCCGGCCGCCCGAGGAGGCCCGCGCGTTCCGGGCCAAGCACGGATCGACGGTCTTCCTGGGCGGCCTTGTCATCGCGGCCTTTCTTGCGGTGCCGTTCCTCAATCTCCTCACGCCGCTCTTTGCCGCCGGCATGATGGTGCACCTGCACAAGCTGGTGTCGCAGAAGGATCCGGCCTTCAGAGGCTAGGTCAGGCGGGCAGCGCCGAGGCGTCGTACATGGCGGCAAACTCGGCGCTCGGCGGGATCGGCTTGATGATGTCGATCAGCACGCCGTTCGGATCGGCGGTGATGAAATGCCGCTGGCCGAAATCCTCGTCGCGCAGATCGCGCATGATCGGCAGGCCGGCCGTCTTGCAGGCGGTGTAGATCGTATCGACATCCTCGACCTCGAAATTCAGAAGCAGGCCGGAGACCTTGCCGCGCGCCTGCTCGGGAATGGTCTCGTGGCTGCCGTCGAGGACTGCAAGGGTGACGTTCTCATTTTCCATGGACTGGAGATGGACGTACCAGTCGGCTTCAAATAGCGCCTGAAAGCGGAAATGCGTGATGTAGAAGGCCGCCGTGGCCGCCACGTCATCGGTCATGATCACCGGATAATAGCTCGTCGATTTCACTTCGTTGCTCCTTTTTTATTTGCGTACAGTTTGTATGTTTTTTCGTTTAACATACATGCAGTGTGTATGTAAATAGAAGATATGAGCAGGACCAATCGCGAACGAACCGAACAGACACAGCAGGCGCTGATTGCGGCAGCGCGCCGACTCTTCGTCGACAAGGGCTATGCCGAGACCGCGACGCCGGACATCGTTTCGGCGGCGGGTGTGACGCGCGGGGCGCTTTATCACCATTTCGAGGACAAGCGGGCGCTGTTCCGTGCGGTCATCGAACAGGAGGCGGAGAGGGTCGCCGAAGAGATCGAGAGCCGTTCGGCGGATGCGCAGTCGCCGCGCGATGCGCTGCTCTCGGGCGCTTCGGCCTATTTCGATGCCATGGCGGCGGAGGGGCGCACGCGGCTTCTGTTGCTGGAGGCACCGGCGGTTCTCGGCGCAGAAGCATCGGCGATCGATCGCGAGAATGCCGAGGAAAGTCTGCGGCGGGGATTGGCAACGATGCTGCCGGCCGCCGGGGCGCAGCTTGGACCGCTGACATCGCTGTTGTCAGCCGCCTTTGATCGCGCGGCGATCGAGATTGAGCAGGGCGGGGTGCGGAAGGACTACGAGAGGGCGATTGCCAGCCTACTCGACGGCCTCGCCGATCACCTGCGGCGGTAGCTCGACCAGCGGCGCCGGCATTTCCCAGGTCTTCTCCGCCGACTTACAAATATCGGCGATGATACAGTGCTCGCATTCCGGGCGTCTGGCCTTGCACGTATAGCGCCCATGCAGGATCAGCCAGTGATGGGCGTGGTAGAGATATTGTTTCGGCACCACCTTCATCATCCGCTCTTCGACCTCATCCGGCGTCTTGCCGGGGGCGAGCCTGATGCGGTTGGCAATGCGGAAGATATGGGTATCGACGGCCATCGTCGCCTGGCCGAAGGCCATGGAGAGCACGACATTGGCGGTCTTGCGGCCGACGCCCGGCAGGCGGATGAGCTCTTCGAGCGTCTGCGGCACGACGCCGCCGAATTCATCCACCAGCATCTGCGAGAGAGCCATGACGTTCTTCGCCTTGTTGCGATAGAGGCCGATGGTCTTGATGTAGTCGCGCACCTGGTCTTCACCGAGCGCCAGCATCTTCTCGGGGGTGTCTGCCGCCTTGAAGAGGGCGCGGGTCGCCTTGTTGACGCCGGCGTCCGTCGCCTGCGCGGAAAGCGCCACGGCAACGACGAGCGTGAAGGGGTTGCTGTGCTCCAGCTCGCCTTTCGGCTCCGGCCGCTGGATCGAAAAGCGGCGGAAGATTTCTTCGCGCTCGGCCTCGGAATAGGCGGTGCGCACCGCCGTCTTCTTACGGCGGACGATCACTTTTGAGTTTGCGGAAGTCCGGGAAGCGGATTTGAGTTTCGGTTCGGCCATGGACAATCTATACTCGCCAGCCATGACGGAAAGCAACGCCGACAGCGCACGCGAACAGCCTGTTTTCGCAGCCGAACTTTTCCCTTACCGCTCTCTCGGCCGCAAGGGTTTCCGCATCCTGCTGGCGATATCCGGCGGTATCTGCTTCCTCTACGGCATGTTCTTCATCGTCACCGGCGCCTGGCCGATCGGTTTCTTCTTCGGGCTCGATTTCGCGCTGCTCTACGGCGCCTTCTGGCTGAACTACCGGTCGGGGCGGGCACGCGAGGAAGTGACGGTGTCGCGCACCGATGTGGCGATCCGCAAGTTCGCGCCGTCGGGCAAGATGGTCGAGCATCATTTCAATCCGTTCTGGACCCGCTTTCTCGTGCGGCGGCATGAAGAGATCGGCATTCTGTCGATGCATGTCTCGGGGCAGGGACGGCGCACCGATATCGGCTCCTTCCTCAATCCCGATGACCGCGAAAGCTTCGCCAAAGCCTTCAAGGGAGCGCTCGCCACCGTCAAACAGCGGTTATGAAAGTGGCGCAAGAAACGGGTGGCTTGCGAGATCACCCTTGATTATCTCCTTGTTACAAGGAGAAATACGATGAACATGATCGCAAATCTGAACAGAGACATCACGCCTGACGGTCCCGACTACGAGACCGTGCGGCAGGTCATCGAATTGATCACCGAGAATTATCGCGACCAGCCTTCGCTGGACGATATCGCCGCACGCCTCAACCAGTCGCCGACCCAGCTGCAGAAGACTTTCACCCGCTGGGCGGGGCTTTCGCCGAAAGCCTTCCTGCAGGCGGTGACGCTCGATCATGCCAAGCGTCTATTGCGGCAAGAAGAGCTGCCGCTGCTGGAGACGTCGTTTGAGGTCGGCCTGTCCGGGCCGAGCCGCTTGCACGATCTCTTCGTGACGCATGAGGCGATGTCGCCCGGCGAATGGAAGGCGAGGGGCGGCGGGCTGACGATTCGCTACGGCTTCCACCATTCGCCGTTTGGCGTTGCGTTGGTCATGGCCACCGATCGAGGGCTCGCCGGCCTAGCCTTCAGCGATCTCGGAGACGAGGCGGCCTGTTTCGACGATATGGCCTGCCGCTGGCCGAATGCCGAATATGTCGAGGACAATCAGGCGACGGCGCCCTATGCCGAGCGCATCTTCCAGCCGGGCAAGTGGTCATCCGAGCAGCCGCTGCGGGTGGTGCTGATCGGCACGGACTTCCAGGTGCGCGTCTGGGAAAGCCTGCTGAAGATCCCGTTCGGCAAGGCCGTCACCTATAGCGATATCGCCAATGACATCGGCAATCCGAAGGCGATGCGGGCTGTCGGGGCTGCTGTTGGCGCCAACCCGATTTCCTTCGTCGTGCCTTGCCACCGTGCGCTCGGCAAGAGTGGTGCGCTGACGGGCTATCATTGGGGGCTGACGCGCAAGCGTGCGATGCTTGGGTGGGAGTCGGCGCACGCCTGATAGTTTTGCGCGAGCAGCCTTCTATAACTTTGAGCGATCAGCCCCCTCATCCGGCTGCCGCCACCTTCTCCCCGCTGGGGAGAAGGGGACTCGCGGCGGGCTCCGGTCTTGCCTTCTCCCCTCGGGGAGAAGGTGCCCGAAGGGCGGATGAGGGGGCCAGATCCGCAGAGCTAGCCTTCAGCCAGTTCCAGCAGCGCCTTGGCGGCACTCTCATCGGTGATCAGCGTGTTGCAGCCGATACGCTTGATCGTTGCGCGGATGGCGGTGGCGCGGTGGGCGCCGCCTGAAGAGAGCACGATGTGCTTGGCCTTCTTCAGCGTATCGAGATCGACCGACATGACGCGGCTGTTGATCGAGTGATCGATGGTGTTGCCGTCCTTGTCGAGGAAGTTGAACATCGTATCGCAGACGCAGCCGGCGTCGATGAGCTCCTGCAGTTCGGCCTTGGATATCCAGCCCTCCGACAGGGAGGTGGAGTGCGGGCCGATATCGCCGCAGGAGACGATGGCGAGATCGAGGTTTTCGGCGAGGCGGTAGATGGTTTCCAGCCCGCATTTGTCGATCAGGTTCCGCTTCGTCTCGGTGGAATCGACGAGCAGCGGCGCCAGGAACATGTAGCATTCGGCGCCGAGCTGGTTTGCCAGGCGCCACGTGTAATCGATCGGGTTCGTCTGATGCACCGCGACGATGCCACCGAGCAGCGACACCACCTTGCAATTGTCGCGCCGGGGCGGGCGGAAGCTTGAAAGCGACGCGGTCATTGTCCGGCCCCAGCCGACGCCGATTGTGTAGTCGTCGGGGATTGCCTCGGACAGAAACTGGCCGAGCGCCAGGCCGACGCTCTTTGCCAGAGCATTGACGTCGTTGTTGACGGGCGAGGGAACGACGATTGCCTCGTCGAGGCCATAGGCGCGTTCCAGCTTGACCGAGAGCTCGACGCAGTCGCCGATGGAATCGTTGATCCAGATCTGCACTTCGCTGCGCTTCATCGCCTCGTCGAGGAGGCGGATCACAGTCGTGCGGCTGATGCCGAGCTGTTCGGCAACATCCTTCTGGGTTAGGCCCTGATTGTAATAGAGCCATGCCGCCCGCAGACGCAGCGACGAGGCTTCGGAATAGGCGGTATGCGTGCCGCGCTTCAGCTTGACCACATCTTCTCTCGCGAAAATTTCACCCTAGTTTGCTTCAGCAAGCGAAAGGGGTGCAGGCATTCCTTTGTTCCCCGGCGATAATGACGGGTGTGACACTTATGTCAATTGAAATGCACAAATGTCCTTGACTTTCGATGAACTGGATTGCCATATTATCGATGACAGAAGTCGTTCTTGTCCGTCCGAGGAGGACAGTGTGCGGGCATGCGGGAAGTCAGGACCGGCCATGGTGCCGCGGGCATTGCCTGCGCGGAATTATCGCGCCATTCTTTCCCTCCGCACCGGGAACACTGCGGGTGTTCCTCACGTTAGCCCAATAGCCGTGATGGAGCCGCGCCTTTTCGCCTGCAACACGAACGTCAGCATTCCGTAGATCACCTCTTTCCGGGCGAAGATCGCGCCGGTCCGCAGCTCAGTCACAAAGGATTTTGACCATGACATCCAAGCTTGACCAACTCCGCGAGATAACCACGGTGGTTGCCGATACCGGCGACATCGAGGCCGTTGCCCGTCTGAAGCCGGTCGATTGCACCACGAACCCGAGCATTGTTCTGAAGGCATTGGGCACGCCGATGTTTGCCGATGCGATCAAGGAAGGCGTTGCTTGGGGCAAGAAGCAGGGCGGTAATGCCGAAGCCGTTTCGGCTGCCGTTGCCGATCGCCTGGCGATCTCCGTTGGTGCGGCTCTCGTGAAGCTCGTTCCGGGCCGCGTTTCGACGGAAGTCGATGCCGACCTTTCCTTCGATACCGAGGCATCGCTTGCCAAGGCCCGTTCGATCATCGCCGCCTACAAGGAGCGCGGCATCGAGCGTGACCGCATCCTGATCAAGCTCGCTTCCACCTGGGAAGGCATCCGCGCCGCCGAAGTGCTGCAGAAGGAAGGCATCGACTGCAACCTGACGCTCCTCTTCTCGAAGGCCCAGGCCGTTGCCTGCGCCGACGCCAAGGTATTCCTGATCTCGCCCTTCGTCGGCCGTATCCTCGACTGGTACAAGAAGTCGACCGGCAAGGAGTTCACCCCTGAGGAAGATCCGGGCGTCATCTCCGTTCGCGACATCTACAACTACTACAAGGCCAACGACATCAAGACGATCGTCATGGGCGCCTCGTTCCGCAGCGCCCGCGAAATCGAAGCGCTGGCCGGTTGCGACCGCCTGACGATCGCTCCGAACCTGCTCGACGAACTGTCCAACGATCAGGGCAAGCTGGAGCGCAAGCTCTCGCCCGAGACCGTCAAGCCGGCTGCGAAGATCAGCGTCGACGAAAAGACCTTCCGCTGGATGATGAACGAAGATGCGATGGCGACCGAAAAGCTCGCCGAAGGCATCCGCGCCTTCGCCAAGGACCTCGGCACGCTGCGCGGCATGGTTCAGAAGGAACTGCAGCTCGCCGCTGCCTGATCCTGCCGGATAAGTGTTTGAAAAGGCCCGGACGCCGATGGTGTCCGGGCCTTTTTCATGATGATATCGTCAGCCGAGGCAGGAGAAGCGGAATGGCAGGCAGCAAGCGCTCCGGTTTTATGACCTACGCAATCAGACACGGCAGTTTCATCATCGCCTTCGCCGCCGGGTTCGCCGTTTTCCTGCTGCTGACATCGCGTGACGTGAATGCCAAGAACGTCCTGGTCGGCTGGAATGTCACGGCTATCGTCTTCATCGGCATCAGCTGGCGCAAGATGCTGCGGGCAACCGTCTCGGATATCCGGCGGCGCTCGGAGGATCTGGATTTTTCCGATACGTTCGTGCTGTTTTTGTCGATTGCCGCGGCTATTGCCAGCATTGCTGGCATCGGCCTGGAACTGCATTCCGTCAAGGATGCGCCCCCTGACATCGCCTTCGCACGGGCGATCGCGGCTGTCGTCACGATTCTGATTTCCTGGGTGTTCCTGCACACGCTCTTCACTATCCACTATGCCCACCGCTTCTATGGCGGGCCGGACAAGGGCGAGGGGCTGATGTTTCCCGACAAGATAGAGGAGCCCACCTATTGGGACTTCCTCTATTTCTCTTTCACCATCGGGGTGGCGGCGCAGACGGCCGATGTGGCGGTATCATCGCGGACCATGCGCAAGATCGCCCTGCTGCATGCGATCCTGTCGTTTCTTTTCAACACGACGATCCTGGCATTGGCGATCAATGTCGGGGCGAGCCTGCTTTAGGCCCGCCCGTGAGACGCGGTGGGCGCTAGAGAATGGCTTGTCCCGCCATCAGCGCGAGGATGAGGAAGATCAGGAAGATCACCAGCGCGATACCGAAGAGGACGCGCGCGATCGTCGCGGTGGCGGCCGAGATACCGGAGAAGCCGAAGAAGCCGGCGATCAGCGAAATGACGAAAAATATGAGAGCCCACTTAAGCATGGAAGTTTCCTCTGTGTTGGACGCAGAAGATGACGCGGCAGACGGCGATTTGTTCCCGCGCCAGAATAAAATCGATTGAAATAACAGGCGATTTTCTAATGTTCCGGCATCGCCGGGTTGCGGGGCTTTTCAACCGGGCTTCGATCTGTTTCAAACTTTGCCCAGGAAGAGCCCCCAATTCCTAAGGATGACGATCTGCCGCATATTTGTGCGCGGCAGGCGGGCTGAAGGCGTGGGGATTTTTCATCGATTTGCCCCATCGACGAAAGTGCCTTGATGTCCTCCCTCTTTGATCCCGCCGTCATTTCCATCTATCTCGAAGTCATCATGATCAACATCATCCTCTCCGGGGATAATGTGATCGTCATCGGCATGGCCGCCGCCGGTCTTGCGCCTGAACTGCGCGGCAAGGCAATCGTGTCCGGTATCGCGGCTGCCGCCGTCATCCGCATAGTCTTCGCCGTCATTGCCGCGGAACTGCTCGTCATCAAGGGCATCAACCTGATCGGCGGGCTGCTGCTCCTCTGGATCTGCTGGACGATGTTCAAGGAGCTGCGGGAAGCCGGCGAAGAAGAAGAGGGTGGTGACGAGGCCGGGCATCATGCCCACAAGCCGAAGCTGCTGCGCCAGGCGATCGGCCAGATCATCTTCGCCGATCTTTCCATGTCGCTGGACAACGTACTGGCCGTCGCAGGTGCGGCGAAGTCGAACATGACGGCGCTGATCTTCGGCCTCATTCTCTCCGTCGTGCTGATGGGCGTTGCTTCGAATTTCGTTGCGAAGCTGCTCAGCCGCTTCCGCTGGATCGGCTGGATCGGGCTGGCGATCATCGTCTATGTCGCGCTCGACATGATCTGGGAAGGCGGCTGGGAAGTCTGGGCGCTCTATGGGATGCAGGTCGCCGGTTAAGGCTTGAGGCCGGAGAGCAGCGCGATCAGCTGTGCCTGGCGCTGCGTTCCGGTTTTCGAGAGCACACGTTTCACATAGCCGCGCGCCGTTTCGTATTGCAGGCCGCAGATGGTGGCGATCTCGCGCGGCGAGGATCCGTCGAGCAGCAGCCGTGCAACCGTCGCCTCCTGGGGCGTGAGCGAAAAGGTGCTGCGCAAGAGCTCGATACTCGGCCCGTCGCGTTCACCGAGATCGGTGATCAGCGCCACGACACTCGAATGGGCGAAGAGATCGGCGGCAAAGCCCTGCAGCTTCTGAACGCGGGCCACGAGCGGCGGCTTTCCCGTCCGGGTGATGCGAATGGCAGGCAGTTCGATGAACAGCGCGCCGTCGGCGGCCGAGAGCACCTGGCGCTGCAGCTGTGCCGCCTCGCTCTGCTTCAGGGTGAAAAGCTCTCCCCCGGCGATACGGATTTCCTCGTCGAGCAGGCCTTCGGCCCGGGCGTTGAGATGGGTGATGCGGCCCTTGCGGTCGAAGAAGATTGCGGCCGCAGCCGTCATGTCGAAGGCTTCGCCCATGCCGCCGACCTTCGCCGCATCCAGCGTGCGCACCAGTTCGGCTGCTGATGACAGGCTCGATTGCATGCCGAGAAGCGCCGCCTCGTCATTGCGGTCGAAGGGGGCATCATGGATGCCGCGCTGCAGATTGATGCTGAGCGTCGTGCCGCGCGCCTGAAACAGCACCATCGCGGAATAACGCATGCCGAAGCGCGCCAGGAAGTCGGCATAGAAGGCGTGCTGCGAGAAATCGCTGCTGGTGGCGATGTCATGCTCGATGACGACGCCCTTCGTCAGGCCGATCTGCAGGCCGCGCTCGCGAAAGTCCCGCTTGTACCAGCCTTCCGAGAAATAGATGTCGAAGGCATCCAGAAAATTAGGGGTGGTGAGGACGCCGGCCTCGAACTTTCCACGCACCGGCATGATGTGGGTGCCGACCGAGCCGGTGGCCCGGCTGATCGCCTCCAGCGTGCCGTCCCATTGTTCCGGCATCAGCGCCGAATCCATCAAGCCGCCAAGGGCGCGCTGGAGTTCCGGAATATTAATCTGCGATGCCATTGAAAGTAATCAGCCTTTTTAGCCCCCCGCGGCTATTGCCAAGGCTTTGCTCAAATATGGAGCATATATTCGTTCAACGCAATATTGAAATATATCCACAAAAAGACCGCCGTAGTTGTTTACGGCGGTCTGGAGTCACAAATATGTTATCTCAATAACCCGTTTAGGTTATTCAGCCGTGGTTGATCATTACATGGCGCACGGCGGTATAATCTTCGAGCGCGTAGACCGACATATCCTTGCCATAGCCGGATTGCTTCAGGCCGCCATGCGGCATTTCGTTGGTGAGCATGAAGTGGGTGTTGATCCACGTGCAGCCATATTGCAGGCGGGCGGCCGTCTTCATGCCGCGGCCGATATCCTTGGTCCAGACGGAGGAAGCAAGGCCGTAGTCGCTGTCATTCGCCCAGGTGACGGCATCCTCGACATCGCTGAAGCGGGTGACCGAGACCACAGGGCCGAAGACTTCACGGCGGACGATCTCGTCGTCCTGCGTGGCGCCGGCAATCACGGTCGGCGTGTAGAAGAAGCCCTTGTCGCCGGAGGTCTTGCCACCCGTGGTGATCTCCATGTGCTTGTGCTCGGAGGCGCGGGCGACGAAGCTTTCGACGCGGTCGCGCTGGCGCTTGGAGATCAGCGGGCCGATCTCGTTTTCGGTGTCGTCGGCCTGGTTGAACTTGATCGACGAGACAGCCGAAGACAGGTCGGCGACGAAGCGGTCATAGACCTTGGCATCGGCATAGATGCGGCAGGCGGCGGTGCAATCCTGGCCGGCATTGTAGTAGCCGAAGGTGCGGATGCCGGCGACGACCGCATCGATATCGGCGTCGTCGAAGACGATGACCGGAGCCTTGCCGCCAAGTTCCAGATGGGTGCGCTTGACGGTCTTGGCGGCGGCCTGCAGCACCTTCTTGCCGGTCGCGACATCGCCGGTGATCGAGACCATGCCGATCTTCGGATGGTTGATCAGCGCGTTGCCGACGCTCTCGCCGCGGCCCAAGATGACGTTGACGACGCCCTCGGGCAGGATCTCGGAGAGCAGCTTTGCCATCTTCAGCGCCGTCAGCGGCGTCTGTTCCGAGGGCTTGAAGACGACGGTATTGCCGCCGGCGATTGCCGGTGCCAGCTTCCAGGCCATCATCATCAGCGGGTAGTTCCAGGGCGCGATCGAGCCGACGATGCCGATCGGGTCGCGGCGGATCATCGAGGTGTGTCCCGGCAGGTATTCGCCGGCGGCGGGGGCATGCAAGTTGCGCACGGCGCCTGCGAAGAAGCGGTAGCAGTCGACGATCGCCGGGATTTCGTCATTGAGGACGGCGTTGATCGGCTTGCCGCAGTTCAGCGCCTCGAGGGCAGCGAAACCCGCGGCATCCTTCTCGATCGCATCAGCGATCTTCAGGAGATAGGAGGAGCGCTCGCCGGGCGTCGTCTGCGACCAGCTCTTGAAGGCCTTCTCGGCGGCATCGACGGCGTTGTCGATCTGGCCGAGCGAGGCTTCCGGCAAGTCGACGACTTTCTCGCCGGTCTTGGGGTTGAGGACGTGTTCCTCCGTCTCCGTGCCCGCTTCGAAACGCGAACCGATCAGCATTTGGGTGTCCATGATGTTCTCCCTTTCGTTCGTCGAGCGGATGGGGGCATCCCACTCTGGCTTATTTTCCGCCTCCGGCGATCTGGTCGCCGTCGCGGGTGAGGTAATAGGCTGCCAGGATCGGCAGGAAGGTGACGAGCACGACGACCATGGCGACCACGTTGGTCACCGGGCGCTGGCGCGGACGGATTAGCTCTTCCAGCATCCAGATCGGCAGCGTCGATTGCTGGCCGCCGGTGAAGGTGGTGACGATGACTTCGTCGAAAGACAGCGCGAAGGCAAGCATGCCGCCTGCCAAGAGCGCCGTGCCGATATTCGGCAGCACGACATGGCGGAAGGTCTGGAAGCCGTCGGCACCGAGATCCATCGAGGCCTCGATCAGCGATCCCTGCGTGCGGCGGAAGCGGGCGACGGCGTTGTTATAGACGACGACGACGCAGAAGGTGGCGTGGCCGAGGACGATCGTCCAGACCGAGAACGGAATGTCGAACAGGCTGAAGGCCGAGCGCAGCGCGATGCCGGTGATGATGCCCGGAAGCGCGATCGGCAGGATGACGAGCAGCGAGATCGCTTCACGGCCGAAGAACTTCGTCTGGCTGACGGCAGCGGCGCAGAGCGTGCCGAGGACAAGCGCGATCGCGGTAGCGATGCAGGCGACCTGTACGGAGAGGCCGAGTGCGTTCCAGACATCCGGGCGGTTCCAGGCGATGCCGAACCACTGCAGCGTCAGCCCCGGCGGCGGCCACTGGTAGCTCTTCTCTTCCGTCGTGAAGGCGTAGACGAAGATCAGCAGGATCGGCAGATGCAGGAAGAGCAATCCGGCACCGGCGGCGATCTTCAGGAGAAGCGGGGATTTCTGTCCGCGATCAGAGCGCATCGAAAGCCCCCATGCGTTTGGCAAGCGAGAGATAGATCGCCATGATGACGATCGGCACGACCGAGAAGGCGGCGGCGAGCGGCACGTTGCCGGCCGTGCCCTGCTGGGTGTAGACGGCCTGGCCGATGAAGAGGCGCGATGAGCCGATGATCTGCGGGATGATGTAGTCCCCGAGCGTCAGCGAGAAGGTGAAGATCGAGCCTGCGACGATGCCGGGCAGCGCCAGCGGGAAGAGCACCGTGCGGAAGGTCTGGCGCGGGGTGGCGCCGAGATCCGACGAGGCCTCGATCAGGTTGCCGGGGACGCGCTCCAGCGCTGCCTGCGTCGGCAGGATCATGTAGGGCAGCCAGATATAGACGAAGACGATGAAGGTGCCGAGATAGCTGACGGAGAGCGAATTGCCGCCGACCACGGGCAGGTTCAGAATGCCGTCGAGCAGCCAGGAAAGGTAGAGCTTGTCGAAAAACCAGGTAAGGATGCCTTCCTTGGCAAGGATCAGCTTCCAGGCATAGATCTTCACGAGATAGCTCGACCAGAGCGGCAGCATGATGCCGAGATAGAAGAGCACCTTCCACTTTCCCTTTGCATAGCGCGCCGCATAATAGGCGATCGGGAAGGCGATGACGGCGGAGGCCAGCGTGACGAGCGCCGCCATCAGGATGGTGCGGACGATGATGTCGAAATTGGTCGGATTCAGCAGCTGCGCATAGGTCGACAGCGTGAACTCGTAGCTGATCATCCCGGAGAAATCGTCGATCGAGAAGAAGCTCTGCAGCAGAAGCGCGATCAGCGAACCGATATAGATGATGCCGAGCCAGAGCAGCGGCGGGGTCAGCATCAGGAAGAGCAGCAGTTTCGGATGGCGCCAGAAGGCGTCCGAGAGGCGGCCGAAGAAGCCGCCGCGTCCGGGCAGGATCGATGTGCCCTTGCCTGTCATCGCAATGGCGCTCATGCGGCATCATCCATGTAGTGGACGTCGCCCGGCTGCCAGCCGAGACGAACGCTGGAGCCGACATCAGGCACGTCCGCACCAGCGGGCAGCATGACATGCAGGCGGGTGCCACGGATATCGACCGTCAGGCGTGTCGCGGCACCGAGGAAGCTCGCATTCTCGACGCGAGCCTCTGCGCCGTCGCCGAGACGGATTGCCTCGGGGCGCAGGCTTGCCCAGCGCTTCTCGCCGCCGAGCGAGGCCATGAAATCCGGGGCGATGACATTCGAGGAGCCGACGAAATCGGCGACGAAGCGGGTCTTCGGGCGGCGGTAGATATCGTGCGGCGTGCCTTCCTGGACGATGCCGCCATTGTTGAAGACGGCGACGCGGTCGGCCATGGACAGGGCCTCGCCCTGATCGTGGGTGACGAAGATGAAGGTGATGCCGAGGGCGCGCTGCAGGCTCTTCAGCTCTTCCTGCATCTGTTCGCGCAGCTTCAGATCAAGCGCGCCGAGCGGTTCGTCGAGGAGCAGCACCTTCGGCTTGTTGACGAGGGCGCGGGCGAGCGCCACGCGCTGCCGCTGGCCGCCCGAAAGCTGGCCGGGGCGGCGGCTGCCATAGCCCGGCAGCTTGACGAGTTCGAGCGCCTTTTCCGCTTCGCGCAGGCGCTCGGCCTTGCCTGTTCCCTTGACCATCAGGCCGTAGGCGACGTTGTCGAGAATGTTGAGATGCGGGAAGAGCGCGTAGTCCTGGAAGACGGTGTTGACGTTACGCCGGTACGGCGGCACGCCTTCGGCCTTCTCGCCGAAAATCTGGATATGGCCGCCAGTCGGCTGTTCGAAGCCGGCGATCAGGCGAAGGCATGTCGTCTTGCCGGAGCCGGACGGGCCGAGCATGGCAAAGAATTCGCCGGGCGCGATCTCAAGATCGACGTCGTCAACGGCGCGAACCTGGCCGAAATGACGCGAGACCTGCTGGAAACGGACGGCGGGTGTCATGGGTGGGCTCCTCGGAATTTTTCGTGTGAGGGTCACGGGGCGGTTGTGCCGTGTGGCTCACCCCCCTCTGTCCTGCCGGACATCTCCCCCACAAGGAAGGAGATCGACCTGTTGCTCGCGCCTCGCCTATACGGTGAGCGTGGAGCGAGCGGCTCCGCCCAGCCAATCTCCTCATCTGTGGGGAGATGCCCGGCAGGGCAGAGGGGGGCGCCACTGGCGCCGAGGCTGGCGTTTTACCGCCCGCCGATCACGCCGACATAGTCGGAAACCCAGCGGTGATAGGGAACGCATTCGCTCTGCGTCGTGCACTTGGCGACCGGGGTCTTCCAGAACTTGATCTTGTCGAAGTGGTCGAAGCCGTTGGTGGCGCAACCGGTGTCGGTCATCAACTCGTTGCCCTTGCAGGCGGCCGGAACCGAGGGAACCGCGCCGAACCAGGCGGCGGCGTCGCCCTGAACCTTGGCGGACAGCGAGTGTTCCATCCACATATAGGCGCAGTTCGGGTGCTCGGCGTCGGCATGCAGCATGGTGGTGTCAGCCCAGCCTGTGACGCCTTCTTCCGGGAAGGTCGAGGCGATTTTCTGCTTGTCGGCCTGCATCAGGTTGACCTGGAACGGCCAGGAGCCGGAGGCGACGACGCCTTCGTTCTTGAAGTCGTCGATCTGGATCATCGCGTCGTGCCAGTAGCGGGAGACGAGCTTGCGCTGGCCGCGCAGCAGGTCGAGCGCCGCCTTGTACTGGTCTTCGTTCAGCTCGTAGGGGTCCTTGATGCCAAGCTCGGGCTTGTGGGCCATCAGATACATGGCGGCATCGGCGATATAGATTGCGCCGTCATAGGCCTGGACGCGGCCCTTGTTGGACTTGCCGTCAGGCAGGGTTTCTTCCTCGAAGACAACCTTCCAGCTGGTCGGCGCCTTATCCTTGAAGGCGTCGGTATTGTACATCAGGACGTTCGGTCCCCAGAGATAGGGAACGCCGTAGTGAACGCCACCGACTGTGTACCACGGGCCGTTCTGCAGGCGAGGATCGACATTCTTGAAGCCGGGGATCAGATCGGTGTTGATCGGCTGGACGCGCTTGCCGGCGATCAGGCGCAGCGAGGCGTCGCCGGAGGCGGTGACGAGGTCGAAGCCGCCTTCGTTCATCAGCGAGACCATTTCGTCGGAGGTGGCGGCCGTCTTGACGGTCACCTTGCAGCCGGTGTCCTTTTCGAAGCCGGTCACCCAGTCGTAGTTCTTGTCGGTTTCGCCGCGCTCGATATAGCCGGCCCATGCGACGATGCTGACTGCACCTTCGCCCTTGCCCAGTTCTTTCAGCGGTTCGGCGGCAATCACCTGCGTTGCGAAGCTCAGGCACGCGAGCGCGGCCGTGCAGGATTTCAAGAGATTCGTCATCGTCTGTCTCCCGGTTTGAGCCGCTTGCTGCGGCATTTTGTTCCCGGTTGAAAAGTTGCGATGAAAAATCCGCTTTCGCAAATTCATTTATCAGAAAGACGTTATCGGAAATTCCGATATCAGGAGCGGACGCGGCCGGAGCGCATGCTTTCGGCAATGCCGACGAAGTCGCGCGCCGCCTGCGGCAGGCTCGATCCCTTGCGCCAGACCATGCCGACCTGGACCACCGGAAGAGATCCCGAGACGTCGCGGCTCTCGATACGGTCGCCTTCCAGCGACCAGGGGCGGTAGACAAGATCGGGCAGCAAGGCGACACCGGCGCCGGTGGCGACAAGGCTGCGGACCGCCTCGACAGAGCGGGTGCGGAACGCCACGTGCGGGCGGGCGCCGAGGGCCGAGAGCAGCTTGCCGGTATTCTCCTCGATTTCGTCGACCGTCAACATGATCAGCGGCTCGCGAGCGATATCGGCAACGGAGATGATATCGGCGGAGACCAGCGGATGGCCCATCGGCAGCCAGAGGCGATAAGGCGATGTCTCCAGGATTTCCGCCTGCAGCGCCATGCGGTCGCGCAGGTTGGAGATGACCATGACGGCGACATCGAGCTCGCCGCCGACCAGCAGATGTTCGAGATAGCCGCCATTGTCCTCGATGGCGCTGACATCGACTCCGGGGCAGGCGCGGCGGTAGCGGGCGAGGAGATCGGAGAGCACATAGCCGGCGACGAGCGAGGTGACGCCGATGTTCAGCGTTCCCGAGAGAGCGCTTTGCTGGCCGGAGAAGCTGGTGCGCGCGTCCGAAACTGTGGCCAGGATCTTCGTTGCGTGGCGCAGGAACTGGTGGCCGTTATGAGTGATGGTCAGGCCGCGCGGATGGCGATCGAAGAGCGAGACGCCAAGATCTGTTTCCAGCTCTTTCAGCGCCTCTGTGACCGAGGATTGGGAGATGGAGAGGTTCTGCGCCGCACGCGTCACCGAACCCTGCTCGGCGACGGCGACGAAATATTGAAGCTGACGAAGCGTGAAGGCCATGCGGCTTTAGAGCATGCCGAAATACACGCTGACAAGTCTGTGAACTACCGGACCTTTTTTGGCCTTTTATTCTCACCCCTGCGTTTTTACTGGCCGCACTTAAGCATTCCGAAACGTCGCTTGAATAGTTTTCCGAGCATGTATCGAGTTGGAGTTTTGCCGATGACGGAGCAGTTGGCGTGAAGGCCTTGCTGCGCATATTCCGGCCGTCCCGGAAACTGGCGTTCGTTATCGGCGGTGTGGCGCTCTTCGCAGGCGCCTCCGGCGGTGCGGCGCTTTATGTCGGCAAAGATGCGATCCTTGGTCCTCCGGCAGAGGAAGTGAATGGTGCCTCCTGCACCGACGTCAATCTCGTGACGATCAAGAAGCAGGAGCATGTCTGGATCCGCAAATACATCAAGACCGAACCCACCGACGGGATGACCCGCGTCCGGACCGCTCTGCGGGTGGCGCAGGCGATCTATGCCGACAGCAAACCGGATCTGGTGCAGGTCGTGGTGCTCGACCAGAACGGCCCGACATTGCGCTCCGACATTCGCGGCCGGGCGATCGGCGCCGACGTCGTCTATATCCCGCATCCGGAAAAGATGATCGAGGGCATCGACGACAAGCCCTATACCGCGCGCTACTATGACGGCCAGGCCAGCCAGAACGGCTTGTTCTTCGGCGAGCGCGTCGATCTCCCGGAAGACGAGATCAAGACGCTGAACGCGTCCTTCAAGGAATATTCCGACTGCATCGATCCGACGGCCGTTGCCTCGACTGAGGGTGGCGAAGGCGGTGAGGGCGGCAAGAAGGGCGCCAAGGCCGAGAAGGCCAAGGGCGACGAGGGCGAAGGCGAGGCCAAGGCGGAAGGCGGAGAAGCCAAGGCCGAGGGCGGCGAAGCCAAGGCTGAAGGCGGAGAAGGCGAGGCAGCGCCCGCCGAGGCTCCGGCCGAAGGTGGCGGCGAGAAAGCCGCGCCCGCCAAGAGCGGCCACTAACAAAAATCACCGGACACAAAAAAGCGGAGCGTCCTTTCGGGCGCTCCGCTTTTGCATTTGAAGTTCGTCAGTCTCAGTCCGTCTTGCTGCGGCGGGCCGGGAAGAGGATGACGTCGCGGATCGACGGTGCGTTGGTGAGCAGCATGATCAGGCGGTCGACGCCGATGCCGAGACCGCCGGCGGGGGGCATGCCCTGGTCGATCGCATCGAGGAATTCGTCGTCCAGCTGCTTGTCCTTTTCGCCGCGGGCATGGGCCTGCTCAAGCTGCTCGACCATGCGGCGGCGCTGCTCTTCCGGATCGTTGAGTTCGGAGAAGGCGTTGCCGAGTTCCCAGGCGTTGCAATAGGTCTCGAAGCGCTCGACGAGGCGCGGCTCGCCCGGTACTTCCTTGGCGAAGGGCGAGATGTCCTTCGGGAAATGGGTGACGTGGCTCGGCTGGATCAGCGTGCCCTCGACCTTCTCTTCGAAGATGAAGGCCAGGCATTCGCCCCAGGTCCAGTCCTTCTCGACTTCGAAGCCGGCGGCCTTGGCGGCGGTGCGGGCTTCTTCATCGGTCTTCATCGCAAGGAAGTCGATGCCGGTCACTTCCTTGACGGCGTCGGGCATCGGCACGCGCTTGAACGGACCCTTGAAGGAGATTTCCTTGTCGCCGAAGGCAAATTCGGTCTTGCCGTGGATCGACAATGCGAGCGTCTCGAACAGCCGCTCGACGAGGTCCATGATGTCCTCGTAGTCGGCATAGGCCCAGTAGCACTCCATCATCGTGAATTCTGGATTGTGCCGGGTGGAGACGCCTTCGTTGCGGAAGTTGCGGTTGATCTCGAACACCTTGTCGGTGAGGCCGGAGACCAGCGTGCGCTTCAAGAACAGTTCCGGCGCGATGCGCAGGTACATGTCGAGCTTCAGCGTGTTGTGATGCGTCTTGAAGGGCTCAGCAGTCGCGCCGCCGTAAACCGAGTGCAGCATCGGCGTCTCGATTTCCATGAAGCCGTCACTTTCCATGAAGCGGCGGATACCGGAGACAATCTTCGAACGCTGCTGGAAGCGGAGCTTCGATTCCTCGTTGCTCATGATGTCGAGGTGGCGCTTGCGATAGCGGATCTCGACATCCGCAATACCATTCCACTTCTCCGGCATGGGAAGAAGCGACTTGGTCAGCATGGTGATTTCGCGGGCGTTGATCGAGAGCTCGCCGCGCTTGGTGCGGCGGACGGTGCCGGTGACGCCGATGATGTCGCCGATGTCGATCATGGCGAGCATGTTGCGGGCTTCTTCCGGCGTCACGTCCTTGTGGCTGAAGATCTGGATCTTGCCGCCGGCGTCATGGATATCCATGAACATGCCGGAATTGCGCGAGGAATAGACGCGGCCGGCAACGGTCACGACATCGGTCGTCTCGACGTCGGATTCGAGATCCTTGTACTTCTCGGCGAGCTCGGCATTGGTGATGGTCCGGTGGAAATGCGCCGGATAGACATCGCCGATCTGTTCGCGCAGCAGCTTCAGCTTCTGGGCGCGCACTTCGGTTGCGTCGGAAGAAAGGGTCGCTGTTTCGGTCTTTTCGGTCATGGTGCAGATGTCCGGTTCAGTTCTTCGGGCCGACGAGAGAGGCGACTGCCTGCGAGGCGAGTTTCAGACGCTGGCGCACGACCGAGCGGCCGAGGATCGCCATGGAATCGAAGAGCGGCAGCGAGCGCGACGAGCCGGATACGGCGACGAAGAGCGGGGCCACAACGACCTTCAGCTTCTTGCCCATGCGGTCGGCGATGGCGCGCAGTTCGGCTTCGATCGTCTCGACGTTCCATTCGAGGATCTTTTCGAGGTCCGGCTGCACGGTGTTGAGGATTTCGAGGATCTCTTCCGGCGGCGACTTGATCTTGGCGAAGGCCGACGGGTCGAGGCCGAGGTCGGACTTCAGCAGGAAGCCTGCGAGCTCCGGCAGTTCGCCGAGCTTGGAAATGCGCGACTGCGACAGGCGCAGGCCAGCCTTCAGGCGATCGTTTTCCATCGCCCAGGTCAGGACGCGGGCCTGGAACTCGTCTTCCGACAGCTTCTCGCGGATCCAGCGGCCATTCAGCCAGTCGAGCTTCTGGATGTCGAAGATGGCGCCGGCCTTGGAGAGGTTTTCCGGGTCGAACTTGTCGGAGAGCTCGTCCATCGTCAGCAGCTCTTCGCCTTCGGCGATCTGCACGAAGAACAGGCCGAGGAAGTTCATCAGTGCTTCCGGGATGTAGCCGAGAGCGGAGTAGTAGGAGATCGAGGTCGGGTTCTTGCGCTTCGACAGCTTCGACTTGTCGGCGTTGCGCATCAGCGAGAGATGCATGAACACCGGCTGTTCCCAGCCGAAATAGCGATAGAGCAGGATGTGCTTCGGAACCGATGCCAGCCACTCTTCGCCGCGGGCGACGTGGGTGATCTTCATCAGATGGTCGTCGATGACGTTTGCCATGTGATAGGTCGGCATGCCGTCGCCCTTGATCAGGACCTGCATGTCGACGCTGTCCCACGGGATCGACACGTCGCCATAGACGCCGTCGTTGAAATCGCAGGAGCCTTCGGTCGGGATCTTCATGCGGATGACGGAGCTTTCGCCCGCTGCCATCTTGGCGCTGACTTCCTCGGCCGAATATTTCAGGCAGAGGCCGTCATATTTCGGCGCCTTGCCGGCGGCGCGCTGGGCTTCGCGCATCTGTTCCAGGCGCTCGGGGGTGCAGAAACAGCGGAACGCATGGCCCTTGTCCAGCAATTCCTGGCCGTAGGGCGTGTAGATGTCCTTGCGGTCGGACTGACGATAGGGGCCGTAGGGGCCGCCGATATCCGGGCCTTCCTTCCATTCGAGCCCGCACCACTTCAGGGCGTCCAGCACCTTCTGCTCGAATTCCGGGGTAGAGCGCGTTGCATCGGTATCTTCGATACGCAGGATGAACTCGCCGCCGTTCTTCTTGGCGAAAAGATAGTTGAAGAGTGCGATATAAGCGGTGCCGACATGCGGCTCGCCGGTCGGCGAGGGAGCAATGCGGACGCGGACGCCGGAAGCTGTCATTTTATGTGCCCGTCAAATGAATGCCGACGGCTTTTGATGGCAAAAGCGGCGTGCGGCGGGAAGAATGCAGATAACTGGATCAGGAAACCGGCCGGATAAGGGCAAATTGCGCACTTCCCCGGCGATTGTCCATTTGGCTGGCCTTAAGGCCATATTCGGCCGCTTGCGTCAAGGAAAATGGGCATCAGCGCTCATCGCACCGGCCAGACATAGAGCAGCATGGGAACGCTGACGAGAATGATGATGAAGGAGAGCGGCAGGCCGAGGCGGGGATAATCGCTGAAGCGATATCCGCCCGGGCCGAAGACCAGCGTGTTGCACTGGTGGCCGATCGGGGTGAGGAAATCGCAGCCGGCTCCAATGGCGACCGCCATCAGGAAGGCTTCCGGCTTATAGCCGAGCGTCTGCGCAAAGCTTGCGGCGATCGGCGCCATGACCAGCACTGTCGCGGCATTGTTGAGGAACGGCGTCACCGCCATTGCGGTGATCAGGATCAGCGCCAGGGCGCCAAAGGGTGGCATCTGCGCTGCGAAATCGCCCAGCCAGCCGGCGATGAGCTCGCTGCCGCCCGTTGTCCTGAGCGAATCCGATACGGGGATCAGGGCGGCGAGCATGATCAGGATCGGGCCATCCAGCGCCTTGTAGACATCGGCAAGCGGGATGACGCGGAAGACGACCATGGCGAGCGCGGCACAGAAGAAGGCCACGGCAACGGGCGCCAGACCCGCGGCTGTCGCGCCCATGGCGGCGGCGAGGATGATCAGCGGCACATAGGCGCGGCGCTGGGTGCCGAGCAGGATGTCGCGTTGCGCCAGCGGCAGGCAGGAGAATTCCTGCAGGAAGGCCGGCAGGTTTTTGCGGCTGCCCTGGAGCACGAGCACATCGCCGCCCTTCAGCGTGACTTCGCTGAGGCGTTCCGTCAGACGATGGCCCTGGCGGCTGACGGCGAGCAGGTTGACGCGGCGGCGGTTGAAGAGCGACAGCTGCCGCGCCGACCAGCCGATCAGCGTCGATTCCGGCGAGACCACGGCCTCGATCGAGGTGATGTCGCCATCCTGCGTATCCGCGGGAATCTGCTTGCCGGCGAGCTTCAGCTTGGCATTGGTCACGACGCGATCGAGCGGTTCCGGACCGCCTTCGAGAAGCAGGGTGTCGCCCGCTTTTAGGATAAGGTCCGGGATCGGCGACAGGCGCGAGTGGCCGCGTAGGATTGCGGTCGCGACCACTTCGCCATCGCCGAGTTTCAGGATCTCGTTCAACATCTTGCCGTCGAAGCCGGAGCCCTCGACGACCGTCGCCTCCGAGAAATAGTTCTTGAGATCGAGCGCTTCTTCAAGCGACGGATTTTCGTTCTGCCGCTCTGGCACCAGCCAATGAAAGAAGATCAGGAAGATAATGCCGACCAGCGCCAGCGTGGCGCCAACCGGCGTGAAGTCGAACATCGTGAAGGATTTGCCAGTTATCTCTTCGCGCAGCCGAGACACGACGATGTTCGGCGATGTGCCGATCTGCGTCATGAGCCCGCCGAGCAGGGCGGCGAAGCTCATCGGCATCAGATAGAGCGAAGGCGACTTTCCGGTCTTGCGCGAAAACTGGAAAGCGACCGGGATCATGATCGCCAGCGCGCCGATATTCTTGATGAATGCGGAGAGCACGGCGACGACGATCAGTAGCAGGGCGAGCTGCGTATGCAGCGAGTTCAGGTTCGGAAAGAAGCGCTTGATGGCGCTGTCGACGATGCCGGAGCGGGCGACGCCGGCGCTGACGACAAGCGCGCTGCCGACGATGATGACGATATCGTCGCTGAAGCCGGAGAAGGCCTTTTCGAAGGGCACGATGCCGACGCAGACGGCGAGCACCAGCGCGCAACAGGCGACGAGATCATAACGGAAGCGGTCCCAGATGAAGACGGCCATCATCAGGCCAATGACGCCGAAGGCGAGAATCTGCGGGGTGGTCATGCTGCTCCAGGGGCTGGAATTCCGAACGCAGACGATGCTCTGCGACAGGAATAACTGTAACGCCGCCTGCGCTTATCAATCCCGCACGCGCATCATTGCTGCAGTTCGGCTAGCGCCCGGCGAAGCGGGGCGTCGGAAATCTGGATCATGCCCGCGAAGGGGATATCCATGTCGAGCACGAGATAGATCGATGCGGATATGAGAAAGGCGGCCACCAGGAACATTGACATGACGATGATGTTTTTGGGCGCGCGGAATCCGAAACTCGCGAAGATCAGCGTCAGCCAAGCCATCAGCATGAAGACCAGCGGCATTGGAATGACGCCTTCCGATTGCTCGACGATCACCCATCGCCGCTCGACGATGGTCTTGTATTGCTGCCGGGCGTCGGTCCAGAGCGCGATGTGGTTGGGATCGGTCGGCATCATGACGGCGATGTTGTTGCCAACCGCGTTGAGTGCCATTTCGGATTTCGGATCACTCTGCAGCACGGGATCGACAACGTGCATCGGGCCCGACAGGGCCTGCTGGACGTAACGGAGCAAGCTGGCGCGCGTGTCGTCGGCTTCCAGCCCGTAGGTTCGCAGCGTACGGTCGAGCAGGATGATCTCGGTGGCGAAGGAATGAACGCTGTCGTCGATGCCGGCGAAGGTGTTCTTCGAGGAGTTGATCATCAGGCCGAAGACGAGCGAGGTCATGACCACGAAGATGTTGGCGACGAGGCGAACGACCGTGTTCGTTTCCTCCTCGCGATGGCGGGCCGGCAGCCGTGGATAGATCATCATCGTGCCGATCGAGGCGACGGCCAGACACACAAATACCGATCCCGCGACAACGATCTCACGCACCCGAGATTTCCCCTCTCATCTCTCCGTGAGGCACGTTAGCGCATGCGGAGGATTTTGGCATCAGGCCGGTGTTGAAGGCTGGACAAAGCGTAGCATGGGTATAGCTTCACCGCCCGACGTGAATGGAGACTGACATGACCGAGATCCTCGACATCCCCGTGAAGCTCGCCGATGGCCGCGAGACAAGCCTCAACGAACATCGCGGCAAGGTGATGCTCGTCGTCAACGTTGCCTCCAAATGCGGGCTGACGGCGCAGTATGAAGGTCTTGAAAAACTCTACGAGGACAAACGTGAGCGCGGCTTCGTCATTGCCGCCTTCCCGGCCAACAACTTCAAGGGTCAGGAGCCGGGGACGGATGCCGAGATCGTCGAGTTCTGCCAGCTGACCTATGACGTGAAATTCCCGATCTATTCGAAGATCTCGGTCAAGGGTGACGACAAGCATCCGCTCTATCGCCAGCTGACGGCTGCCGCGGTGCCGACGACCGGCGAAGGGCCGATGCGTGACCGGCTGCGCGATCGTGGTCTGGCCGATGACGACGGCAAGGAAATCCTCTGGAATTTCGAGAAGTTCCTGATCGGCCGCGACGGCAAGATCATCGCGCGTTTTGCGCCCGATGTGACTGCCGAGGATCAGCGGCTGGTGACGGCGATCGACAAGGAATTGTCCAAGGCCTGATCACTGCCTGCGATAGCGGCCTCGGAAGGCGCTCGGCGCCAGTCCCTCGCGGTTCTGGAAAAGCCGCGAGAAATAGAAGGCATCATCGATGCCGATCTCCCGGGCAATCGCTTCGATCGGGAGATCGGAGGTGGTCAGCAATTGCTTGGCATGATCGATCCGCAGCCGTAGCTGGAATGCTTTCGGCGAGAGACCGGTTGCGGCCATGAAGCGGCGGCGGAAGGTCGCCGGCGACATGTCGAATTCGGCGGCGAGCTGCTGCATGTCGATTTCCCTGAAGGCGCGTTCGGCAAGGGCGGAAACAGCTGCTTCGATCCTGGCGCCAGCCACGGTATCAGTGGCAGCATCCGCCTGCCTCGCTGACTGGACGACGATGCGGTGAAGCGTGGCGGCGGCCGAGCTCAGTGCCAACGCACTGCCATCGGTGAAATCGGCGCGGAGCGCGGCAAAGAGCTGCTGCGTCTCGCGCAGATTGCTCAGCGCCACATGCGGTGCGGTCTCCGAGATCAGGCGCTGCCGGACGAGGCTCGAGGCGAAAGGGCCCTCGAACAGCGCCCATTGCTCCTCCCAGCTTTCACCCTCCGCCGGGCCGTAGGAATGCAGGCTGCCCGGCGTCAGCCACAAGAGCGCCGGTCCTTCGATCGTAAGCTTGCCTGCCGCTTCAGTTTCCAACGTACCGCGTCCCGTTTCGACCAGCACCACCGCATGGCACGGCAGGCGGCGCTGCCGGACATGCACAGCGATCCGCTGACGTCCGAAGCCGGTCACCGACAAGGCGGGCGGGTTGACCGATGGCGGCGATCGGTAGAGCGCGAGCGGCGGCGAAGTCATGAGCGAAAAGTCCAGCTGTATTTTCCGTCCATGGTCATTTGCCCTTCATCGCGGCAACATCGTCACATGAATTCGAAGGGGATGGCGATCGAAATGTCAAGCTTGGCTGTGAAAATGGCGACTGAAATGCCGGTGCTGAGGGCAGGTGGTAAGGTGCTCTCGACAGCGGAGAACCGGCTTGGCCATCTCGTTCATACCGATCCGACGATCGGCATCGCGGCGATCCGGGAGCGCTATGAGGAGCATGGCTATGTCTGGCTGAAGCGGTTTCTCGATCCCGATGCCGTGAACGCGTTTCGCGGCTGGGCGTTCGGACATCTGGCCGGGGCAGGGTTGATCGAGCCGGGATCGGATCCGCGTCTTGGTCTGGCCGCCGCTGGAGGAGGGGACCCGCAGCAGGCCAACCGCATCCTCATGTCGCTGGTTCGATCCGTTGCCTATGAAGGCTTCTGTGCCCAGCCGCGGCTCGCGGCCTTTATGGACGAGTTCCTGTGCGGCATCTCCTATCTGCACAAGCGTAAGATCATGCGCCATACGATGCCGGGTAGCGCCACGGCGACGCCGGCGCATTACGATCTCGTCTATCTGCGCGGTGGGACCAACCGGATCGTCACGGCATGGATCCCGCTAGGCGATGTGCCGGTCGAGATGGGCGGGCTTGTCTATCTCGAGGGATCGCATGCGATTGGCAGAAAGATGGAGAGTGAGTTCGCGGCGCAAAGCGCCGGGCTTTCCGCTGAAGAGCGGATCAGCGCCTATAACCGCAACATGACCGAGGGCGGCTGGGTTTCGAAAGATCTGCCCGATATGGCCGAGCGCTTCGATACCCGCTGGCTGATCGCCGGCTACGAGACCGGCGATGTGATGCTGCACAGTCCCTACATGATCCACGCCTCGACGGCGAACGAGAGCGCCGAGCGGCTGATACGTCTGTCGACCGATATCCGCTACCAGAATGTCGATGACGAGATCGATGCGCGCTGGGCCAATCACTGGAGCCTGGGAGACATGCTGTAGGCGCGGCCAAAGCCGCGCCTGCTGCAGAAGCTAGTGGCTCTCGCCTCTTTTTCGTTTTCGGGCGTTTCTGGCAAACATGTTCAACACCTCGACGAGTGCCGAGAAGGCCATGGCGGCGTAGACGTAGCCCTTCGGAACATGGAAGCCCATGCCCTCGGCGATCAGCGTCGTGCCGATCATCATCAGGAAGGCGAGCGCCAGCATGACGATGGTCGGGTTCTTCTCGATGAAGTTCGCAAGCGGCGTCGCGGCGACCAGCATGACGGTCACGGCGGCCAGAACGGCGATGACCATGATCGGCAGATGCGGGGTCATGCCGACGGCGGTGATGATGCTGTCGACCGAGAAGACCAGGTCGAGGATCAGGATCTGCACGATCGCCGAGCTGAAGGTCGTCGTCGCCGAATTGGCGATGAAATCCTCGTTGTGATCGGCCGGATCGACATTGTGGTGGATCTCCTTCGTCGCCTTCCAGAGCAGGAAAAGACCGCCGGCAATCAGGATCATGTCCTTCCACGAGAAGCCGTGGCCGAAGAGTTCGAAGACCGGAGCCGTGAGCTTGACGATCCAGGCGACGGTGCCGAGTAGCGCCAGGCGCATGATCAGCGCCAGGCCGATACCGACCTTGCGGGCCTTTTCACGGTGCTCGGGCGGCAGCTTGTTGGTGAGGATGGAGATGAAGATAAGGTTGTCGATACCAAGAACGACTTCCATGACGACCAGGGTAACCAGCGCCACCCAGGCAGCCGGGTCCTGAACCAGCATCATGATATCTTGCATGAATTGTTTTTCCCTTGCGCCACAGACAGCCGACGCCGAAATCTAGAGTGAAGGCGCTGAGATGCAAGCGCCGCAAGGGGTATACGAAAGCCGGACGGCATTTATTCCGCCGGTGATGGGGAGAATGAAGCGGGGACGCCGCCGATCCCTCAGGCGGGCTCGTTGTGCTTGGCGCCATAGGCGGCCATGAAGACGCGGATGGCGCCGTCGATGACGCGCTTTCTCTCCGCCTCGGACGGCGGCTCCGGCATGCTGCCGAAGAGGCGGAACTTGAAGAAGCTGCCGCTGGCGAGATCGAGGAACTGCCCGGCTGCCAGATCGACGTCAGCGATCTCGAGCTTGCCGGAATTCACGTAGCGCGTCAGATACGAGTGCAGCACCGTGCGCAGGTTCTCCGGTCCGTTGAAGAAGCGCTGACAGAGCTCCGGCATGCGGTCGCGCACGCCAAGAACGGTGCGCATGGCGCTGATCACCTTCTCGCTTGTGATATGCGAGATGAAGCTCAGGCCAAAATCGTGCAGGCCTTCCTCGACATTGTCATGATGTTCGAGAGCGACGCGCAGTGCGGCCACGAAGGCGGCGCGCTCGGTCTCGATCATCGCGGTGAAGAGCTCTTCCTTATTGGCGAAGTAGACATAGAGAGTGCCCTTCGAGACGCCGGCTTCGCGGGTCACGTCGTTCATGCTCGCTGCGTCGAAACCCATCTTCATGAAGACGCTCTTGGCGCCCTCGAGGATTTGCGTGCGCTTGGCCGGGTCTTCTCCGGCTGCCCAGCGGCCAGTGGCCACGGGCGTTTCGGCGGCTGAAACCTTGGACACTTCGGTCATCTTCTCCTTAACCATTTTTCGCACTTGCGAAGATTCTTTACTAAAATCGAACCGCTCGGTTCGATATGACTTGATATGGATGCAAAAAGGGCCTATGTCAACTGAACCGAACCGTTCAGTTCGATTAAATCTACTTCACAAAGCGGTGTTCGTCTATGTCCAGTCAGAAAACCAATGTTGCGCGCATCGTAAGCGATTCCGCTGAAGCCGAAGCGGCTCAGCCGGAAACTGCAGCCTCCGCGGATACCCCCACCGCGGAGGCTCGCAGTGCTCCCCAGCAGGCGCCAGCACCCGAGGTAAAGGTTGCCGAGCAGCCGCCGGTGAAAAAGAAGCGCAGCCGCGTTCTGCCGATCGTCGCCCTCGCCATCCTCGCCGGTGGCAGCTGGTACGGCTATGAATGGTGGACGAATGGCCGCTTCATGGTCTCGACCGATGATGCCTATATCGAAGGCGATATCGCGACCATCTCGCCGAAGGTCACCGGTTACGTTGCCAAGGTCAATGTCGTTGCCAACCAGCTGGTCAAGGCCGGCGACGTGCTCGCAACGCTCGATAACGGCGACTATCAGAATGCTCTCGACCAAGCCGAAGCGCAGATCGCCACCGAAAAGCTGTCGCTGAGCCGCATCGATGCTCAGGTCGATGGCGCCAAGGCGGCTCTCGCGCAGGCACAGGCCCAGAAGGTGTCGCTCGATGCCGCCGTCCGCGGCGCCGAGATCACCCAGAAGCGCCAGAGCGACCTGCAGGCAAAGTCGGTCGGCACCGCTGCCGATCTCGACACCGCCAACATCGCGCTCGATCAGGCCAAGGCAAACCTCGTTGGTGGCGACGCCAATATCAAGTCGGCCGAAGCCAACATCACGATCCTGGAAGCGCAGCGCAAGGAAGCCGAAGGTTCGGTCCGTACGCTTGAGCTGCAGCGCGACAAGGCCGCCCGCGACCTGTCCTTCACGATCCTGAAGGCACCGTATGACGGTGTTGTCGGCAATCGCTCGGTTCAGGAAGGCGATCTCGTATCGCCCGGCCAGCGTCTGATGGCGCTCGTCCCGACCCGCCAACTCTATATCGACGCGAACTTCAAGGAAACGCAGATCCAGCATCTGGTTCCGGGTTCGAAGGTCAATGTCCATGTCGACGCTTACGACGATCATCCGATCGTCGGCACCGTCGAGTCGATCTCGCCGGCTTCCGGCTCGGTCTTCTCGCTGCTGCCGCCTGAGAATGCGACGGGCAACTTTACCAAGATCATCCAGCGCGTGCCGGTTCGCATCGCGCTCCCGCAGGATGCGCTTGATACCGGCCGTCTGCGTGCAGGCCTGAGCGTCGTCGTCGATGTCGACACGCGCACGGCGCCGGACGCACAGCAGGCAAAGTAATCAGCCAGCCGGAGTAAGGCCAATGGCCGCGACCACCACTGCAGGAACCGTTCCCGGCGTAGGAGCCGAGGAACGGATGGACCCGCGCAAGCTCATCGCATTCTTTGCGATGGTGCTCGGCATGTTCATGTCGATCCTCGACATTCAGATAGTCTCGGCCTCGCTCGCCGAAATCCAGGCCGGCCTTTCCGCCGGCTCGGATGAAATCGGCTGGGTCCAGACCTCCTACCTGATCGCGGAAGTCATCATGATTCCGCTGTCGGGTACGCTCGCCCGCATCGTCTCGACGCGCTACCTCTTCGCCTTCTCGGCGGCGGGTTTCACGCTGTCGAGCGTGCTCTGCGCCACGGCGACGAATATCGACCAGATGATCGTCTACCGCGCCATCCAGGGCTTCATCGGCGGCGGCATGATCCCGTCGGTCTTTGCGGCCGCCTTCACGATCTTCCCGCCCTCCAAGCGCAGCATCGTTTCGCCGATCATCGGCCTGATCGCTACGCTGGCGCCGACGATCGGCCCTACTGTCGGCGGCTATCTCAGCCACGCCTTCTCCTGGCACTGGCTGTTCCTGGTCAACGTCATCCCCGGCATCATCGTGGCGACCGTTACCTGGAACTTCATCGACTTCGACAAGCCGGAACTGTCGCTTCTCAAGAAGTTCGACTGGTGGGGCCTGATCTCGATGGGCGTGTTTCTGGGCGCGCTGGAATATGTGCTCGAGGAAGGCAATTCGAACGACTGGTTCAACGACAACTATATCGTCATCGGTGCGATCGCATCGGCGATCGGCTGCGTGGTCTTCTTCTACAGGGCGTTCACTGTCGATTTTCCGGTCGTTGACTTGAGAGCCTTCGCCAACCGCAACTTCGCTTTCGGCTCGGTCTTCTCTTTCGTCATGGGTATCGGTCTCTACGGCCTGACCTACATCTACCCGGTCTATCTCGGACGCATCCGCGGCTACGACTCGCTGATGATCGGCGAGACGATGTTCGTCTCCGGTCTTGCGATGTTCTTCACCGCGCCGCTCGCCGGACGTCTATCGACGAAGATGGACCTGCGCCTGATGATGGTCATCGGTTTCGTCAGCTTTGCGGCCGGCACCTATATCATGACCGGGCTGACCGATGACTGGGACTTCTACGAACTGCTGATCCCGCAGCTGTTCCGCGGTTTCGGCCTGATGATGTGCATGGTGCCTATCAACAATATCGCGCTCGGCACGATGCCGCCGGCCCGTATGCGCGGTGCCTCCGGCCTCTTCAACCTGACCCGTAACCTCGGTGGTGCCGTCGGTCTTGCGATCATCAATACGGTTCTGACCAACCGCCAGGACGTGCATTACGAGCGCCTGCGCGAGAATATGGACTGGGGCCATCCGGCCGCGATCGATCAGCTGAACAACCTGACCGCCAACTTCAATTCCTACGGGATGGACGGCGCGTCGGTGGCGATCAAGCAGATGGTCGGCATGGCAACCAAGCAGGCAGTCATCCTGTCCTTCAGCGATATCTTCCTGATGCTGACCGTGCTGTTCATGGTCATGGTTCTCGGTGTTGCGATGATTGCCAAGCCTGCGCCGCAAGGCGGCGGAGGCGGTGGCGGCGGCCACTGATCGTCTGGTGTTCGAAATAACGGCCGGCTTGGGAAACCAAAGCCGGCCGTTTTCCGTATATCGTGCATCTCTTTCGACCGGATGCCGCTTCATGCTTCAGTCTTCCGCCAGGGCAATCGCCTGGCTCTGCATCGTCCTGCCCCTCTTCGCATCCGCATCCGCGCGGGCGGCCGCCGAGGAGGAGAGGATAGACATCGGCGGCTACAAGCTGAACAGCGTCTTCATCCCGGCTTCCGGCAAGGCAAGACTGCCGCCGATCGTCTTCATCCATGGCGCCAGCGCCAATCTCTATGATCCGATGCTGTCGTTCCGGGAGAAGCTGGAAGGCAAGTCTGATCTGCTGTTCGTCGATCGTCCGGGCCACGGCCGCTCCGACCGCGGCGGTCCCGAGAACGCTTTCCCGGACGGGCAGGCCGACGCGATTGCAGCGCTGATGAAGAAGCGCGGCATCGGGCGGGCAATCATCGTCAGCCATTCCTTCGGCGGTGCCGTTGCGGCCGCCTTTGCACTCGGTCATCCCGATATGGTTGCCGGTCTCGTGTTCCTGTCGCCGGCCGTCTATCCTTGGCCGGGCGGCATTGCTTGGTACTATGATGCGGCGACGGCGCCGCTGACCGGCCCGCTCTTCAGCGCGCTGGTCGTGCCGCCTGTCGGCCTTGCGATGGTCGATGGTGCGACCCGCAGCGTGTTTGCCCCGAACCGGCGGCCTCCGGGGTATATCTCGAAGGCGCGAACGCTTCTCGCCCTGCGCCCGGCCGAGTTTCACAACAACGCCGCCGATGTCGCCAACCTGCTCGAATGGACGAAGAAAGCCTCGCCGCGCTACCGGCAGATCAAGGCGCCAACGATCATTATCACCGGCGATACCGATAGCGTCGTTTCGCCGACGATCCACTCGGCGCATCTTGCAAAGGATATCCGAGGGGCGCGGCTGATCGTCGTCCGAAACCTCGGTCACAAGTCGGATTACGTCGCAAGCGACCTTGCCGTCGGCGCCATTGAAACGCTGGCTGGCGAGCACCCCAATCTGCGAGGGATCGCGCAGGCGATCGAAGCGCGTATTGCCGGTGACGGCAAGAAATAATCCATGTTTTTCAAACGCGACCAGATGAGTTTCGGTCGATCCGGCATTTTCTGATTTACGTACATCAGAATTGGCGGTAAAGGCTTCGTCAGGAGGAGCGATGAAGCCTACGGTTCACGATATCGCCGCGCATGCGGGGGTCAGCCTTGCGACTGTCGATCGCGTGCTGAACCAGCGCCCGGGCGTGCGCCATGTGACGCGCGAGAAGGTGGAAAACGCCATTCGCGAGATCGGCTATGTCAGGGATGTGGCGGCTGCCAACCTCGCCAAGGGCCGCACCTATCCGCTGGTCTTCATCCTTCCGGCATCCGACAATTCCTTCATGCATGGGCTGACGGGCGAGATCCGCGAGGCCGTTGCCCGCGCTCCAGTCGAGCGCACGCAGATCCAGACCATCGAGGTTCCGGCCTTCGATCCGGCCGCACTGGTCGAAGCGCTGCGGAAGCTCGCTGCCGAACGGCCTGCCGGCATCGCGCTCGTCGCGACCGATGCGCCTGAGGTTGCCGAGGCAGTCGATGCCCTAGTGCGCGATGGCATTCCCGTCGTTACCCTGGTTTCCGATCTCACGGGGTCGCTGCGCCACCACTATGCCGGTGTCGACAACATCGCGGCCGGGCGCACGGCGGCTCGCCTGCTTGGCCGTTTCCTCGGTGGCGCCAAGGGCGAGATTGCGGTGCTTGCCGGCTCCATGCTGGTGCGCGACCATCGCGAACGCCTGAAAGGTTTTGTTGCGCTGATGGCGCAGGAGTTTTCCGGCCTTTCCATCCTGCCCGTCATCGAGGGGCGCGACGATCCTGAAATGGCGCATATGCTGGTTTCGGATGCGCTTTCGAAGAATGATCGCATTGTCGGCATATACAGCTTGGGCGCCGGTAACCGCGGCCTGATCAGGGCGCTGAAGGCCAAGGGCGCCGGGCGGCAGGTCACTGTCGTTGCCCATGAACTCACGCCGCATACGCGGGCGGCATTGATCGACGGAACGATTGACGCAGTTCTCAATCAGGATGCCGGTCATGAGGTGCGCAGCGCCATTCGCGTCTTGAAGGCGAAGGCCGACGGGCTTGCCGTCATCGATGCGCAGGAGCGCATCCGCCTCGATATCTTTTTGAAAGACAACCTGCCGTAACGGCAAAGGGAGAACGACATGTATCTGGGTCTCGATCTCGGAACTTCGGGCGTCAAGGCGATGCTCATCGACGGCGATCAGAAGATCATCGGTTCGGCCAATGGATCGCTGGACGTTTCGCGTCCGCATTCCGGCTGGTCCGAACAGGATCCGGCGCACTGGATCCGCGCGACCGAAGAAGCGGTTGCCGGTCTGAAGGCCAAGCATCCGAAGGAGCTTGCGGCGGTCATGGGTATCGGCCTTTCCGGCCAGATGCATGGCGCGACCCTGCTCGACGCCGACGACAAGGTGCTGCGGCCCTGCATTCTCTGGAACGATACGCGCAGCTATCATGAAGCCGCGGCGCTCGACGCCGATCCGCGCTTTCGCAAGCTCACCGGCAATATCGTTTTCCCGGGTTTTACCGCGCCGAAGCTCGTCTGGGTCGCCAAGAACGAGCCTGAGATCTTCGCCAAGGTCGCGAAGGTTTTGCTGCCGAAGGATTATCTGCGCCTCTGGCTGACCGGTGAGCATATTTCGGAGATGTCGGATTCGGCCGGTACGTCCTGGCTCGATACCGGCAAGCGCGCCTGGTCTTCGGAACTCCTGGCCGCAACGGGCCTCGATGAAAAGCAGATGCCGTCGCTTGTTGAAGGTACTGAGCAGGCGGGCAAGCTGCGCGGCGAGCTGTCGTCCAAGTGGGGCATTGCTGGCGATGTCGTTGTCGCCGGCGGGGCAGGGGACAATGCGGCCTCGGCTTGCGGCATGGGTACGGTCAGCCACGGCGCGGCCTTCGTTTCGCTCGGCACTTCGGGTGTGCTCTTCGCCGCCAACGGCTCTTACCTGCCGAAGCCGGAAAGCGCCGTCCATGCCTTCTGCCACGCGCTGCCGAATACCTGGCACCAGATGGGCGTCATCCTCTCGGCCACCGATGCGCTGAACTGGCATTCGCATGTGACGGGCAAGTCCGCGGCGGATCTGACCGGCGAACTCGGCGAGACCCTGAAGGCGCCGTCGGGCGTGACCTTCCTTCCTTATCTCTCGGGCGAGCGCACGCCGCACAATGATGCCGTCATCCGCGGCGCCTTCATCGGCCTCGAGCATGAGAGCAGCCGCGCCGTCCTGACCCAGGCGGTTCTCGAAGGTGTGTCCTTTGCTATCCGCGACAATCTCGAAGCGCTGCGTTCGGCCGGTACCGATATCGCCCGCGTCACCGCGATCGGCGGCGGTTCGCGCTCGCGCTACTGGCTGGCCTCGATCGCGACGGCGCTCGGCGTTCCCGTCGATCTCCCGGCGGACGGCGATTTCGGCGCGGCGTTCGGTGCTGCCCGTCTCGGCTTGATTGCCGCGACGGGTGCGGATCCGGTCGCGGTCTGCACGCCGCCGGAGACGGACGGCACGATCGAGCCTGTCGCTGCACTGAGCGGCGCCTATGAGGATGCCTACAAGCGCTACCGCGCGCTCTATCCGGCGATCAAGTCGCTGGCGCATTGAGGGCGGATTTAAGTTTGCACTGAGGTCGGAGCCCCCTCATCCGCCTGCCGGCACCTTCTCCCCGTCGGGGAGAAGAGACTTGTGGCAGACCGCTCGCTCCGATCTTCCCTTCTCCCCAGCGGGGAGAAGGTGGCCCGAAGGGTCGGATGAGGGGGCCGCACGCTACAACGAACAAGATTGACCAACCCAAGGAGGACCAACATGAGCACCGGATTTTTCGGCGATATTCAGAAGATCAAGTATGAAGGCCCGGAGAGCACCAATCCGCTCGCCTTCCGTCATTACAACAAGGACGAAGTCGTTCTCGGCAAGCGCATGGAAGACCATCTGCGCTTTGCAATCGCCTATTGGCACACCTTCACCTGGCCGGGCGGCGACCCCTTCGGCGGCCAGACCTTCCTGCGCCCGTGGTTCGAAGACACGATGAAGGCTGCGAAGCTGAAGGCTGATGTGGCCTTCGAATTCTTCTCGCTGCTCGACGCGCCCTATTACTGCTTCCACGATGCCGACGTGCGTCCCGAAGGCCAGAACTTCGCCGAGAACACCAAGAACCTGAACGAGATCGTCGATTACTTCGCCGAGAAGCAGGCCGCGACCGGTACCAAGCTGCTTTGGGGTACGGCAAACCTGTTCTCCAACCGCCGCTACATGTCCGGCGCTGCGACCAATCCGGATCCGGATGTCTTCGCTTTCGCTGCGGCAACCGTGAAGACCTGCATCGATGCGACGCAGAAGCTCGGTGGCGAGAACTACGTTCTCTGGGGCGGCCGTGAAGGCTACGAGACGCTGCTCAACACCGACCTGAAGCGCGAGCTCGATCAGCTCGGCCGATTCCTGAATCTCGTCGTCGAGTACAAGCACAAGATCGGCTTCAAGGGCACGATCCTGATCGAGCCGAAGCCGCAGGAGCCGACCAAGCACCAGTACGACTACGATGTCGCGACGGTTTACGGCTTCCTGAAGAAGCACGGCCTCGAAAACGAAGTGAAGCTCAACATCGAGCAGGGCCATGCGATCCTCGCCGGCCATTCCTTCGAGCACGAGCTGGCGCTTGCCAATGCACTCGGCATCTTCGGCTCGATCGACATGAACCGCAATGACTACCAGTCCGGCTGGGATACCGACCAGTTCCCGAACAACGTTCCGGAAATGGCGCTCGCCTATTATCAGGTTCTGCAGGCAGGCGGCTTCACCACCGGCGGCACGAACTTCGACGCGAAGCTGCGCCGTCAGTCGCTCGATCCGGCAGACCTGCTGATCGGCCATATCGGCGGCATGGATTGCTGCGCCCGCGGTCTCAAGGCTGCTGCAAAGATGGTCGAGGACAAGGCTCTCTCGCAGCCGCTCGCAGACCGCTATGCAGGTTGGGATTCGGCCGAAGGGCAGAAGCTCTTCCGCGGCGAGTATTCGCTCGGTGAAATCACCAGCTGGGTCGAAGGCAAGGACGTCAATCCGCAGCCGCGCTCGGGCAAGCAGGAACATCTCGAAAACGTCGTCAACCGTTACGTCTGATCGACGGCTTATCGAAATACAGGCCGGGGAGCGCAAGCTTCCCGGCTTTTTCACGCGTGGATTTTGTCACTGAGGCAGTCCGAAGGCGACGAGCTGCTGGCTGAGGCGGCGGGTGTCGTAAGGTTTGGGGAAGAACACGCCGCGGATCGGCATCTCCACTTCCTGTTCGCGGATATGGCCGGAGGTGATGATGATCTCGATCGGCGGCCAGCGGTCGCGGATCGCTGCGGCCAGCATCATGCCATCCATGCTGCCCGGCATGTCGATATCGGTGAAGACGATGCGGATGTCGGCCCGTGCCTCCAGGATGCGTACCGCCTCATCCGCATCCGCAGCCTCGATCGCCTCGAAACCGGCCTCCTCGACGAGATCGACTGCCATCATCCGCTGTAGCGGTTCATCTTCGACCACGAGGACAGCAGGCCTTTGGGCTGCATAACCTTCCCTCATGTCATTCGGTCCTTTGCATCTGCGAGAGCGACGCGGACATGCTGACCGAGAAGCCATCGGGGCCGTAGCGGCTTTCCGTTCCGCCGGAGCCGATCAGTCCCATCTTGATCAGTTTGGAGCCGAAGCCCTTTTTGGTCGGTTCGCCGACAGCAGGGCCGCCCTCTTCACGCCAGGTGAGGTGGAAGGTAGCCGCCTCGCCGCGGCCTTCAATGGTCCAGCGCACATAAACTTTGCCGCCTTCGGTCGAGAGCGATCCGTATTTGATGGCATTGGTCGCCAGTTCGTGCAGCAGCAGCGAGAGCGAAAGCGAGCCCTTGGCGCCGAGCGCCAGGCTTGGCCCTTCCATCGAAACCTGCTCGCCGACGCCGAGCGGTTCGACTGCCCGGGCGGCGAGATCGTGGACACTGGCACTCAGCCAGTTGTCCTGCAGGAGAATGTCGTGGGCGCTGCTGAGGGCATGCAGCCGCCGTTCGAAATTCTCGACATGCTCGCGTTCGGCCACTGGGCGTAGCGTTTGCGTGGCGATCGCCTGGATCATTGCGAAGGTGTTCTTGAGCCGGTGGTTGATCTCGCGGTTCAGGAGGTCCTGTTCGGCCTCGGCGCGCACCCGGGCAATGGCGATCTGGATGCGGTCGCCGAAGCTGCGCACGAAGGACACTTCCTCGCCCGTCCACTCGTAGGGGTGATCGTGATGCACGAAGACGACGAGGCTGAAGCGGCCGTGATCGAAGATCGGCACGTTGACGAGCACGCGGATGTCGATCGCGAGCAGCTGCTCGGCATTGCCATCGGTGCGCGGATCGTTGCTGACATCCTCGATGATGACGGTTTCGCCGCGTTTCAGATCGTCGATGAAGCTGCCGTAGTCGCGGAAGTGGTGGAGGCCGGCAAGCGACGTGACGCCCGGCGCGCACCATTCCGGCTGCATCAGCACGGTCTCGCTGCCGGCATCGATGACGCCGAAGCCGGCGCGGCTGGCATCGAGCGCCTTGGCCATCAGATCGGCGGCGGCGATCGCCATCGATTCCACGTCGTCGAGGTCGCGCAGCCGGTCACCGAGATCAAGCAGCGCCTGAACGCGGGCGGCGGCGCGCCGCTCGATGGTCACGTCCTGTACCGTGCCGCGCAGAAGCGCCGGCCGGCCATCCGTCGTTGCCATGAAAGCGGCATGACGCGAAATCCAGCGGGTGCCGCGATGCTCGGTGTTGATACGGTATTCGACATCGAGGGCGGCGCTGCCGTCCGCCCGCGTCGATGCGGAGGAGCGGATGCCCTGATCGTCCGGAACGACCATGTCTTCGAAGGTCGAGGCCGGGTAGCTGTCGGCCACCGGCACGTCGAAGATGCGGCAAAATTCCGGGGAGACGCGCATCTGGCCGCTGGCAATATCGAGCTCGAACGTGCCGACACGTCCGGCCTCTTGCGCAGCCATGCTCTGTTGCGCCGTAGAGCGCATCGTCGAGCTGATATGCTTCTGGCGGCGGAAGAGCTCGTCCTTGCGGCTCGATATGCGGCGGGCTTCCAGAAGGGCGGCCACCTGCCGCGACAGGGCCTGGAGGATCTTCAGTTGATCAGGCGTCAAGCCTTCGGGGCGCGGGACGGTGTCGATGACGCAGAGCGTGCCGATGATCGTGCCGTCGTAGGTGACGAGCGGTGCGCCGGCGTAGAAGCGGATATTGGGTGGCGCGGTGACCAGCGCGTTCGTCCGGGTCCGTTCGTCTTTTGTAAGATCGGGGATGACGAGCGGCTGCGGGCTGGAGAGTGCGTGGGCGCAGACGGATTGATCGATGGGGGTCTCGCAGGCTTCGAAGCCGACCTTTGCCTTGAACCATTGCCTGTCGGCGCCGACAAGGCTGATCAGGGCAACCGGCGTGCGGCAGGCCGAGGAGGCGACGAAGACGATATCGTCGAATTCGGGCTCGGGAGCGGTGTCGAGAATGTCGAATGCCTCGAGCGCCTCAAGGCGTTTCTGCTCCTCGATGACGGCTGGATCGGACGTCGGCGACACTGAATCTATGGGTCCCATGTTCATCTTAGCGATCAATGATGTAGGCGGTCGGTTGATTTTTCCAGCGACGGAAACGCCGATGACCAAAATAAGTCCGGGATAGAATGAAGCTGCCGCAAACGCGGACTTTTCAGCTGAGCTGGACGCCAGCTGCCGGTGCAAACCACAAATCTCAGATTGTGCAGCCGGCGTCCGGCAAGGCAACGGACGGGGGCGGGAATTGTTCCGCCTGGGTTAGCGTCTTTGCCAGTTTTTCGGCGGCGCGGAGACGGAGTTGCGCACGACGAGATCGGGGCGCAGCAGGATTTCCGTTTCGGCCGGCCGGCCATCGCCGAGAAGCTCCAGCAAGAGCGCCATCGCCTGCTTGCCGATCGCCGTGCGCGGCTGGCGGATGGTGGTCAGCGACGGGCTCATGAATACGGCCTGCGGCACGTCGTCGAAGCCTGTCACCGAGAAGTCGCGCGGGATATCGTAGCCGCGGGCATTGAGGCCGATCATCACGCCGATCGCCGTCTGGTCGTTGACGCACATGAAGGCGGTCGGCAGCGTGTCGCGCATGAAGAGTTGCTCGACGGCGTGGCGGCCGCTTTCGATGGTGCCGTCGCCTTCGAGAACGATCCGCGTTTCCTTCGGCACACCGGCTGCATCGAGCCCGGCTTCGTAGCCCTCGCGACGGCGGGTATAGGCAAGGCGGGTACGAGAATCGCCGATGAAGGCGATCTTGCGGTGGCCTTCGGCAAGCAGCAGGTCAACCGCCTTGCGGGCACCCTCGGTATCGTCGACGCCGACATAGGGGATGCCGCCGTTGAAAACCGGTTCGAAGACGCCGACGCTCGGCGGCAGCCGTGCCGTCATCGTCTGGTGGCCGAAGGGCAGGATGCCGGTGAAGAGGATCAGGCCGGCCGCCTGGTTCGAGTTGAAGAATTTCAGATATTCGAGGCCGCGCTGGGCGTCGTTCTGGGTGTGGCCGATCAGGATGCCGTAGCCATGGGCGCGGGCTTCGTTCTCCAGGCCGACGAGAATGTTGGAGAAATTCGGGTCGCCGATATCGGGTGCCACGACCAGGATCATATTGGAACGGCCAAGCCGCAGGCTGCGCGCCATGGCGTTGGTCGTATAGCCGGTAATGGCGATCGCCTGGTTGACCTTCAGCCGCGTCGAGTTCGCAACTTTCTCCGGCGTATGGATCGCACGGGACACGGTCGCGATGGAAACCTCGGCGATCCGGGCGACGTCTTCGATCGTTGCAGGCGTGGAATTCGACACTGGGGGCTCTGCCATGGGGCTGTCTTCGCCGCGACACTACACAGACTTGCTAATCCGTCAAAGCGGGCTTTCGCCAGATTTGTGCATATCCATGATGTAAACCTTTACATGGCCGATGTAAAGGTTTACACAAATGCTCAAGCGGTCGGGAGCCGCAGGGAGGAAATGATGAATCTGGAGACGGCCGAGACCGCACCCGTGGTGCTGTCCGCAAAGCGAATCTGTAAATCCTTCAATGGGGTACAGGTCCTCTTCAGCGTAAATTTCGATCTCCGCGCCGGTGAAGTTCATGCCCTAATGGGCGAGAATGGTGCCGGAAAATCCACTCTCGTCAAAGTTCTCTCCGGTTTCGAGCAGCCGACCTCCGGCGAAATCCTTCTCGACGGCAAGCCGATCGTGTTGCCGCCGAACGGTGGCGCCGAGGCGCTCGGCATCGTCATCATCCACCAGGAATTCAATCTCGCCGAACATCTGACCGTCACCGAGAGCCTGTTCCTCGGCCGTGAAGTGACGCATTTCGGCGTGCTCGACCGTCGCTACATGCGCAAGGAAACCCGCCGCGTCCTCGATATGCTCGGTTCGCATGTCGATGAAGACGCGCTGATCAGCACGCTGTCGATCGCCGACAAGCAGATGGTCGAAATCGCCAAGGCGATCAGCCGCGATGCGCGCGTCGTCTTCATGGATGAGCCGACCGCCGTTCTGTCGCGCGAGGAAACCAACATCCTCTTCGAACAGGTCCGCAAGCTGCGCGACAAAGGCACCAGCTTCGTCTTCGTCTCGCACAAGCTCGATGAAGTCATGGAACTGACCGACCGGGTCACCGTACTGCGCGACGGCCAGTGGGTGAAGACGGCACCGACCTCGATCCTTGACGGCGAGTCGATCGCCCAGCTGATGGTCGGGCGCGAGCTTTCCAGCCTCTATCCGGCGAAGGTCGAGCCGAATGTGGATGAAGAAGTCGTCCTGCAGGTCACCGGCGTTTCGACCGGCTATGTCCAGGATGCGAGCTTCGAGGTGCGCAAGGGCGAAGTGATCGGCTTCTCGGGCCTGATCGGTTCAGGTCGTACGGAGCTGATGGAAGCGATTGCCGGGTTGCGGTCACGCACGGCCGGTGAGGTGGTGATCAAGGGCGATACCATTGCCTCCGGCGACGTTCACGCCGCCAATCGGGCCGGTCTTGCCTATATGACCAAGGACCGCAAGTCGAAGGGGCTGCTGCTGCGCTCCAACATGGTCACGAACCTGACGCTGCAATCGCTCGGACAGCATGTCGCGCACGGCTATCTCAGCCCGAACAGCGAGGCGGCGGCACTTGCCAAGGCGAAGCGGCGCTTCGACATCCGCGTGCGCGATGCCAATATCGTCGCCGGCCGCATGTCGGGTGGTAACCAGCAGAAGCTGCTGCTTGCCAAGGTGATGGAGACCGAGCCCGATATCATCATCATCGACGAGCCGACGCGCGGCATCGATGTCGGCACCAAGCAGCAGATCTATCATTTCATTTCGGCGCTGGCCCGCGATGGCCGGTCGATCATCGTCGTCTCGTCGGAAATGCCTGAGGTCATCGGCCTCTGCACGCGGGTCTGTGTCATGCGCGAGGGGCGCATCGTCGGCGTGCTCGAGGGCGACGAGATCTCGGAACAGGAAATCATGCGCTATGCCGCGGGGCTAAAGAGGAAGGCCGCCTGACAGTTTCAGGCGCCGCATCGCTTCGCGGTTTCAACGATAAGATACCCACACGGTTTGGGTCGGGAGGTTGGTTTTGACTACTGATATCAACGAGGAGACCAGGCAGATCCGGCGCCGCTCCTGGCGGGATGTCGATCTGCGCGCAGTGGCGCCGTTCGCAGCCTTGATCCTGCTTTTGATCGTCGGCGCGCTCGTCAACCCGAACTTCATCGGCATCACCAATCTCGCCAATGTCGCGACCCGCTGTGCGTTCATCGCCATCATCGCCGTCGGCGCAACTTTCGTCATTTCGGCCGGCGATCTCGATCTTTCCGTCGGCTCGATGGTGGCCTTCGTCGCCAGCCTGATGATCCTGCTGCTCAATTCGGGCGTCATTGCCGATCCGACAATGATGCTCGTCGTCGCCGTCGTCTTTGCTGTTGTTGCCGGTGCGCTCTGTGGACTTGCGAATGGCCTTATCACCACGGTCGGCAAGATCGAACCATTCATCGCGACGCTCGGCACCATGGGCATCTATCGTGGCCTGACGACCTGGCTGTCGCAGGGCGGCGCCATCACGCTGCGCTCGCCGGAAATCCAGACGCTCTACCGTCCGGCCTATTTCGGCAGCATTCTCGGCGTGCCGGTTCCGATCGTTGTGATCCTCGCGGTCACCGCCGTCGCCGCCTTCATTCTGTATCGTACTCGCTATGGCCGCCATGTCGTCGCCGTCGGTTCGAACAGCGATGTGGCGCGCTATTCCGGCATCGCCGTCAATCGCGTCCGCACCATCGCCTTCGTCATCCAGGGTCTCTGCGTGGCGATTGCCGTGCTGCTCTACGTGCCGCGTCTCGGCTCCACATCCGCGACAACGGGCATCCTCTGGGAGCTGCAGGCGATCACCGCCGTCGTTGTCGGCGGCACGGCGCTGAAGGGCGGGGCAGGGCGCGTCTGGGGCACGATCTGCGGCGCCTTCATTCTCGAACTCGTCGGCAACATCATGCTGCTGTCGAACTTCATCAGCGAATATCTCATCGGTGCGATCCAGGGCGCGATCATCATCATCGCCATGCTGGTGCAGCGCTCTCTGGTCCGGAAGGCATAACGGACCTCAACAGGAATTGGCCGGGCTCACAGGGCGTCCGGTTCACGGGTAGGAAAGTCCCTGAAGTTATGTTGGGAGGAGAATAGCATGCGCAAACTCATGTTGGGTCTTGCCGTTGCGGCCGTCGCTGTGGCGGGTTCCGCATACGCACAGGACAAGAAGTTCACCATCGGCGTGTCCATTCCGGCCGCTGACCATGGCTGGACCTCGGGTGTGGTCTTCCATGCCGAACGTGTCGCCAAGAAGCTGATGGAAGAACATCCGGGCCTGAACGTCATCGTCAAGACCTCGCCGGATGCCGCAAGCCAGGCAAACGCCGTGCAGGACCTCGATACGCAGGGTATCGACGCTCTCGTCATCCTGCCGTCGGATCCGGATCCGCTGGTCAACGCCATCAAGGAAGTCAAGGGCAAGGGCAAGTATGTCGCTCTCGTCGACCGTGCACCGTCCACCAACGACGACTCGGTTCGTGACCTCTACGTTGCCGGCAACAACCCGGCGCTCGGCGAAGTCGCCGGCAAGTACATTGCCGCTCAGACGCCGGATGCACAGGTCGTCGTTATCCGCGGTCTGCCGATCCCGATCGATCAGCAGCGCCAGGACGGCTTCGACAAGGGTATTGCAGGCTCCAACGTCAAAGTTCTCGACCGCCAGTACGGCAACTGGAACCGCGACGATGCCTTCAAGGTCATGCAGGACTACCTGACGAAGTACCAGAAGATCGACGTCGTATGGTGCCAGGACGACGACATGGCTGTCGGCGTTCTCCAGGCCATCGAGCAGGCCAAGCGCACCGACATCAAGTATGTCGTTGCCGGTGCAGGCTCCAAGGACATGATCAAGAAGGTCATGGACGGCGACAAGATGATCCCGGTCGACGTTCTCTATCCGCCGGCAATGGTCGGTACGGCTATGGAACTGACGGCTGCCGGTCTCTACGACCAGGTACCGGTTCGCGGCACCTTCGTTCTTGATGCGACGCTCGTCACCAAGGACAATGCCAAGGACTTCTACTTCCCGGATTCTCCGTTCTGATCATTCGTATCGGATGCGCCCATTCGAAAGGATGGGCGCATTTTTCATGTCTTCAGGTTGCATGCGGACGAATTTGCGGCACGTACCTCTTGCAGCTGCCGGTGAGGCGTGTTTAGTTCGCCTACCGTTTGACTTCCGGCTTTCCAGCCACATCTGCCGCAAGTGCGTGGAGGCGCCTTGCTTCCGCCAGAAGCGTGTTGAAGACTACCATAAACGTTTACGGTCGCTAATCAGGGAGGATTTCTGACATGAAGACGATCAAGGGGCCGGGCCTGTTCCTCGGCCAGTTCGCAGGCGATACCGCGCCTTTCAACTCATGGGATGCAATCACCAAATGGGCGGCCGATATCGGCTACAAAGGCGTGCAGGTTCCGACCTGGGCGAGCCAGCTCATCGACCTGAAGAAGGCCGCAAGCTCTAAGGATTATTGCGACGAGTTCGCCGGCAAGGCGCGTGAAAACGGCGTCGAGATCACCGAGCTTTCGACCCATCTGCAGGGCCAGCTGGTTGCCGTTCATCCGGCCTATGACGAAGCCTTCGACGGCTTTGCGGCGCCCGAAGTGCGCGGCAATCCGAAGGCGCGTCAGGAATGGGCTGTCGAGCAGGTCAAGATGGCGCTGACGGCGTCGAAGCATCTCGGCATCAAGGCGCATGCGACCTTCTCGGGCGCGCTTGCCTGGCCGTTCATCTATCCCTGGCCGCAGCGCCCGGCCGGTCTCGTCGAGACCGCCTTCGACGAGCTTGCCAAGCGCTGGACACCGATCCTCAACCACGCCGAAGATTGCGGCGTCGACGTCTGCTACGAAATCCATCCGGGCGAAGACCTGCATGACGGCGTCACCTTCGAGATGTTCCTGGAGCGTGTGAAGAACCACAGCAGAGCCAACATGCTCTACGATCCCTCGCACTACGTTCTGCAGTGCCTGGATTACCTCGACAACATCGACATCTACAAAGACCGGATCAAGATGTTCCATGTCAAGGACGCCGAGTTCAACCCGACCGGCCGTCAGGGCGTCTATGGCGGCTATCAGGGCTGGGTCGAGCGTGCCGGCCGCTTCCGCTCGCTGGGCGACGGCCAGGTCGATTTCGGCGCCGTCTTCTCGAAGATGACCGCCAACAATTTCGATGGCTGGGCCGTGGTCGAATGGGAATGCGCGCTGAAGCATCCAGAAGACGGTGCCCGTGAAGGCGCCGAATTCGTCAAGGCGCACATCATCCGCGTTACCGAGAAGGCGTTCGACGACTTCGCCGGCAGCGGCACCGACCAGGCAGCCAACCGGCGCATGCTGGGGATTTAATTTTTCTCCCCTTCTCCCCCGCGGGGAGAAGGTGGCCCGTAGGGTCGGATGAGGGGGCCAGTGACGCCTTCGCTTGCCGCTCAGGCGCTCGCTACGCTCACCCCCCTCATCTGTCCTTCGGACATCTTCTCCCCGCTGGGGGAGAAGGGAAGAGCACCGATTGAGGAGGACACAATGGCAATCGAAGCATCAAACGAACAGACCCGCGAGCCGCGCATCCGGCTCGGCATGGTCGGCGGCGGGGCTGGCGCATTCATCGGCGCGGTACACCGCATGGCCGCCCGTCTCGACGATCAATATGAACTGATCGCCGGCGCTTTGTCGTCGACGCCGGAAAAGGCGCAAGCCTCCGGCCGCGATCTCGGTCTCGATCCGTCGCGCACCTATTCCAGCTATCGCGAGATGGCGATCCGCGAAGCGAAGCTGAAGAACGGTATCGAGGCCGTCTCGATCGTCACGCCGAACCATGTGCATTACGACGCTGCCAAGGAATTCCTGCGCCGCGGCATCCATGTCATCTGCGACAAGCCGCTGACGTCGAACCTTGCCGATGCCAAGAAGCTGAAGAAGATCGCCGACGAAAGCGGCGCGCTCTTCATCCTGACGCATAATTACACCGGCTATCCGATGGTCCGCCAGGCGCGCGAAATGGTCGCCAATGGCGAGCTCGGCGATATCAGGCTGGTTCAGGCGGAGTATCCGCAGGACTGGCTGACCGAGGCCGTCGAACAGCAGGGCGCCAAGCAGGCCGTCTGGCGCACCGACCCGGCGCAGTCGGGTGCAGGTGGCTCGACGGGCGATATCGGCACGCATGCCTATAATCTTGGCTGCTTCGTTTCCGGCCTGGAGCTCGACAGCCTTGCCGCCGATCTCGACAGCTTCGTCGAAGGCCGCCGTCTTGACGACAACGCGCATGTGATGCTGCGCTACAAGGCGAAGGGCAAGGAAAAGCCGGCTAAGGGCATGCTCTGGTGCAGCCAGGTGGCGCCGGGCCACGAGAATGGTCTGAAGGTCCGCGTCTACGGCACCAAGGGCGGCATCGAGTGGGTTCAGGCCGATCCGAACTATCTGTGGTTCACGCCGTTCGGCGAGCCGAAGCGGCTGATCACCCGCAATGGCGCCGGGTCGGGCGCGGCAGCGGCGCGCGTTTCGCGCGTTCCCTCCGGTCATCCGGAAGGCTATCTCGAAGCCTTTGCGACGATCTATACCGAGGCGGCGCTCGCTATCAACGCCGCCAAGAAGGGCAAGCCGGTCGACAAGGCCGTGGTTTACCCGACCGTTGATGACGGCGTGAAGGGCGTAGCCTTCGTCGAAGCCTGCGTTGCGTCGTCGAAGAAGAACGGCGGCTGGGTCAAGGTCTGATCGCAGGCCCATAGCTGATCATTCGAGCGCATTCCCTCCAATCTTAGGGAATGCGCTCATTCGCGTTTAAGGGGATTATGAAAGAAGAAGGGCGCAACCATTTGGGGAGGCCCGATGACATTCTCTTTCCGCATCATGACGTGCATCCTGGCGCTTGGCGCCGTTCCTGCATCCGCTCAGCAGTTCGTTCCCGGAGGGCAACGCGTGCCGGGCACGGTCAACGTGCAATCGACGATGTCGATGTCGGTTCCCGCCGATGCGACGCAGAATCCCTCCGAGCAGATCGAATTCGCGCAGAAGGCTTTCTATGCGATGGCCGGGCGGCAATGCTCGCTGGTTCTGGAGACGGTCGGCGAAAGCTGCCAGATTACCAATCTCAGCAACAATGCGGATCTCAATCGCGGCAACGGCAGCTTCATCACGGTGCGCGGCACCGTCACGATGGCGGTCAAGCTGAAGAACCAGGCGGACAAGCCATAACGCGGATCCAGCTGAAGCGGAGAACCGCTTCAGCCTCGCCGTTCATATCAGGCGGCTGCCGCCTGCTTGCGCTTCAACAGCGCATCGACGCTGTAGGGACCGGCGCCGGCGGCGACGAAATACAGCATGACGAAGCAGAAGAGGATGGCGGCGACGCCGCCGTTCTGGGCCGGATAGAAGCTCTTCGGCGCATGGGCGATGAAATAGGCGAAGGCCATCAGGCCCGAGAGAACAAAGGCTGCGGCGCGCGTCTTGAAGCCGATCAGCACCAGGAAACCGAGCACGAGTTCCAGCATGCCGGCGATCCAGGACATCGAGCCGACGGGCGGCACGTTCGCGGCGGCCGGGAAATGCAGGATCTTCTGCGTTCCGTAGCTAAAGAGCACGAGCGACGAGACGATGCGCAGCAGGCTGAGAAGGTGGGGCTGCAGCAGGTGGATGGAGGCGAGCATCGGGTTCCTTTCGTTATAATCTCCCATTCCCGCTCTCACCCGGCACACCGCCGATCTCAAGTCACGTCTTCTGACATCAGCGTTATCGCATTGCGAGCAGTGCAGGCCGTCGACCGGCACACGCCTTGATTTGACCCATTTGCCCGCCTAGATTGTCGCCATCCGCAATACCAACAGGATGTGTGCCACCATGGATTTCACCCAGATCGCAATGCCGTCTCGCCTTGCCATCCGGGAGTTCTCTATCCATGCCTGCCTCCATCACCATTTCCAATCTCTCGTGGTCGACGCCTGACGGCAGACCGCTTCTTTCCCATCTTGATCTGAGTTTCGGTGCCGAACGCACAGGGCTTGTCGGCCGCAACGGCACTGGCAAGACGACGCTGCTGAAACTGGTGACCGGCGAGCTGCAGCCGCTGTCGGGAAGCATCGCCTTTACCGGACGTTTCGGCATTCTCCGCCAGGCGGTTCAGGTCGAGGCCGGGGCGGCGATCGCCGATCTCTTCGGTGTGCGGGAGACGCTCGCCATCCTCGCCCGCGCCGAGCGTGGGGAGGCGACCGGTGACGAGCTTGCCAACGCCGACTGGACGCTGGAAGCCCGCATGGCCTCGGCGCTCGAGCGCGTCGGGCTCGATGCTTTGCCGGAGACCGGTCTCTCGTCGCTCTCCGGCGGGCAGCGCACGCGCGCGGGGCTCGCGGCACTGGTCTTTTCCGAGCCGGACTTTCTGATCCTCGACGAGCCCACCAACAATCTCGACCGCGAGGGCCGGGAGGCGGTAATCGGCCTCTTACGCGACTGGCGCGGCGGCGCGCTGGTCGTCAGCCATGACCGCGAACTGCTCGACACGATGGATGCGATCGTCGAGCTGACAACGCTCGGCGCCAAACGCTATGGCGGCAACTGGAGCGCCTTTCAGGAGCGCAAGGCGATCGAGCTTGCGGCCGCCGAACATGATCTGGCGGATGCGGAGAAGCGGGTCGACGAAGTCGATCGCAGCGCGCAGCTGGCCGCCGAGCGACAGGCCAAAAGCGACCGCGCCGGGCGGGTGAAGGCGGCGCGGGGCGACATGCCCCGGATCCTGGCCGGCGGATTGAAGCGCAAGGCCGAGAATACGCGTGGAGACCGGGTTCGCCTCGGCGAGAAGCGGCGCGATCAGGCGTTCGGCGATGTATCGGCGGCGCGCGGCAAGATCGAAATACTACAGCCCTTTGCCGTCAAGCTGGAGCCGACGGGGCTTCCGTCGTCTCGCGTGGTGTTGCGTCTCGATGGCGTGACGGCTGGCTATGAGCCGGGGCACCCTGTCATCCGCGATCTCTCGCTTGCGCTGACCGGGCCGGAGCGCGTGGCGATCTCCGGGCCGAACGGCTCCGGCAAGACGACGCTCCTGGCGCTGATCACTGGCACGCTGGAGCCTTGGGCGGGGACGGTCTCCGTTCCTGCCGGGCACGCCTTCTTCGATCAGAGCGTCAGCCTGCTCGATCCCAAGTTCAGTGTCCGCGAGAATTTTCGCAATCTCAATCCCGGTGCGGATGAGAATGCCTGCCGGGCGGCGCTGGCGCGGTTCATGTTCCGGGCAGACGCGGCATTGCAGCAAGTCTCGACGTTGAGCGGCGGGCAGCTGCTACGCGCAGGTCTTGCCTGCGTGCTCGGCGGACCGAAGCCGCCGCCGCTGCTGATCCTGGACGAGCCGACCAACCATCTGGACATCGATTCCGTCACCGCCGTCGAAGCCGGGCTGGCGGCATATGACGGCGCGCTGCTCGTCGTCAGCCATGACGAGGTGTTTCTCGACAATATCGGCATTTCCCGCCGTCTGCTCCTGCCTGATGGAAAAGAGCTGCTGTGACCGACGAATGCGGCTCTCGTGTCGAAGCTGGCGAAGAATCTATCTGCAACGTTGCAGTTTTGACATTCAAGGCCTGTACAAGGCATTCCGGCTTGGCTAAACCGCCGCCAACGATGGCCGCGCCGGCCGACCTGAACAGCATAGAGACGGAAAACAACATGATCGATCCGAAGCTTCTCGCGGCCCGCTTCCCGGGCGATTTCACCTTCGGTGTGGCGACCGCCGCCTTCCAGATCGAGGGTGCCTCCAAGGCTGACGGCCGCAAGCCGTCCATCTGGGATGCCTTCTGCAACATGCCCGGCCGCGTCTATAACCGGGATAATGGCGATATCGCCTGCGATCACTACAACCGCCTCGATGAAGACCTCGACCTGATCAAGGATATGGGCGTTTCGGCCTATCGCTTCTCGATCGCCTGGCCGCGCATCATCCCCGACGGCACCGGCCCCGTGAACGAGGCCGGTCTCGATTTCTACGATCGCCTCGTCGATGGCTGCAAGGCGCGCGGTATCAAGACCTTCGCGACGCTCTATCACTGGGACCTCCCGCTGCAGCTCGCCGGTGACGGCGGCTGGACGGCGCGCTCGACCGCCTATGCCTTCCAGCGCTATGCCAAGACCGTCATGGCCCGCCTCGGCGATCGTCTAGACACAGTCGCGACCTTCAACGAGCCCTGGTGCATCGTCTGGCTCAGCCACCTCTATGGCATCCATGCGCCGGGCGAGCGCAACATGCAGGCGGCGCTGCACGCCATGCACTACATGAACTTGGCGCACGGTCTCGGCGTCGAGGCGATCCGGTCGGAAGCGCCGAATGTTCCCGTTGGCCTCGTGCTCAATGCCTCGTCGATCATTCCGGGTTCCGACAGCCCAGCAGATCTTGCTGCTGCCGAACGCGCCCATCAGTTCCACAACGGGGCCTTCTTCGATCCGGTCTTCAAGGGTGAGTATCCGAAGGAGTTCGTCGAGGCGCTCGGCGACCGCATGCCCGTCGTGGAGGACGGCGATCTCAAAATCATCAACCAGAAGCTCGATTGGTGGGGTCTCAACTATTACAAGCCGGACCGCGTTCATGACGACGCGTCGAAGAAGGGCGATTTCCCCTGGACCACGGAAGCTGCACCCGCAAGCGACGTGAAGACCGATATCGGTTGGGAAGTCTATGCGCCGGGCCTCAAGCATCTGGTCGAGGACCTCTACCGCCGCTACGAGCTGCCGGAATGCTACATCACCGAGAACGGGGCCTGCGACAACACCGATGTCGTCAATGGCGAGGTGAATGATACGATGCGCCTCGACTATGTCGGCGATCACCTTGATGTCGTCGCCAACCTGATCAAGGACGGCTATCCGATGCGCGGCTATTTCGCCTGGAGCCTGATGGACAATTTCGAATGGGCGGAAGGCTACAAGATGCGCTTCGGCCTCGTCCATGTCGATTACAACACCCAGGTCCGTACTGTGAAGAAGAGCGGCAAGTGGTATCGCGAGCTCGCCGACCAGTTCCCGAAGGGCAATCACAAGACGGCCTGAGCGGAGCTTCCGTTCCACTCTGGGGTTTATCGAAAATCGCTGAAATCACCCCTGGGTTTCAGGGGTGGTTTTGGCCTCCCGAACGAGGGCCGGAAATCGGTTTCTGATGCCGGTTTTTCCGCTTCGAAGCGCCGATCAAGCGGCATGCCATGACTACAAAATGTGCAGTAAAGTCAGCCGCTTCCGGTGTTCTGGGGGCGGCTTTTGCATAGATAGCGAAATTTATTTGTAAAACACGTACTGATTAATCGTTTTGCCGTGATTTTTAACAGTTTCTTGAAGGCTTGACTGTCACAGTCCCTGCCATCGGGGAGCAATGAATGCCTAAGTCAATCGGGCAAAAAAATCAGGCCTTGGGGATAGGCCGGCACACGACCGTCACGGGCGTGCTGCTGACCTTCGCCGTCATCGTCGCGATCGTCACTGTGATGATCTTGACTGCCATTTCGCGCGTTGCAGACAATGCCAATGTGCTCGACGACGAGCGATCGCGGGAAACGACTGCCGGTGCGCTGAAGACCTTCGAGGAACAGCTCGGCGCGACACTCAACGATTATGCCGCATGGGATGATGCCGCCACCAATGTCTATGCCAAGGATGGCATGGCCTGGACGGTGAGCAACTACGGCGAGATGTCCGTCAACAGCTCGCTGTTCGATATGGCGATCGTCATCGATGGCGACCGCAAGCCGCTGATGGTCTACCGCAACGGCCAGCCGATGGAGGGCAAGCTCGACGACTTCTTCGCGCCGTCGCTGTGGGCGCTGTTCGACCAGGCGCGTGCCGCCGGAGCGGACAAGCCGGAAGCCGTCGGTTTCGTCGGTACGAAGAGCGGCATTGCCGCAGCCGGTATCGCGCTCGTGCGCCAAAAATCCGGCGCGCTGGACAAGTCTGCCGATCAGCGCCGCTACCTTATCTTTGCCCGCCATCTCGACGATGAGAAGGTGAAGGGTCTCGGCGAGACCTATGTGATCCATGGCATGAAGCTGGTGCCTGCGAATACGCCGGCTAAGTATTCCGTCAATATCGACGATGCCTCGGGCGTGACGCTCGGCAAGCTCGTCTGGACGTCGCGTTCGCCCGGCGATATCGGCTACGATCAGGTGCGCCCGACGGTGGTCAAGGCGCTCGGTCTGGTCGGCCTGTTCTTCGCTGTGCTGCTCGTCATCGGCTGGATGGCCGGGCGGCGCATCAAGGCCGAGGAGATCGGCGCGCGCGAGGAAGCGCTGCGCGACCGGCTGAGCGGCCTCTGGAACCGTGACGGTCTCGGTGTTGCCATCGACGCGATGGTCGAGGAAGCGCAGCAGGCCAAGAAGAACATCCTTATTCTCTATCTCGATCTCGATGGCTTCAAGGAAGTCAACGACAGCTATGGCCACGGTACTGGCGACCAGCTGATCCGCGCCGTCGCTGCGGGTCTTAAGGTGCTGATCCCGCCTCATGCCGTTCTCGCCCGCATCGGCGGCGACGAGTTCGCCATCGCCTTCCACACCGATGGCGGCAATGCTGAAGCGTTGCAGCTTTCCGAGCAGATCCTCGATTTCTTGGCGGAGCCGCTGGAAATCGGCCGCCGCGTCGTCGTCATCGGCGCCAGCATCGGTATCGCCATGTCGCCTGAGGGCGCCGTCGGCCGCGAGGAATTCGTCCGCCGCGCGGATCTTGCGATGTACAAGGCCAAGGAAGCCGGCCGTGCGCGGATGATGCTCTACGATCCGGCGATGGATGCCGACCGCGAGGAGCGCAATGCGCTTGAGATCGATCTTCGTGCGGCAATCGAGAGCGGCGACCTGACGCTGGCCTATCAGCCGCTGATCGATGCCGAGACCTATGAGATGAACGGGGTCGAGGCGCTGGTGCGCTGGAACCGTCCGGGCTTCGGGCCGATCTCGCCTGACGTTTTCATTCCGGTTGCCGAAACCAGCGGCCTCATTGAGGCGCTCGGCCTCTTTGTGCTGCGCAAGGCCTGCGAAACCGCCAAGCAATGGCCGGAGCTGCGCATATCCGTCAACGTCTCGCCCGGCCAGTTCCGCAACCCGGCCTTCACCGATTATGTCCGCTATGTGCTGAAGCAGACGGAGATCGAGGCGTCGCGCGTGACGCTGGAGATCACGGAAGGCTACATGATCCAGAACCCGCAGCGCACCCGCCAGTCGATCGAGCGCTTGAAGACGCTCGGCGTGAAGGTGGCGCTCGACGATTTCGGGTCCGGCTTCTCGTCGATCGGCTATCTCCGCCAGTTCGGCTTCGACCGCATCAAGATCGACCGCTCGCTGGTCGATGGCGTGACGGAGAGTGAAAGCCAGCGCGAAATGCTGCAGGCGACCGTGGCGCTCGCCCGCTCGCTCAACATTCCTGTTACCGCAGAAGGCATCGAGACCGAGGCCCAAGCGGTTGCTGTCAGGCTCTTCGGCTGCGACAGCCTGCAGGGCTACTATTTCAGCAAGCCGGTTCCGGCCGACAAGATCACCGACATGCTGGAGACGCGGCGGGAAGAAAACAGCAAGCCGCGCCGGACCAGCGCGGCCTAAAAGCTATTCGCAGCTAAAGTTTACGTGCCGATATGCTTCTGGCCGCGCTTCTTGGCGAGCGCGATCTGGTGCTGCCGCTGGCGGTAGCGGAGACGGTCTTCCTCGGTGCGCGTGCCGTAGCAGTTGCTGCAGGAAACGCCTTCCTCATAGTGCGGCGAGGTGATCTCCTCGGCGGTGATCGGGTTGCGGCAGGCGTGGCAGAGCTTGTGCTCGCCTTCCTTCAATCCGTGCTCGACCGAGACGCGCTCGTCGAAGACGAAGCAGGCGCCCTCCCAGAGGCTCTCTTCCTGCGGCACTTCCTCGAGATATTTCAGGATGCCGCCCTTGAGGTGGTAGACCTCTTCGAAGCCCTGCTCCTTCATGAAGGCCGTGGCCTTTTCGCAGCGGATGCCGCCGGTGCAGTACATTGCGATCTTCGGCTTGTTGTGCAGGCCGGTATTGTTGCGCACCCATTCCGGAAACTCGCGGAAGGTCTTGGTCTTCGGATCGACCGCGCCGCGGAAGACGCCGATTGCCGTCTCGTAGTCGTTGCGGGTGTCGATGACGATCGTATCGGGGTCGGAGATCAGGGCGTTCCAGTCCTGCGGCGCCACATAGGTGCCGACGACCTTGTTGGGGTCGATATTCTCGACGCCCATGGTGACGATCTCTTTCTTCAGCTTCACCTTCATGCGAAGGAAAGGCATCTTCGATGCGCGGCTTTCCTTGTGCTCCAGGCCGGCGAATTCCGGCTGGGCGCGCAGATAGGCAAGCACCGTCCTGACACCGTCGTCCGGACCGCCGATCGTGCCGTTGATGCCTTCATGGGCAAGCAGGAGCGTTCCCTTCACGCCGTTTTCCTCGCAGAGCGCCTGCAAAGGGTCGCGCAGGCTTTCGAAGCGCGGCACGGAAACGAAATGATAGAGCGCCGCCACCAGGAACGGGCTGGATGTAGTGATGCTGTCGGTCATGGGCGGTGGAAATACAGAATATGGCGCTCCTGCGCAATGACATTACGCGGGAGCGCTGCGCTCTCATGGCGTTGGTCGCGGGGGTGAATGCTTCGAAAGACGCGTCTTCCATTCCGTATAAGAGCGCATACCGAAGGCGGGATCCGGCTCATCGTCGAGCACGCTCAGCAATTCGATGGAGTGCTTGTCCGGATCGTCAAAGTAGAGCGAGAGCGCGGGCACCCAGCCGATGACGATTGGCTCGGACACCGGCTCGCCATGGAAGCCGCGAACGTCAATACCTTTGCTCTTCAGCAGAGCGGGTGCTCGAAACATCTCATCCTGTGATAGCCGAAAGGCGATGTGCAGGCGCATCCTTATTGGCGCTGTGCCGGTTTCCCAAAGGCCAAGCATGGCGTTCTCTTTGCCGTTGACCCAGAAGAAGGCGATCCGCCGTTCCGGGAATTCGGCCGCGAGCTCAAGGCCCAGGATATCGCGATAGAAGGGGATGGAGATTCTCAGGTCGGCAACACTGAGATGCGTTTCGTAGATGCCTTGGATTTGCGGGACTGTCGCGTTGTTGGCAGGCATGATGTCCTCGGTCAGGATTTTTTTGACCGAGCCAACCTAGGACCTCAAGTAATATTGAGGTCAACGGCGCAGCTTCATTTTCTCAGTGAGCTCCAGAGCAGCCCGACGCGCCTGGCTTCCTCGTCAGGACTGTCGGCGAAGATCTCTTCGGCCTGTGCAAGCGCCAGGCGCCGGTCTTCCTGCTGCCTGCGGATGATGGCGTCGAGGAGATGGGCGAGGTCGTCGCTGCGGGTGAACAGCTGCGGTTCGGCCTCGACGAGATCGCTGAGGACGGAGAGGTCATGGACGTGGCCGAGGCGGTCGACGAGCTCCTTGGCGGCGGCGCGCTTCGCCTTCATCGCGGATGGCCAGAGCGGGGAGAGCAGCCCGTGATGGGCGCGGTAATCCTGCGTGCGCTTGCGGAGTTCGTGGAACGCGCTTTCCGAGGCTTCGCCATGGCAGGCTTCGAGCGCCTGATGCGCCTTTGCTGCCGTGCGCTTCCAGCCGTTGGCGACGAGTTTAGCGGCTTTGTTTGGGCTTGACGGAAAGGATATGTCGTCGAGGGCCCAGAGGGCGTGCTTGAGGGCTTCCGATGTTTCCCGGAGCTTCGCCTCAATGCCGGCTTCGGCCTCAGTCATCCAGTTTCGCCGCGTTTCCAGGATGGCTGCGATGCGGTCCAGCGAGCTTGCCTCTTCTGGGGCCGGTGCGTGCGACTTGAGATAGCGAACGGTCTCGATCAGTGCTTCGGCATCGCGGATGGCGGACAGCGATCGCGCCATCTCGCGCAGCCTCGCATTCTCCTGCTTCTGGAATTTCCGCGCATCCGCCGCAACCAGGCGGTAGAGCGAGCGCACCTTCTTCAGGTTCTTGCGGAAGGCGTGGATTGCCGGGTGCGTGCCCTCGGGCCGCTGCTCGATGACATCGCGCGCAGCCTGCAACTCGCCGGCGGCGGCTTCTCTGAAGCTCTTGGTGAAATCCGCGTCAGGCCGAATGCGGAAGGGCATGCCGGTCGTACTGGTATTCGGTCGCCAGCGCCTGGTTCGAATAGCGGAAATCGCCCGTCACCTCGCGACCGAGCCAGGCGGGAAGGGGCGGGGCGTCGCTTTCGGATTTCATCTCGACTTCAGCGATGATGAGGCCGCGATGCGGCCCTCCGAAGACATCCACTTCCCAGACGAAGCCTTCGTGGGGCACGCGGTAGCGGGTCTTCTCGATGACGATGCCGATGGCGCTTTCCATCAGCTCTTCGGCATCTGCAACGGGGATGTCGTATTCGAATTCGTCGCGGGTCATGGAGCTGCGGCCGATCTTCATCGTCAGCCGCGCACTCTCTCCGTCGAGGACGCGTACCCGCACCGAGCGGTCGTCCATCGAGGCGACATAGGCCTGTTTGAGGATTGCTTTCGATACGGCTTTGGCGCGCCATCCATCGGTGCGTACCAGAAACTTCCGCTCGATTTCCTTCGCCATTACAGTGAACCTTTTGTGACGACGGGGCTAAGCTAGCGCAAAAAAATAATCGTTCAAACCCATTTATGCCAAAGATCGCTTTAGTCTCGACAAAGTGTACCCTTGGGCGTATGCCGAACCCGAATTTCAATCGTTTCAAAGGATCGTGGCCATGGGCGAAAAAACACAAAAGCTCCTTTCCATCCTCAAGCTGCAAACTGTCGTTCCGGTGCTGATCATCGACGACGTGAAGGCCGGTGTTTCGCTGGCCCGCGCGCTGGTCGCGGGCGGTCTGAAGGCGATCGAGATCACCATGCGCACGCCGGTTGCTCTCGATGCCGTCCGTGCCGTTGCCGAAGAAGTCGAAGGCGCCGAAGTCGGCGCAGGCACGATCCTCAATGCTGCACATTGGGAAGCTGCCGTCGCTGCCGGTTCCAAGTTTATCGTCAGCCCGGGGGCAACACAGGAACTGCTCGATGCGGCTGCCGACTCCCACGTTCCGCTGCTTCCGGGTGCTGCCACCGTCAGCGAGGTCATGGCGCTTCGCGAGGAAGGCTACCAGGTCCTGAAGTTCTTCCCGGCCGAACAGGCCGGCGGCGCCGCTTACCTGAAGGCACTTTCCTCGCCGCTCGCCGGCATGATCTTCTGCCCGACCGGCGGTATCTCGCTGAAGAACGCCAACGACTACCTGTCGCTGCCGAACGTCGTCTGTGTCGGCGGCTCGTGGGTCGCGCCGAAGGAACTGGTTGCCGCTGGCGACTGGGCAGGCATTACCAAGCTCGCCGCCGAAGCCGCAGCGCTCAAGGCCTGACATTTTATTGATCGCTATTGATGCAGGCGGTTTCCGCCTGCATTTGTATTTACAGTTGCAGTTCCTATCTTCATCCCAGCCTCAAAACAGGGAGAAGACGGGGAATGTTCGACGCAAAGAAGCTTCTTGACCAGTTCCTGGGATCGCAGATTCCAGGTGTCGGCGGTTCGGTTCGCGACCGCGCAGGCGGCGCCGTGCAGATGGCCAAGGACAATCCTTGGAAGGCCGGAGCGCTGGCGACCGTGCTGCTCGGCACCAAGACCGGGCGCAGCATTGCCGGCAATGCGCTGACGATCGGCGGACTGGCCGCCATCGCCGGCCTCGGCTACCAGGCCTACAAGAATTATCAGGCGGGACAGGCGCCCGCCGCTCCTGCCGAGCCCGCCCGGCAGCCATCCACGCCGCTTGTTCTGCCGCCTCCTGTCGATTCCGGTTTCGGTCCGCAGTCGCCGGCAGGTAGCAACGAATTCGTGCTGGTGCTGATCCGGGCGATGATCGCCGCAGCCAAGGCCGACGGCCATATCGACGATGGCGAGCGGGCGCTGATCATGGACAAGATGAAGGCTGCTGATGTCAGCGGCGAAGCGGTCGCCTTCATCGAGAAGGAGCTGGCGTCTCCGACCGATCTCGACTCGCTGATTTCGGCTGCGAAGACCGAAGAGCAGAAGGTGGAGCTCTACACCGCTTCGCGCCTGACGATCGAGCCGGATTCGCGTGCCGAGCGCGGCTATCTCGATCTGCTTGCCGGACGCCTCGGTCTTCCCGATGCGCTCGTCGATCATATCGAGGCGACTGTGTCGTCGGCCAAGGTCACGCTCTCGCAGTGATGGCTTTGCCTCAGTGACAATAGGGCCGGTTGCCTTTCCGGGGCGGCTGGCCTATCCACTCTTCGATGAGAGGAGTGACGATGCGCGATCTTTCCACCTACAAGGTTTCCGCCCCCGGCTATGTGACGCTCAAGGGCCGTTATGTGACGGTCGAGCCTTTCGTGCGCGATGAGCATCTGCAGGCGCTCTGGGACGGGCTTGGCGGCATGGGCATCAATCCGCTGCTTCTCTATTTCTCGCAGGACGATTTCGGTGGCATCGAGGATTTTGGCGCCTGGCTCGACAACGCCAAGAAGGGCGGCTGGCTGACGCATATTTTCCGCGACAACGCCACCGGCAAGATCGTCGGGATGGCGAATTACATGCGCGCGGATGCTGCAAACGGCGTCGTCGAAGTCGGCGGTGTGGCGCATGGCGCCGATATGAAGCGCTCGCCGCTGTCGACTGAAGCGCATTACCTGATGGCAAAGCACGTCTTCGAGGATCTCGGCTATCGCCGCTACGAATGGAAGTGCGACAACAACAATGAGCCGAGCAAGGTCACAGCCGCCCGCTACGGCTTCACTTTCGAGGGCGTTTTCCGCCAGCACATGATCTCCAAGCGCAAGAACCGCGACACCGCCTGGTTCTCGATGATCGATAGCGAATGGGCCGGAATCAACGACGCGTTCGAGGCATGGCTTGCCCCTGAGAATTTCGGATCCGACGGCAAGCAGAAGCGCCGCCTCGAGGACATCCGTGCCGATCTTGAAAAGGAAAGGCTTGTATGAGCCCGGAGAGCCGTTCTCAGGCGATTGCCGCCGCCGTCATTCTGCTTGGCGCGGGGCTCGTCATCTATTTCCTGCCGAGCCTGGTGCTCTGGATCGGCAAATATTCTCCGCCACTGGCTTTTGCCGTCGGCGCCGTGCTGCTCCTCGGATTCTTCGTGATCTTCTGGCTGCGCGCCCGCTATCAGCGCAACAAGGGCCGCTGAGCTTCAGCCCTGCAGCGAGGCGCCGAGAAGCAGGGCGCCGAAGCAGATGACCAGGACTGCGCCGAGGATCTCTATCGTGTTGCCGATCCAGATCGAGGACTTCGAGCCATATCCGGCGATGCGCACAGCGGTGCCCTTCGCAGTGACCGCAAGGGTCGCAAGGATGGCGACGGTGATTGCCGTTCCCAGCGACATGGCGAGAACCGAAAGCACGCCACCGAGATAGAGACCGTTCAGCAGCGAGAAGGTCATCACCAGCAGCGCGCCGGAGCAGGGGCGAAGGCCGACGGCGATGATCGCCGACCAGGCCTCGCGGATGCTGAATGTATCCGATCCGAGCAGCGAGGGATCGGGCATATGCGACTGGCCGCAGGTCTCACAGGCCATGCCGGAAATGAAGTTGTGGCCGGCCTTGCGGGCCTTGGTCTCGCCGAAGGCGTAGACACCAGATTGCTGCGCGCTGTCATTGTCCTTCCAGTCCAGCATCATGCTGACCGGGCCTTCGGCCGTTGCCACCACTTCGCGCTTCGGCAGGCCTGAGATCATCGAGCGCAGCTTGCGGAACAGCAGCCAGCCGCCGAAGGCGATGACCATGACGAAGCTTGCGATCTCCATCGCATGCGTCGCCTGCGTCAGCGTGATGCCGCTGCCGCGCAAGACGAGCCAGGCGGCGCCGACGAGCGCCACGGCAACGACGCCCTGGATGAAGGCAGAGATAAAGGAGATGACGACGCCGCGGCGGAGCTCGACCTCGTTGGCGATCATATAGGAGGAGATGACGGCCTTGCCGTGCCCGGGACCTGCCGCATGGAAGATGCCGTAGGCGAAGGAGAGGCCGATCAGCGAGGTGAGCTGCCAGGGATCATCCCGCATCGCCTTCAGCGCGCCGGTCAGCGCGCGATAGAAGGCCTGCTGCTCGTAGTTCACATAGGCAAAGAGCGGCGCCAGCGGCCCGCCGATCGGCTGAAAGCTCGGCTCCGCCGTTCCGATACCGAGCGGCGACTGAGCATAGGCGCTGCCAGCGGCGGCAACCAGCATCAGAACCACGGCGGAAAGGATAAGCGGCCTGCCGTGCTTCAGCATGAGATTTCCAGCCTCGTGGCGAAGAGCTTCGACATGTTCGTGCCCGTCGGGTCATTGAAGAACGCGTCGGTCAGCGATTGCTTGTTCTGCGAGATCACCTGATCCGGATCGGGGCGCAGGACATCATGCTTGCAGCCCTTGAAGCCATCGCCGACCAGGACGAGCTCCTTGTCGCTCGGAAAGTCGATGGACGTATAGAGCGTGGGGTCATAGACGCCGAAGGTCAGCCTGCTCTTCAGCGGCATTGGCTGCGACGGCTTGACCGCGAAGAACATCAGGAGCTGCCCTTCCTTGTAGTCGACATGGATGATGTCCGGCTTTTCTACCGTCACGTTTTTACCGTCGACCGTCAGGTTCATGTAGTAATCGTAGTCGGCAAGGGAATCGCGTACTGTCTTGCCGACTTCCGCGAGCTCGTTCGGCTCCAGCTTCAGATCGGTGTTCTTGTCGAAATCCATGACGACGGAGGACGAGAAGACTTCGTCGAAGCGCCAGATGTTTCTGAGCTCCTGGATGTTGCCATCCGGGCCGGCTACCACTTCCAGCCGCGCCTCCACGAAAATATGCGGATGCGCCATGGCCGCGGCCGGTGCGAGTGCCAGCAGCCCGGCGATCAGGAACGTGGATTTCTTCATGCGTCGGCTTACCGCTCTGCCCAAATCGGTTGGTGTTTTCTTGCCTGACAATGGGACGGAATTGGGACCGGTCTCAAGGCGGCAAAGTGAATCAGGCCGGTTTCAGCTGTGCTTGCGGAACCAGCCGTGGAGATAGTCCACGAAGATGCGCACCTTGGCCGGCAGGTAGCGGCGGTGCGGATAAACCGCGTAGATTCCGCGATCCGTGGGCAGATAGTCGTTGAACAAGGTCACCAGACGCCCGTCCTCGATCGGCTTGCGGGCGATGAAATCGGGGATCAGCGCGATGCCAAGACCTGAAAGGGCAGCGCGCAATGTCGCATGCGGGCTGTTGACCTCCATCGGACCGGCAACGGCGACAGCAAAGGAGCTACTGTCAGGATTGTAGAAGCGGATGCTCGCCTGGGTGCGGGCATTGGTGTCGACGATGAACGGGACGTTCGAGAGGTCGGACGGATGCTCGATATTTGGATGGCGTTCCAGAAATTCCGGCGTGGCGCAGATGTGGACGCGGAAATCCGAGATCTTGCGGGCGATCATGCCGGAGTCTTCTAGCTTGGTGACACGGATCGCGAGATCGAAGCCTTCCTCGATCAGGTCGACGAAACGGTCGTCGGCCGCGATCTCGAGCTGCAGGTCGGGGTTTTCCTTGGCGAAGTCGATCAGGCACTGGCCGACTTCGGCATCGACGAAGGTGCGCGGCACCGAAATCTTCAGCCGGCCCTTGAGCTGCGCGTTATTCTCACGCACCAGATCGGCGAGATTGTCGATCTCCTTCAGGATGTCGGATGCGGTACGATAATAGGTGTGCCCGGCCTCGGTCATCGAGAACTGGCGGGTGGTGCGATTGAGCAGCAGGGCGCCGAGCTCGTCTTCCAGCTCGCGCACATATTTGGAGAGCAGCGCCTTCGAGCGGCCTGTCCTGCGCGCCGCGGCGGAAAAGCCTTCCGCTTCAACGACATCGATAAAGGCGCGTATGCGGGTAAGCGTGTCCATGGCGACCCCCTGCTTCGTTGCGGAAGATTGAACAAATTGCGTGTCTTCGTTCAATTTATTTTTTAGGCCCGGGGTCAAAAAAATTCTTGATTATGACGCCGAATATTCTTATCTCGTCCTCAGCCCAAAGTCGCACGTGCCCATGGGTGTCCGCCGAACCCTCGAATTGGTGAGGAAATCGGTAAGGTACCTGGAACTAACCCCTCCAGTCGCTATTCCGGCCAACCGGAAAATGCGAGGACGCCTGAAGCAACGACGGTGCGGGCCTTTCTAGTGTCTTTCAGCTTTCCAACAGCTGGAGTCCTTTAGAGGCACACCTTCATTGCCGGAAGTGCGGTAGGGAACACCCTCCAATCCATGGCAGACAAAGCCGGATCCATGTCGCTCACGCGGCGTTGATTCATCATTCGCGCATCGAGCGCTTGCTATGGTTCCGGGGTCTCCACCGGCTGGTTCCAATGCGAGTTCTCGTATGCCCTTTGTCCTCCGGTTTTTGCCGGAGCTCTGGAATTGTAAAGGGAATCGACATGACCACTCAGCGCATCCGCGACTTTCTCGCAACCCGACGTCCCGACGGTCCCTGCCTCGTGGTTGACCTCGACGTCGTTCGTGACAATTTCTCCGCTTTCCGCCACGCCATGCCGGACAGCGCCATCTACTACGCCGTCAAGGCAAACCCGGCTCCGGAAGTTCTGAAGCTGCTTGCTGACATGGGCTCCAACTTCGATTGCGCGTCTGTCGCCGAAATCGAAATGGCGCTCAATGCCGGTGCGACCGCTGCCCGTATTTCCTACGGCAACACGATCAAGAAGGAACGCGACGTTGCCCGCGCACATGTGCTCGGCGTCAGCCTCTTTGCGGTCGACAGCCACGAGGAAGTCGAGAAGATCTCGCGTGCCGCTCCCGGCGCCCGCGTGTTCTGCCGCGTTCTGACCGATGGCGAAGGCGCCGAATGGCCGCTGTCGCGCAAGTTCGGCTGCGTACCGCAGATGGCCGTAGACGTTCTCGTCTACGCTCATCAGCTGGGTCTGGAATCCTACGGGGTTTCCTTCCACGTCGGTTCGCAGATGACCAAGGTCGATGCCTGGGATTCGGCTCTTGCCGATGCCAAGCGCGTCTTCGTTCAGCTGGCCAAGCAGGGCATTCACCTGCAGATGGTCAACATGGGCGGCGGCTTCCCGACCAAGTACCTGCGTGACGTTCCGTCGGCGGAAGCCTACGGCCGTGCGATCTACCAGAGCCTTCGTGACCACTTCGGCAACAACCTGCCGAAGACGATCATCGAGCCGGGCCGCGGCATGGTCGGCAATGCAGGTGTCATCAAGACCGAAGTCGTGCTGATCTCGAAGAAGTCGGACAACGATGCAGCCCGCTGGGTGTTCCTCGACATCGGCAAGTTCGGCGGTCTCGCCGAAACGATGGACGAAGCCATCCGCTACCCGATCCGCACCGAGCGCGATCAGGACGAGATGGAGCCCTGCGTCATTGCCGGACCGACCTGCGACTCCGCAGACGTGCTGTACGAAAAGAATCTCTACCCGCTGCCGCTCACTCTCTCGATCGGCGACGAGATCCTGATCGAAGGTACCGGCGCCTACACGACCACCTATTCAGCGGTTGCTTTCAACGGCTTCGAGCCGCTGAAGGCCTACATCATCTGATGATGCCAGCCCCGTAGCCAGCCGGGGCGGCAAACTCACAATTCCTTTCATCGCCGCTAACTACGGTATTGGGTACGGGAGGCCACGATGGCCGCTGTTCTTGATTCTGTCCGCGCATTCTTTGCGCCTTCCATTTTCACCATCGATGCCGAGAACCCTTCGGATGTCGTGGCACGCGAGAATCTTCTCGACCGCGCCATGGGCCCGAACCGCCGCAAGAAGTCGTCGGAGAAGATCCGCCGCGGCCGCGTTCCTGCCGAAGGTCTGGCGCTCGTCGCCCGCGACAGCGATGCGCATGTCATCGGCACCGTCCGTCTCTGGAACGTCGAAGCAGGTGTCAACAGCGAGGGCACGCCGATCACGGCGCTGCTGCTCGGCCCGCTCGCCGTCGATTCCGCCTATGAAGGCAAGGGCATCGGTGGCGCGCTGATGCGTGCGGCGATCCTCGAAGCAAAGAACCGCGGCCACGGTGCGATCCTGCTGGTCGGCGATGCGGCCTACTACGAGCGTTTCGGCTTCTTTGCCGAGGGTGCTCGCCATCTCGTCATGCCCGGTCCGTTCGAACGCTCGCGCTTCCTGGCGCTGGAGCTGGTCGAGGGCTGGCTTGACGGCGCTGCCGGCATGATCGTGCCCACGGGCCGCATGCTAACGAGCGCGCCGGTCCGGAAGGCGGCCTGACCGGCAACAAGCCTCTCTCCCGAAAGGAGAGGGGCTTTTCTGTTTTCAGCCGGCGATCTTGCCGTTCTCGACCAGCCAGCCGACGGAATCCTGGACCGCTTCCAGCGAGCTGTAGCGCGGCCGGAAATTCAGAAGATTGCGGGCCTTCTCCATCGAGCAGTTCGGGCTGCGGGCGATATGTTCCCATGTCGCCGCTGCGTCGACTGGCGGCTGCTCCTTCTTCCATTCGTCGTAAGGCTTGAAGACGGGCTTCGGTTCGTGGCCGAACCAGCGATACATCGCCTCGGCATAGCCACGCAGTGTCAGCGCCTGTTCGGAGACGGCGTGGAAGCTTTCGCCGGTCGAGGCGCGCCAGTTGCCGATCGCCGCCATGAACAGGGCGGCGATATCATCGGCATGAACGTGATGGACGGTTTCCAGGCCGAAATTCGGCAGCGTCAGCTGCTCGCCGCGGGCGATAGTCTCGAAGGCCGATAGATTGAAATGACCGGCCGGATTGAGCGGCGCCCAGCCGCGGCCGACGATATGGCCGGGATGGATCAGCGTCACCGGCAGGCCGCGGAGCCTGGCTTCCTGCAGGAAGTAATCCTCGATCGCCTTCTTCTGTATGCCGTAGTCGCCGAAGGGCGCCTTTGCAGCATCCTCGCGGGTCGGCACGGCAAGCGAATGGCCATGCGTCCAGATCGTGCCGGTATGCAGCAGATGGCCGGTGTGGCCGTTCAGGGCTTCGCCGAGCTGGCGGGCGCTTTCCAGCGTGAAGCAGATCTTGTCGATGACGATATCTGCCTTCAGGGCGCAGATCGCCCGGCCGAAGCTGCCGTCACGCTCGAGAGTCTCGCGATCCATTTCCTTCCACTCGACGCTCTTCCAGGCGGCATGCGGCGTGTAGGGTTCCGACCGGCCGCGGCTGATCGCGATCACCTCATGCCCGGCCTCGACCAGCCGTGGCACCAGATAGGTGCCGACGTGACCCGTTGCTCCGATAACGGCGACGCGTGCCATAGATATCTCCTCCATCCATCCGGCCGGGACTATGTCGCGCCGTAGTGTCCTGCGGCAAGGGGCTTCATAGGTTTTCACGAGCGCGTGAAGGGCGGCGTGCTGCCGGTGATTTGTCGCGGGCAGGGCACTACCTTGCGGGCATGCAAAGATTTCTCGCCGCCCTCATCCTCGTCGTCACCATGCCGCTGTCCGCCTTTGCGGAAAACCAGCGTCTGAGTGATCTCCTCGAAAGCTTGCGCACCCGTCAGGATCTGACGCCGCTGAAAACAGTGGTTATTGCTCGTGATGGCCAGATCGTTGCCGAGCAGGGATATCGCGGCCACACGACCTCCGAATCCGCCAATATCAAATCGGCCTCGAAGTCGATCATTTCGGCCATGGTCGGTATTGCGATATCGAAGGGCTTGCTTGAGGGACCGGACCAGAAGATCGCGCCGATCCTGCGAGCCGATCTGCCTGATAATCCTGATCCGCGGCTGAACGAGATCACCATCGGCAATCTACTCTCCATGCAGGCCGGGCTCGGGCGCATGTCGGGGCCGAATTACGGGCGCTGGGTATCGAGCCGCAATTGGGTGCGCTTCGCGCTCGCTCAGCCTTTCGACGACGAGCCGGGCGGGCAGATGCTCTATTCGACAGCCTCGACGCATCTGCTGTCGGCGATCCTGACCAAGGTCGGCGGCAAGTCGACGCTGGCTCTGGCGCGGGACTGGTTCGAGCCGGTGGAAGGTTTCCGCATCGGTGCATGGGAGCGCGATCCGCAGGGCATCTATCTCGGCGGCAACCAGATGGCGATGAGCGCCCGCTCGCTGCTGGCCTTCGGTGAGCTTTACCGCAATGGCGGCAAGACGGCCGATGGCGTGCAGGTCGTGCCTGCCCACTGGATCACGCAGTCATGGCAGCAGCGCACCAATTCCCGCTTTTCCGGCGATGGTTACGGTTACGGCTGGTTCGAGCGGCAGATTGGCGGCGAGACGGTGCATTTCGCCTGGGGCTATGGCGGGCAGATGCTCTACATCATCCCGTCATTGAACCTGACGGCCGCCATGACCTCGGCCGAGAGCGGCCCCTCGGCGCGCAATGGCTATCGCGATGCGCTGCATAATGTTCTGGGAGAAATCATCCAGGCGGCGCGGCTTTCGTAAAGCCGCGCCCGAAGGATCAGGCCGAGATATCGACCACGCCGCAATCGCCGGCTTCCGAAGCGAAGGCCAGCAGCTTGCCGTTCTTGCTCCAGCTCATGGCGGTGATGGCGCCCTTGCCGGGGCGGCGGATCAGCGCTTCCTTGCTGTCGGCAAGGCGCACGGCGAGGATCATGCCGTCGATGAAGCCGATTGCCAGGATATCCTCGGCCGGATGAAATTTCACCGAGGTCGCCATGATGTTGGCGCGGGTGCCGAGCTCCAGCGGCGACTTGCCCATCGGGCCGTCCTTGCCCTGGAAGGGCCAGACGATGGCGGCCGGTGCGCCAGATGATGCCAGCCATTTGCCCTTGGCGGACCAGGAGAGCGACTTCACCTTGGCCGGATAGCCGGTCATGCGCATGTGGCGGGCTTCAGAGCCCGGCTTGATATCGAGCTTCCAGCCATGCAGGGCGTTTTCCTGCATCGAGGTGACGAGGAAGTTGCCGTCGGGCGAGAAAGTGACGCCCGTGTGCGCGCCCTTCCATTCGAGATCGACCGGCTTGGCGCTCATCGTCACCCAGTGCAGCGACACGCCATTGTAGCGGGCAGCGGCGATGCGCAGGCCTTTCGGCGCGAAGGCGAGGCCCTCGACCGTGCGCTCTTCGGTGAATTCCTTGGTCTCGCCGTTAGACAGGCGCACGAAGGCGCTCTTGCCGTAGGAGTAGGCGATGGCGCCCTGCGGGCCTGCGGCAACCTGCGAAATCCACTTGCGCGGCGCGCTGGCGAGTTCGGTGACGCTGGCATCGGCATTGATGCGCAGAACCTTACCGTCTTCGCCGCCTGAAATCAGGCTTTCGCTATGGGGATCGCGGATGCAGGTGAGCATGCCCTGATGGGCTTCGGTCACCTTCTCGCTGCCTTCCAGGCGATGGAAGGTGCCGTTGGCATTGGCGAAGAAGGGGGTGTCACCTAAAAATTCGACGGCCAGGATATGGCCGTCGAGATCAAGCGGAGCAACTGTTGGCATCAGGCCGCAGCCTCGCATGCCTTGAAGGAGGCTTCGAGCTTTTCGCGGTCGAGTTCGCGGCCGATGAAGACGAGACGCGTCTCGTGCTTCTCGCCGTCCTTCCACGGACGCTGATGATCGCCTTCGACGATCATGTGCACGCCCTGAACGACGTAACGCTCGGCATCGTCCTTGAAGGCGATGATGCCCTTGAGGCGCAGGATGTTCGGGCCCTGAGTCTGGGTGATCTTCTGGATCCAGGGGAAGAAGCGTTCGGCGATCATCTCGCCGCCGCGCAGCGAAACGGACTGAACCGTCACGTCATGGATCGGAGACACCGCGCCATGGTGATGGTGGTCGTGATCATGGTGGTGATGATCGTGGTCATGGTCATGACCATGCGCGTGATGATGATGATCGTGATCGCAATCCGGGCCGCAGACGTGATCGTCATGGCCATGCTCGAGGAAGTGCGGATCGTTTTCCAGCGCGCGCTCGAGATTGAAGGCGCCCTGATCGAGAACGCGGGCCAGATCGACACCGGAGCGGCTGGTCTTGTAGACGCGGGCCGACGGGTTGATGGCGTGGACGATGTCTTCGATCTGCGCCAGTTCTTCCGGGGTCACGAGATCGGTCTTGTTGATGAGCACGACGTCGGCGAAAGCGATCTGGTCTTCGGCTTCGCGGCTGTCCTTCAGGCGCAGCGGCAGGTGCTTGGCATCGACGAGGGCGATGACAGCATCGAGCTCGGTCTTGGCGCGGACATCGTCATCCATGAAGAAGGTCTGGGCAACTGGAACCGGATCGGCAAGGCCGGTCGTCTCGACGATGATGCCATCGAAACGGCCCGGGCGGCGCATCAGGCCTTCGACGACGCGGATCAGGTCACCGCGCACGGTGCAGCAGACGCAGCCGTTGTTCATTTCGTAGATTTCTTCGTCGGACTCGACGATCAGGTCGTTGTCGATGCCGATCTCGCCGAACTCGTTGACGATGACAGCGTATTTCTTGCCGTGGTTTTCCGAAAGAATGCGGTTCAGCAGCGTCGTCTTGCCGGCGCCGAGATAGCCGGTGAGCACGGTGACGGGAATGGGCTTCTGCTGCGTGGAAATTGCGTCGGTCATGAGAACCTCGAAGAAATTGGTATACCGCCGATGGGGCTTTAAACGGTCGGTTTCATATAAGGAGTTGGGAGCGGCAGTTCAAAGGGTTTTATAATGTTATAAGATCACATTCTGCCGGTGCTGCGTCTCAGGCCAGTTCGGATGCGTCGAATGCATCGACATCCCGCAGCAGCTCAACCAATCCTTTGACCGAATGCGCGATCAGGGCTTCGCCTTTTTCCGCAGTCGCTGCCGCGGCGTTGCCGGCGACGCCGGTGTCGTTGAGGTCGGACATCTTCCAGCCGAAGGCATGCGGGCCGTAGGCGCGCAGATGCTTGAAGCGCTCGGCAAACTCGCTTTGGCGCGAGGGGAAGTCGGCGGCTTTCTGCATCTTCACCTTGGATGGATGCAGCGCGAGCATCACCGATGTCTCTATGTCGCCACCATGGATATCGATCGCCTTTGCTTCCGGTGAAATGACGCCATCGGGGACGCCGAAGCGGGTCCAGCTGGTGGCGACCGCCAGCATGTTGAAGTGGACGCGCGCCTCGGTAGAAACGATCGCCGTCAGCGGCGAGTTGCCGCCATGGGCGTTGAGGAGCACCAGCTTGCGGATGCCAAGATCGTGCAGCATTCCGGCGATGCCGAGCCAGCGGTGGATGGCCTCACCATAGGTCAGCGTCTTCGTTCCCTCGATATCCATATGCTCGACCGAATAGCCGATCGGCTCGGCCGGCAGGAATGTGACGGGCAGGGAAGGAGGGAGTGCTGCCTTGAGGCGCTCGACAATGCCTTCGGCGATCAGGGTGTCAGTATCGAAGGGCAGGTGGGGGCCATGCTGCTCATGCGCGCCGAGTGGTAAGATGGCAATCCAGCGGCTTCTTTCGTCAGGCGTCAGCGACGGATCGTTGTCCGCAAAGTTTAGTGAGGGGACTGTCATGTGGTTTCAATGCCCCTTGTTTATGACGTGAAGCTGCGCAATGTCATATTGCAGTAAATCAAAGGGATGGCGATGGGCAAGAAGAACAAGGACGGCAAGAAGAACAAGTCCAAGAAGAAGGACCAGACCGAATATACGGTCGCCGATCTCTCGCCCGCCCTGACGCAGGCGGCGCGCTCGATGCGCACCGTGCTGTCGCGCAATCTTCTCGAAAGCGGTCTCTATGCCGGACAGGACGGCGTCATCCTGTCGCTTGCCGAAAGCGATGGCATGACGGCGGGTGGTCTGGCCCAGCGGCTCGGCGTCAAGGCGCCGACGATGACCCGCACGATCGGCCGCATGGAGGCGCAGGGCTTCCTCGAGCGCAAGCCGGATGCCGAAGATGCGCGCCTCACCAAGGTCTATCTGACCGAGCTCGGCCGCGGCAGCGTTCAGGCGATCGAAATGGCCGGATCCTCCTGCGACAAGCTTGCGACCCTCGATTTCTCCGACAAGGAAATCCGCAATCTCGTTCGTCTGCTGAAAGCGATCGACAGCAATCTCCAGGCTGAGGTGCAGCATTTCGAAGAGCCGGACGAAAATTAAACCTGGCTGAAATTTAGGTTTGCCTCTCTGCGTTTAATCTTTTAATTAAACATTTTAAGGGGCGCATCCACCCATTCGCACAAGCGCTCCATATCTCGCGCGTTGCCTGGGGAGGATGCGTGGCTCAAAAGATCAAGCTTTCGACGATTGCCGAAACACTCGGTATTTCAACGGCAACCGTCTCTCTTGCCCTACGCGACAGCCCGCTCGTGGCTGGCAGCACCCGCGACAAGATCAAGGAACAGGCCCGGGCGCTCGGCTATATCTATAATCGCCGCGCCGCCAGCCTGCGCACCTCGCGCTCCGGCATCATCGGCGTCGTGGTGCATGACATCATGAACCCGTTCTACGGGGAAATCCTGAAAGCGATCGAGAGTGAACTCGACCGCAGCCGCCACACTTTCATTCTGTCGAACCATTACGACTCCGTCGAAAAGCAGCGGACCTTCATCGAGACGCTGCTGCAGCTCGGCGGCGACGGCGTGATCATGTCGCCGGCGATCGGCACACCGCCCGAGGACCTGCAGCTGACCGAGGATAACGGCATGCCGGCGATCCTCGTTGCGCGTTCGATGGATGTCATGGACCTGCCGACCTATCGCGGCGATGACAGCTACGGCATCTCGCTTGCCACCAATCACCTTATCGGCCTCGGCCACCGCTCGATCGCCATGATCGGCGGCACCGACCAGACTTCGACCGGACGCGACCGCTACCAGGGCTATGTCAACGCGCTGCGCAAGGCCGGCATCGAGGTCGATCCGAACCTGCGCATTCCTGGGCCGCGCTCGAAGCAGGGCGGCTTCGAAGCCGCCGTCCACTTCCTGTCTCTGCCGCAGAAGCCGACGGCCGCCGTCTGCTGGAACGATCTCGTCGCCATCGGCCTGATGAACGGTATTTCCCGCGCCGGTCTGGTTCCCGGCCGCGATATCTCGGTCACCGGCTACGACGACCTCGAGGAAGCATCGATCGCCACACCGGCGCTGACCACCGTCTGGAACGGCCAGGCGGAAGTCGGCCGGCTTGCGGCGCGCGCGCTGCTCGATCGCCTTGCCGGCAGCCACGAGCCCGATGGTATCCACCTGATCAAGCCGGAGATGCGCATCCGTCAGTCGACGAGTCCCGTCAACTCCCGCTCATAGCCCCAGCCCACAGCCAAGAGGAAAAGCCATGTCCCGCATTGCCATTCTCGTTCCCGGGAAGATACACGATCGCGTTCCTGCCAGACTGCAGGAACATTTCGAGCTGGTTCCGGCGGGGCGCGATGCGAATGGCAGACTGGCGATCGATGCCGAAACGGCGAAGCGCATCCGCGGCGTGGCGGTTTCGGGCACGGTCAATGCAGCCGATATCGACGGGCTTCCCGCGGTCGAGGTGATCTCGAGCTTCGGCGTCGGCTATGACGGCGTCGATGTGAAGCATGCGGCGTCGAAGAACGTCGTCGTTACCAATACGCCCGACGTGCTGAACGACGAGGTCGCCGACACGGCGCTTGCGCTGCTTCTCAACACCGCCCGCGAATTCCCGCGCGCCGAAAACTGGCTGCGCGACGGCAACTGGAAGCCGGGCGTCAATTATCCGCTGTCGCGCTTTTCGCTGAAGGGCCGCCATGTCGGCATGTTCGGCCTCGGCCGTATCGGTCAGGAAATCGCCGCGCGGCTGGAGCCTTTCAAGGTCAAGATCAGCTACCACACGCGCAGCCGCAACCCGGATGTCGCCTATGACTACTATCCGTCGCTGAAGGAGCTGGCCGCAGCCGTCGATACGCTAATCGCCATCGTTCCGAAGACGCCGCAGACCCACAAGGTCGTCGATGCCGATATCCTTTCGGCGCTCGGATCCGATGGCATCTTCATCAATGTCGGGCGCGGCTGGAGTGTCGACGAGGATGCGCTGATCGCGGCGCTGAAGAACGGTGTCATCGGCGCCGCCGGTCTCGATGTCTTCTATGACGAGCCGAATGTGCCTGCCGGTCTGCTCGACCTGCCGAACGCCGTGCTGCTGCCGCATCTCGCATCCGGCTCGGTGCCGACGCGCAATGCCATGGCCGACCTGGTCGTGGACAATCTGATCAGCTGGTTCCAGCAGGGCAAGCCGCTGACGCCGGTGCCGGAAACGCCCGTCAAGGCTTAGGCGATGGCCTTAGCGCCGGCCTTCTTCGCCACATAATCGCGCACGGCGTCGCCGAAGGCGGCGAAGATCTGGTTCGAGGCCTTGTCGGTTTCGGCCCAATATTCCGGATGCCACTGGACGCCGACGGCGAAGGCCTTTGCGTCGATGACGGAAACGGCTTCGACCGTGCCGTCTTCGGCAAGTGCCTCGACCTGCAGGCGCGGCGCGGTCTTGGCGATCGCCTGGCGGTGCAGCGAGTTCACCTGTATTTCGCCGGAGCCGATGATGCCGGCGATGCAGGAGCCTTCCTTGACGACGACGGTCTGGCGGATGGCGTACATGCCGTCGCGGTCGACGCCTTCGGGTCTGCGGTGGTCCCAGATGCCCGGCTGTTCCTGGATCTCGCTGGCGAGCGAGCCGCCGAGCGCGACATTCAGCTCCTGGATGCCGCGGCAGATGGCGAGCAGCGGGATGCCGCGGTCGATGGCGCGGCGGATCAGCGGCAGGCTGGTCGCATCGCGCGCCGGATCGAAGGGGCCGTCGCTTTCCCGGGCTTCTACACCGTAGAGCGAGGGGTGGACGTTGCTGGCCGAACCGGAGACGAGCACACCGTCGACGCGGTCCAGAACGGCGTCGATGTCGTAGCCCTTCTCGAACGCCGGCACGATCAGCGACATGACTTCGGCGGCATTCAATGCTGCGCGGACATACTGGTGCTGGGCGGCGTGCCAGACGGCGCCATCAAGGGTGCGGATATCGGCGGGAACGGCAACGATCGGCTTGGTCATGGTCTATCCGGAAAATCTCTTGGTGATCGCTATTTGAGAGCCGAGAACGGCTACAAAGTCAACTTCTCGGCGCAATGGCTGGCCAAATTGCGGCAATGTCCTCCGTCCCTCCCGCAAATCGGCTAAACTGCTGATTTTGATGGAAAGCCCGCCTGTGCCGCATTGCTGCCGTGATGCCAAAGTCTCATAGACTAATGCTTGAAACGCGAACGGCTGCATGCTTAGCTCGTCGCCATTGCGACGGGTAGGGAAGAGTTTAGCCGCGCATTGCCATCTATACGGGAGGTTTTTGATGGATCGTCGTTCATTTATCAAGAAGGCGGGTGCAACGGGGGCAGGCGCCGTCGCGGCTGGCGCATTGGCTGCACCTGCGATCGCGCAGGAGAATCCGAAGATCTCGTGGCGCATGACCTCTTCGTTCCCGAAGAGCCTCGACACGATCTATGGCGGCGCCGATGACGTTGCCAAGCATGTTGCCGCGGCGACCGACGGCAACTTCCAGATCCAGACTTTTGCTGCTGCCGAAATCGTACCGGCTCTCGAAGCGGCCGATGCCGTCAGCTCCGGAACTGTCGAAGCGGCTCACACCTGCTCCTATTACTTCGTCGGCAAGGACCCGACCTACGCGATCGGCACCGCCATTCCGTTCGGTCTCAACGGCCGCCTGACCAATGCCTGGTTCTACGAAGGCAACGGCAATGCGCTGATGAACGAGTTCTACGCGACGCAGGGCATCTACGCGATGCCGGCCGGTAACACCGGCGCGCAGATGGGCGGCTGGTTCCGCAAGGAGATCAACACGCTCGACGACCTCAAGGGCGTCAAGATGCGTATCGCCGGCATTGCCGGTCAGGTCATGTCGAAGGTCGGCGTCATCCCGCAGCAGATCGGCGGCGGCGACATCTATCCGGCGCTCGAAAAGGGCACGATCGATGCGGCCGAATTCGTCGGTCCCTATGACGACCTGAAGCTCGGTCTGCACAAGGTCGCGAAATATTACTACTACCCGGGTTGGTGGGAAGGTGGTCCGACGGTCCACGCCTTCTTCAACCTCGAAAAGTGGAACAGCCTGCCGAAGCACTATCAGGCGGCCCTCACCGATGCCTGCGCTTACGCCAACACCAACATGATGGCGAAGTATGACATGAAGAACCCTGGTTCGCTGAAGCAGCTCGTCGCCGAAGGCGCGACGCTGCGTCCCTTCAGCCAGGAAATCATGGAGGCCTGCTTCCAGGCATCGATGGACCTTTACAAGGACATTTCCTCGAAGAACCCGTATTTCAAGAAGATCTACGAGGACCAGGCCGCCTTCAAGCGTGACGCCTATCTCTGGATGCAGCTGTCGGAATACACCTTCGATACGTTCATGATGATCCAGCAGCGCGCTGGGAAGCTGTAAGCTTTCAGGACTCTAAGTCCAAAAGTAAGCCCCGGGCGCAAGTCCGGGGCTTTTTTGTTTTTGAAAGACACTCCGCGCGTCATCCTCGGCCTTGTGCCGAGGATCTGCTGTGCTCACCAACATGGGACGGTAGATCCTCGGGACAGGCCCGAGGATGACGGCGGCGATGGTCGTTGGGCTGACAAAAAAGCCCCGGATTTCTCCGGGGCTTTTTCTTTTGCCTACTTGATGACCGGCGGCTGGCTGAGGTCGGGCTGCGCCGGCGCTGCCGGGGCGGGGGCTGCCGGCGGTTGGCCGGGCGTGCCGAGTGGCGGCAGGGTGAGGCCTGGGATCTGCGGCGATGCGCCGCCCGGAGCACCCATCGGCGGCAGGCCGAGCTGGCCGCCGAAGCCGGGAACCTCGATCTTGATGGTGTTCGGATCGACCTGCGGACCCTTGTCCAGCCAGTAGGTGACGGACTGAGGCCAGAAGATGATGATCGCGACCAGGATCAGCTGCATGCCGACCCAGGGTATCGCGCCCATGTAGATATCCTTCGTCTTCACATCGCGGCTGGCGATCGAGCGTAGGTAGAAGAGCGCGAAGCCGAAGGGCGGGTGCATGAAGCTCGTCTGCATGTTCACGCAGATCAGTACGCCGAACCAGATCAGGTCGATGCCGAGGCTGTGGGCCACCGGGGCCAGCATCGGGATGACGATGAAGGCGATCTCGAAGAAATCCAGGAAGAAGGCGAGGATGAAGATGAAGATGTTGACGAAGATCAGGAAGCCGACAGGACCGCCCGGAATGCCCGAGAGCATGTGCTCGATCCAGCGCGAGCCGTCCATGCCCTGGAAGACGAGGCTGAAGCAGGTGGAGCCGATCAGGATCATCACCACCATGGATGTTATGTGCATGGTCGAGGTCATCGCCTCGCGGATCAACGGCCAGGTGAGGCGGCGGTGCAGGGCGGCAAGCGCGATGGCGCCGACGACGCCGAGTGCGCCGGCTTCTGTCGGCGTCGCCAGGCCCATGAAGATGGTGCCGAGCACCAGGAAGATCAGCACGATCGAGGGGATCATGCCCCAGAGGACGGTGGCAAGCAGCTTCCAGTCGAAGTCGCCGCGCACTTCCTTCGGCAGCGGCGGCATCGACTTCGGATTGATGATCGACAGGATCAGGATGTAGCCGACGAAGATCGCCACCTGCAGGATCGAGGGGCCGATGGCGCCGAGATACATGTCGCCGACGGAGCGGCCGAGCTGGTCGGCGAGAACGACGAGAACCAGCGACGGCGGGATGACCTGGGTGATGGTGCCGGAGGCGGCGATGACGCCGGTCGCAAGCCGCGGGCTGTAGCCGTAGCGCAGCATGATCGGCAGCGAGATGACGCCCATGGTGATGACCGAGGCAGCCACCGTTCCGGTGATGGCGCCGAGCACGGCGCCGACGAGGATGACGGCGTAGGCCAGGCCGCCGGGAATGGCGCCGAACAGCTTGCCGGTGCCCTCAAGCAGGTCTTCCGCCAATCCGCATCGCTCGAGCACCGCGCCCATCAGCGTAAAGAAGGGGATTGCCAGCAGTAGGTCGTTGGAGACGATGCCGAAGAAGCGCAGTGGCAGGGCCTGCAGGAACACTTCGCCAAAGTGGCCGGTCGCGATGCCGATCAGGCCGAAGAACAGGCCGACCGCGGCGAGCGAAAAAGCGACAGGAAAGCCATAGAGCATGAAGATGATCATGCCGACGAACATGGCGGGCGGAATAATACCGTAATCGAACACGTGCTTTCTCCCCCAGTCGTCTTATTGCAGCGGCTTTTCGTATTTCGTGTCGATCTGGATATCGCCGACGAGTGCCGCGATCCTCTTGATGAGCTCCGAAATGCCTTGAAGGGTGAGAAGCGCGAAACCGGCAAACAGCATGAACTTGACCGGCCAGCGGATCAGGCCGCCGGCATTGGCCGAGACCTCGCCCTGCTGGAAGGAGTGCATGAAATAGGGCCAGCAGAGGATCGACAGGAAGATGCAGGCAGGGATCAGGAAGACGATCAGGCCGATCGCGTCGATCCAGAGCCGGGCGCGATCGGAGACCGATCCGTAGATCAGGTCGACGCGCACATGCTCGTTGTTGCGTAGCGTGTGAGCGGCGCCGAGCACGACGACATAGGCAAAGAGATACCACTGGATCTCAAGCCAGCCATTCGAGCTGTAATTGAAGGTATAGCGGACGATGGCATTGGCTGCGCTGATCAGGCAGCAGAAGAGCACCATGTAGTCTGCAATCTTACCGATAACTTGGCTGAATCGATCGATCAGCCGGCTGACACTCAGCAGAGCCGCCATTCCTCTCCCCATGTTTGCCTTTACGGCAAGTTCTCCTCGTTGAAATTTGTGTAAACGAAGGGTTTCTAAAATGAAAGATTAAATGGGCCGTCTAGGAGTTTAGTCGTAGGCGCGGCGCCCGGCGCCCGCATCCGGCCGTCCCGGCGGCGACAACCTATGAGTGGAATATCAGTCGGAAGTAATACATCCCGCGGGTGCGTATAACGCGTCAATATTTTGGATTTCGTCTCAAAGTTTTAGAAAAACCGGCCAAATACATAGGGTTCATGCAATCAATTTTTAAAAGGTTCTGAGTATCTTGCCCGCGCACAGGGAAAATATGGATGAAGCCACATAACCCGAACAGGGTCCCTAAGGATGTGTATCTGTCATTCGTGAGTTCCCTCTTCGGGAACCGCATGACGCTCGTGGCCGGCGTTATCGTGCATGTCGTTGCCTTCGTTGCCGTCGCCGCTAAGGCGGATGCGCCGCTCTATTATCTCCTCGCTCTCGCCTTCCTGCTGACCTTCGTCGGCCGCATGCTGACCTTCCGCCAGTTCGACAAGGTGGAGAAGCAGTCGCTGACGCGCGCCGATATCGAGCGTTGGGAGACATTCTATGTGATCGGCGCAACCTCGACCGCGGCAATCCTCGGCATCGGCAGCGGTTATGCGATCTTCATTCTGCGCGATCCCTTCGCCGAGCTCGCCTGTATCGCAGTGACGATGGCATCGATGGTGTCGGTCGTCGGCCGCAATTACGGTTCACAGCGGGCGATCGACCTGCAGACGCTTGCCTGCTGTCTGCCGATGATCGTCTGCAGCCTGATGGCGCTCGATTTCTATCGCGCCATTCTTTCGGCCTTCCTCATTCCCTTCGGCTTGACGACGCGGGCGATGGCCAATGGCGTTCGCGAATTCCTCTATGAGAATGTCATCGCCCACCGGCAGATCTCGCTGATCGCCGACCGTTTCGATACGGCGCTCAACAACATGCCGCATGGCCTCGTCATGGTGGATCCCGGCAACCGGATCCAGGTGATCAACCGCAAGGCCTGCGAGCTCCTGAAGATCGGCGACCCCGACAGGCTGAAGGATCGCGATCTCGGCGCGGTGCTGCGCTATGGCGCGCGCTACAGCTTCGTCGATGCCTCGCAGCCGGATCTGATCCTACGGCAGCTGTCGCAGGTGGCCGAAGGCAGCATGTCGCGCGTGCTGATCCATCTGCCCGAGGACCTGTCGCTTGAGTTCTCCGCCAAGCGCCGTATCGATGGCGGGGCGGTGCTGATCTTCGAAGACGTCTCCAGCCGCGTGAAGGCCGAGCAGAAGATCCTCCACATGGTCCGTTTCGATGCGCTGAGCGGGCTGCCGAACCGTGAATATTTCGGCCAGCTCGTGCAGGACTATCTGAACCGTCATCCGCGCCGCAAAGGGCCGCTCGGCTTCATGGTCATCGACATCGACGAGTTCAAGCATGTCAACGACATGCGCGGCCATATCACCGGCGACAAGCTGCTCTGCGCCATTGCCGAACGGGTCAAGGAAAAGGCCGGAAGCGCGATCGTCGGGCGCCTGATGGGCGACCAGTTCGTGATCTTCTTCCCACATGCGAAGAACCGGGAAGCGCTGGAGGCGGAGATCCGCACCGTGCATGCCGACATCCAGGGCCATTACGAGGCCGATGAGGTGACGTTCCTGATCTCGCTCAGTGCCGGTTATGCCGTGCTCGAGGGCAATGCCTTCGCGATGGACGAGTGGAGTATCAAGGCGGATCTGGCGCTCTTCGAAAGCAAGTCGCGTGGACGCGGCGGCATTGCCGGTTTCGAGCGCGAAATGGATGGCCGTTATGTCGAGCAGCAGAAGCTGAAGGCCGATCTTCGCGACGCCGTTGCCGCCGGTGCGCTGAACGCCGTCTACCAGCCGATGTATCGCGCCGATGGCTCGCGGATCGACTGTGCTGAGGCGCTGGCGCGCTGGGTGCACCCGGAGCGCGGCTCGATCCCGCCCGATGTCTTCATCCGGCTGGCCGAGGAGATGGGTATCATCTCCGACATCACCCGCTTCATCCTCGTACAGGCCTGCAGCGACTGCATGACCTGGCCGGAGCATATTGCCGTTTCGGTCAACCTGTCGGCGCGCGACCTGCGCGACAACGATATCCTGTTGCTCGTCTCCGAGGCGCTCGCCAAGACCGGCCTGCCGGCCTCGCGCCTGCATCTTGAGATCACCGAGAGCTGCCTGATCGATGAGCCGGCCGCAGTGCGCACGATCCTTGCGGAACTGCGCTCGCGCGGCATCACCATTGCCATCGACGATTTCGGCACTGGCTTCTCCAGCCTCAGCTATCTCGACACGCTGCCGCTCGATATCGTCAAGATCGACCGTTCCTTCGTGCGCAACATCGCCCAGGATACGCGGCGGCTGAAGCTGCTGCGCGGCACGGTCAACCTTGCCCGCGAGCTTGGCCTGAAGATCGTCATCGAAGGCGTCGAGACGACGGATCAGCTGGCGATCATCAACAAGGAACGCAGCGCTGACCTCATCCAGGGCTATGTGTTCTCTCCGCCGGTACCCTCGCAGAACATCGGCATCCTCTCCGGAAATCTCCGCCCGGCATCGCGCCGCAAGGCCGGAGCCGCCTGAACCCCACCACCTGATCGGTATTTTTCTCGGCGCCTTTTCCGGGCGCCATTAACCTTATTGATTCAAATGTGATTAAGATTGTTTGCAATCATTGCGCGAGAAGAAACCGTATGCTTAATAGTCCGTTAACAAACGGTGGGCGTGATGGCGGACGGGTTTTCGACAGTCAGCGATTTCAGCATGAAGCTCATGGAGGTTCTCGATCACGTCGAATACCGGCGTATCGAGAGCACCGAGGACATGGAGGATGTCGAGCGTCTGCGCTTCCGCGCCTATAAGGCGCGCGAGGTTCTGCCTGTCGCCGCCAAGACCCTGATCGACGATGTCGACTTCGACAGCCAGGCCTATGTCTTCGGCCTCTACTACTATGAAGAGCTTGTCAGCACGATCCGCATCCACCATGTGACGCCCGATCATCGGGTCTCGCAGTCGGGCGGGATCTTTCCCGCCGAGATGGATGCCTTTCTCGATGCGGGGATGACGCTGATCGATCCAGCGCGGTTTGCCGCCGATCCGCAGGCGGCTGCCGAGCTTCCTTGGCTTCCCTATCTGACGCTGCGGCCGAACATCGTCGCGGCTGCGCATTTCCGGGCGGACCGGGTGCTGCAGCATGTGCGTCCGGCGCACGCGGCTTTCTACAAGCGCGTCTTCTATGCCGACACGGTCGTCGCCTCGCGCATGACCGAGATGTACGGCTTCGACCTGACCCTGATGGCGACCAATGTGCTGGAGGTCGGGCGCAAGCTGCTGACCCGTTATCCGTTCTTCATCTCGAGCGCCAGCGAGCAGCGGATGATGTATGGCAGGGCGCCGGGCAAGGGCGCTCCGGCGCTGACGATCGTGCCGACGGCGCGTTTCGTTCCGGATGGGCAGTTGGGCACCGATCTGCCGCTCTGATTGCGTGTCGCAAGAAAGCCTTTGGCCGTACTGCATGCGGCATTCTCATGCATTGCGCTTTCTCAAAGCTTTGTGTAAGCCCTGAACAGGGATTGTTCCGCCGCAAGTGCTGCGGAATCATGGCATTCAGGCGGTCTGCCGCACTGTGCGGGCCGGGCATTTGAGGGAGACGAAATTCATGGCCGAACATCACACCGGACCCGCCGAAGTTGGCGCACCGATGGACTACAAGGAACATGAGTCCACTTACAACCTGTTCATCGCTGGCGCGAAATACGGCACGATGTTCCTCGTTGCCCTGCTGCTCGGCATGACGGCTGGTTTCTTCACCGGTGGCGGCCTGCTCGGCGGCATCCTGGTTTTCCTCATCATTCTCGTTGCCGGTATCGTCCTGCTGCGTTGATCGCGGCAGGGGGAGGGCATTCCCAGAACGTAAGCTGACGCTTGGGCCATAAGCGGGGAGACCCGTGGCGGTCTGGCTGACCCGGAGGAGGGGGCAGTTGGGCAATATCGTTTTCGTCGCAAAGGAAGCGGCGGACTTGGAAACGCGCGTATCCGCGTCTGCCGAGACCGTCAAGAAGATGAAGAACCTCGGTTTCGACGTCGTCGTCGAGGCTGGGGCCGGCGCGTTGTCCCGCATCCCTGACGGGGAGTTCGAAGCGGCGGGTGCGCGGATCGGAACGATTGCCGATGCGGCGACGGCCGATGTCGTGCTCAAGGTGCGGCGTCCGGCGGAAGCCGAGATTGCCGGCTACAAAAGCGGTGCCGTGGTCATCGCCATCATGGATCCCTACGGCAACGACGAAGCGATCGCCGGCATGGCGAAGGCCGGGCTCTCGACCTTCGCCATGGAACTGATGCCGCGCATCACCCGCGCCCAGTCGATGGACGTGCTCTCCTCCCAGGCCAATCTTGCCGGCTACCAGGCGGTCATCGAGGCGGCTGCGGTCTATGATCGGGCCATGCCGATGATGATGACGGCGGCAGGCACCGTGCCTGCGGCCAAGGTCTTCGTCATGGGTGCCGGTGTCGCCGGTCTGCAGGCGATCGCCACCGCACGCCGTCTCGGGGCCGCAGTTTCTGCAACCGACGTTCGCCCGGCCGCCAAGGAACAGGTGGCGTCGCTCGGCGCCAAGTTCATCGCCGTCGAGGATGCAGAGTTCAAGGCAGCGGAAACGGCCGGCGGCTACGCCAAGGAAATGTCCAGGGAGTATCAGGCGAAGCAGGCGGCGCTGGTTGCCGAGCATATCGCCAAGCAGGACATCGTCATCACCACCGCTCTGATCCCCGGCCGTCCGGCACCGCGCCTCGTTTCGCGCGAGATGCTGACCTCGATGAAGCCCGGCGCCGTTGCCGTTGATCTTGCGGTCGAGCGCGGCGGCAACATCGAAGGCGTCGTTGCCGGTCAGGTCGCCGAGGTCGAGGGCGTCAAGGTTATCGGCTTTGCCAATATGGCCGGCCGCGTCGCGGCCAGCGCCTCGGCGCTCTACGCCAAGAACCTCGTCACCTTCCTGGAGACCATGGTCAACAAGGACACCAAGACTGTCGTCATCAACCTCGAAGACGAGCTGATCAAGGCGACGATGCTGACCTATGCAGGTGATGTCGTGCATCCGGCATTTGGTGGTGCGAAGAAGGGGGACAACTGATGGCCGGCGAACAAATGGACAAGGCGCTGCAGCAGCTGAACGACGCCGTAACGGCCGTCGCGACCGCCGCCGCCCATGCGCCTGAAGCGGCAAGTGCCGCAACGGGCGGAATGATCGATCCCTTCGTCTTCCAGCTGGCGATCTTCGTGCTGGCGATCTTCGTCGGCTATTACGTCGTCTGGTCGGTGACGCCGGCGCTGCATACGCCGCTGATGGCGGTTACCAACGCCATCTCCTCGGTCATCGTCGTCGGCGCGCTGCTTGCGGTCGGCATTTCGGCCAGCGGCCTTGCGACCGGCTTCGGTTTCGTGGCGCTGGTCCTCGTCTCGGTCAACATCTTCGGCGGCTTCCTCGTCACGCAGCGCATGCTGGCGATGTACCGCAAGAAGGACAAGTGAGGCCGGGCGCATGACCAATATCGCAGCTTTTCTCTATCTGGTCTCCGGCGTCCTCTTCATCCTGGCGCTTCGCGGCCTCTCGCATCCGGCCACCAGCCGCAAGGGCAATCTCTACGGCATGATCGGCATGGGGATCGCCATCCTCACGACGCTGGTGCTGGCGACGCCGTCCTTCATCGGCTTCGTACTGATCGTTCTTGGCCTCGCGATCGGCGGCGGTGCAGGCGCCTATATCGCCCGTGTCATCCCGATGACGTCGATGCCGCAGCTCGTTGCCGGCTTCCACTCGCTGGTCGGCCTTGCCGCCGTGCTTGTTGCGGCCTCGGCGCTCTATACGCCGCTCTCCTTCGGCATCGGCGATATCGGCTCGATCCATACGGAAGCCCGTGTCGAAATGGCGATCGGCGCGGCGATCGGCGCGCTGACCTTCACCGGCTCGATCATCGCCTTCCTGAAGCTCGACGGGCGCATGTCCGGCAAGCCGATCATGCTGCCCTTCCGGCACATCATCAATATCGCGCTGCTCGTGCTGATCGTCTTCTTCATCATCGGCCTTGCTGTCACCGAAAGCCATTTCGATTTCTGGGCAATCATCGTGCTGGCGCTGGCGCTCGGCGTTCTGCTGATCGTGCCGATCGGTGGCGCGGACATGCCCGTCGTCGTCTCGATGCTGAATTCCTATTCGGGCTGGGCGGCGGCCGGCATCGGCTTCACGCTCGGCAATCTGGCGCTTATCATCACCGGTGCGCTGGTCGGCTCGTCGGGTGCGATTCTGTCCTACATCATGTGCAAGGGCATGAACCGCTCCTTCGTCTCGGTCATTCTCGGCGGCTTCGGCGGCGAGATGTCGGGCGGGGCTGCCGATAATTCCGACAAGACGGTCAAGCTCGGCTCGGCCGAGGACGCAGCATACCTGATGGCCAATGCCTCCAAGGTGATCATCGTGCCGGGCTACGGCATGGCGGTCGCTCAGGCGCAGCATGCGCTGCGCGAACTCGCCGATAACCTCAAGAAGGCCGGCGTCGAAGTCAAATACGCGATCCATCCGGTCGCCGGTCGCATGCCGGGCCATATGAACGTGCTGCTCGCCGAAGCGAATGTTCCCTATGACGAGGTCTTCGAGCTCGAGGACATCAATTCGGAATTCGCGCAGGCCGACGTTGCCTATGTCATCGGCGCCAATGACGTGACCAACCCGGCCGCCCGCGACGACAAGACCTCGCCGATCTACGGCATGCCAATCCTCGATGTCGACAAGGCGAAGACCTGCATCTTCGTCAAGCGCTCGCTCGGTTCGGGTTACGCCGGCATCGACAATACGCTGTTCTACAAGGACGGCACGATGATGCTGCTCGGCGATGCCAAGAAGGTCACCGAAGAGATCAACAAGTCGATCGGCCACTGACGCCGCCCGTATCGATAATGCCAAATACGAAAAGGCCCGCCGGAGAGCGGGCCTTTTCCATTGCCGCCGGACCCTCTCAGGTCGCGGCGGGCGCCAGCGTCATCTTCTCCACGCCAACGGCCAGGTTGAGGCCTTCCTGGGCCTGGACGTTCAGCGGCTGCAGCATGAAGGATTGGTTGGTGCCGCCAGCAATCACCTTGGCGCCTGCACCGGCACCGAGGCTCGCATCGGCGCCGACGCCGTAATATTCGCCGGCCAGCGCAAATTGCGGGAAGTCGGTGCCGGTCTTGGCGAGCACCTGCCAGATCATCACGCTCTTGCCGGTCTCGCCGATATCGATACCGAATTTCTCGATCTTGCCGGCATAGACGGCCTTCATGCCGCCGGAGGCCGGGGTGTAGGTGCAGATCAGGTTCTTCTCGGACTTGATGATGAGCCCCTGGCCGCCGTCCGATCCGCAGACCAGCCGGCCGAGAGTGACATAGTCCGCAGCTGCCGCCGGTGTGGCGCAGGCTGCAGCGGTCAGCGCGGCGGCTGCGATCATCGTGTGCTTGAACATGGTCCTTCTCCTTTGAATGACCTGTTCGAAACGGGCGATGCTTTTGATTGTTCCCTTTGCCGGCTAGTCGCGGGCAAGCGTGCTGCGCGGCGCGGTCAGCACCCAGAGAAGGCCTTCCGGCAGATAATCGACCTGCACCGTGCCGCGGAATGCGGCGGCGGCGTGGGTCTTGATCACGGTCGTGCCGAAGCCCGAACGGTCGGGGCTCCTGACCTCCGGCCCCTGTGACTCGCGCCAGACGAAACGCAGCATCGGTTCGGTCTGGCCTTCTTCCTCGGCATCTTCCCAGGAGAGCGCCACCCGTCCCTCGGGAACGGAGAACGCGCCGTATTTCACCGAGTTGGTGGCAAGCTCATGCAGGGTCAGGCCGAGGTTCTGAACCGCTTCCGGCTTCAGCATGAAATCCTTGCCTGATATCTCGATCTGATCGACGGCCTGCGGGAAGGCATCGAGATGGATGTCGATGACGCGGCGCAGTGAGGCGCCTGCCCATTGCTCGCTGGTCAGGAGCTCGATCGAGCGGATGAGGCCATCGAGGCGCTCGGCGACGGCCGCCTGGAAGCCTTCGACGCTGTCGGCCTGCTTGGCGAGCTGGCGCATCATCGCCTGCGCCAGCGTCAGCAGGTTCTTGGTGCGGTGCACGAGTTCGTGCATGACGAAATGCAGCCGGTCTTCGGTCTGGCTACGGTCGAAAGAGGCATTAGACAGCGCCACCGCCACCTGGTTTGCCTCGATGACGCTGGTATCGATGGGGGCGACGATATGGCCTTCGCCCATGCGGTTCGCCATCTCGGCGATATCGCGGATCGTCGTGCGCACTTGGCGGGCGACGGCATAGGCGGCGAAAACCGCGACGGCGAGGAGCGCGATGCCGCCGATGATCAGGAAGCGCCAGGTTGTCAGGATCGAGGCCTGCGCCGTCGAGATCGGTCCCCAGATGACCGTCTTCCACGACCAGCCGGGGATCTGCGCGTAGCCGAGCAGTTGGTCCGGCAGAATTGCCGTGTCCTCGAAGACGCCGCGCGAGGCAATCAGCGACGGCAGGATACGGGAATCGAAGGCGGTGCCGGGCGCAATCGCAAACGGGCCGCTGGAAGCGACGACATGGCCCGACTGGTCGATGACAGCGGCGGACCAGCCGGGTGCGAGGCCTTCCGGCTGCAGGATCTTGGCGAGGTCGCTGGCATTCTGGGTGATGATCAGTGCAGCCGTCTTGCCGATATCGACGGGCATCGTGACGTTATAGACCCACTCGTTGCTGACCGATCCCTTGAAGACGTTGGATGCCTCGATACGGCCGCTGTCGAGGGCATATTTCAGCGCCGTCAGGTTGCTCATCTTGCCGAGCTGGGTGCCGAAATCGCGGCGGGTGTTCAGAAACTGCTGGCCTTCCTTGTCGGTGGCGATGACGAAGAGCGTGTCGCCGCGCAAGGCCGTCTCGGTGCGGGCGTGGAAGGAAGCGTAGTCCTCGTGCTCGAGTTCCGGCGAGGTGGCGAGCAGGCGCAGCGTCGTCGCCATGTCCTGCAGCTGCCTGTCGACGGACCGGGAAAGTGCGAGCGCATCCTGCGCCGTCTCGCGGCGCAGCGTATCGCGCTGATTGTCTTCCAGCTGGAGCAGAAGAAGGGTCACGAAGGCGAAGATCGGGACGGCGATCGCAACCGCCATGGCAACCAGATAAGTGCCGATCGAGGCCTTGGGAAACATGCGGGAACGCAGGCTCATCGGCAGGGTCTTCCCGGATGCCGGGCGGCAAGGCACGCGAAATTCTTGCCAACAGTTACGAAAGCAGAAAACTGCATTGCCGCCATTGCCCTCAACGCGTCCTGATTCCCGATAGCCTGCTATCGATGCGCCGTCATGTTAGGGGGTGGGGGAAGGGGTTGCAACATACTAAATGCACGCAGGCGCTCTGTCGGATTCCGTACACAGGTTCAGCTGAACCGAGTGAGCCCGAAAGCCTCCAGCATGGCGTCGCGTTCTCCCGAGAGGATTTCCTTCGATGCGAGCAGGCCGGCGACCGGCGCCAGCGTCACGCCGGAATGCATGATGGCGATGTAGAGGCCGTCAACGCCGCCATTGCCGATGATCGGTAAGCCATCCTTCGGTGTCGGCCGGTAGCCGACGGTGAAGAAGTCCATCGACAGTCTGTCGCTCTCGGCAAGGTTGGCCTTCACCTTGGCAAACAGCGCTGCCGCTGTGACCCGATGATCTTCGCCGGGATCGCTGCCACCGAAATCGCTTCCGGCAATGATGCGGCCTTCGGCGGTCTGGCGCATGTGAAGTTCCATCGCAATCACCAGGCCGTTCAGGCGCTTCTCGAAAGGACGGGAATGGACGATCAGCCCGGCCGGTGCTTCGAGAGGCAGGGTGACGCCGGCAGAGGCGGCGATCGGAACCGATCCTGCGCCAGCCGCAAGCACGACATGGTCAGCCTCGAAAATCCCTTCGGAGGTGACGACGCCGGTAATGCGCTCGCCACTGCGCAGCAATCCACGCACCGCAGCAGCGACGAACTTGGCGCCGCGGGCTTCGGCATCGGCGAGCATCAGTCGGGTGGCGGCCACCGGTTCGACCGCGCCTTCTTCGGCGGCATCGAGGGCAAAATCGGGGATTTGTGTCAGGAAGGGTTCGCGGGCAGCGATATCGGTCTTGCCGATGGGCCGGATGTCATAGCCCCAGCTCGCATGTTCTTTGTGGTAGGCGAGCAGTTCAGCTTCCGGCAGATCCCAGCAGATGCCGCCGCACCAGGAAAGCGGCAGGCCGGGCAGTTGCGCAGCCAGACGTTTCCACTCGGCCATAGAGCGGCGGCGGAAGCGGAAATAGAATTCGGGATTGCCCCAGCTGGCATTGATCCAGGCAAAGGAATTGGGTGTCGCAACGCCGCCGGTATCTTCGGCGATCACAGTGACATCGGCGCCATCGCGGGTCAGGTGCCAGGCGATGGAGGCGCCGATGATGCCGGCACCGGCGACGATCACACGTTGTTTCGCCGCCATGGTGCCGTCTCCGATGCTTCAGGATCAGCCGTTGCTGGGTGCGCCGAGTCGAGCCATGCCGTCGCGGGCCGGCTGGTATTTCGGGTCGAGGCCGACAGCGTGGCGATAGGAGCGCATCGCCTTGTCCTTGTCGCCGCGGCGCTCATAGACCAGCGCCTGGTTGGCCCAGGATTCGGCGACATTGCCGTTGAGCTCGATCGCGTGGTTGAAATCGGCGAAGGCGTTATCGTCGTCGTTCAGCGCGATATAGGAAATGCCGCGGCCGTTATAGGGCTCGGGCGAATTCGGAGAGAGCGAGATCGCCTTCGAGAAGTCGTCGATCGCCTTGTCCTGCTGATTGCGCTTCTGGAAGATCAGGCCGCGATTGTGATAGGCGCGTCCGTCGGTCGTTCCGAGCTGGATCGCCTTGGAGAAGTCGTTGAAGGCTGCGTCGTCCTGACCAGCCTGACGGTAGACGTTACCGCGGCCGATATAAGCGACGTCGTAGTTCGGGTTGATCTGCAGGGCGGCGTTATAGTCGCCGATCGCCTGCTGCTGCTGACCCATATTGCGGTAGACCAGCGCGCGGTTGGCATAGGCCTGGTAGAAGCGCGGGTTGATCTGCAGCGCGGTGTTGAAATCGTTCAGCGCAGCCTTGAACTGGCCGGCGCGGCCATAGGCGGAGCCACGAACGTTATAGCCTTCGGGATCGCGCGGATTGGCGTTGATCACCGAGGTCAGCGAGGCGATGTTCCCTTCCGAGCCCTGGGCCTTGTCGATGCGGATCACGGCATCGGAGGTGTTGTCGGTCTGGCAACCTGCGAGACCGGCCGCGGCAAGAACCGCGAGCATCGGCAACAGCCGCGCCTTGGGCGCGCGCAAGGACCGGGACGAAGAGAACAAGAAATCAGCCATTCGTGCGCTTTCCCCATGCGTCATATCCGCGGCAGCCGGATATGCGATCTTTCAGCGGCAAAAATTAAAAAGGCGGCGGCGACACCAATCGCCCCCGCCAACATGCATCTGAAAACGTCGAAATAACGACGGCAACGCCTTAGCGTGCAACCAGACCTTCGCGCTGTGCCCGCTTGCGAGCCAGCTTGCGAACGCGGCGAACGGCTTCAGCCTTTTCGCGAGCGCGCTTCTGCGACGGCTTCTCGTAATAGTCGCGCATCTTCATTTCGCGGAAAATACCTTCGCGCTGCATCTTCTTCTTGAGAGCGCGGAGAGCCTGGTCAACATTGTTATCGCGGACGAGTACCTGCACGAGAATCACGTTCCTTTGGTTTTGGTTGCGCCATGAGGCGACACGGCGCCAGAGGCAAAAACATAACGTTCGCGCGGCGAGAGCCTTGCGATTGGTGATGCGGGATAGCAGATCGGATTGGTGAAGTCCAGCCGGGATAGCGGCTTTCACGGAAAAAATGGGGATTGGCGCCGAGGTTGCAAGACCGAAACCCATCCATACGGGCGAATGGTCTTTCCCCGGAAAGAATCGTAGATTTGCCGCTCAAGCTCAAGGGCGCTGCATGTTCATGACGCGTACGCAGCAAATCGGCGTGTTCATCGGTCTGTTGATCGTTGCGGCGCTGACCGCCGTTCGGGCGAGCGATCCGCCGCTGCTGCAGCAGGCGCGGGATGTCACTTTCGACGAGTATCAGCGGATTGCGCCGCGGCCCTTCGAGCCGGTGCCGGTTCATGTCATCGATATCGACGAGGCATCGCTGAAGGAATTTGGCCAGTGGCCCTGGCCGCGCGACCGGCTGGCACTGCTTGTCCGGCGGCTCTCGGACCTGGGTGCGGCGGCCATCGCCTTCGACATGCTGTTTGCCGAGCCGGACCGGCTGTCGCCGCGCTCGCTGGCCGCGGGGATCGAGGGGATCGCGCCTGACGTCATCGCCAGGCTCCCCGATAACGATCAGATCTTTACCGATGCGATTGCCGGCAAGCCCGTGGTGCTGGGCTTCGGTCTTTCCAACGAGGGCGATTACCGGCCACCGGTCAAGGCAGGCTTTGCCTTCACCGGCGAGGATCCGGCCTCGGCCCTGCCGCATCTCTCGGCCGCGACGCCATTGCGGCCGGGGCTGGCTGAGAATGCCGCGGGAATCGGGCATATCAGCCTCAATCCCGGCAATCCCTCGCCCGTGGTGCGCGCCGTTCCGCTCTTCGTCAGCGACGGCAATCAGTTCTATCCCAATCTTGCGATGGAGGCGCTGCGCGTCGCGCAGGGGGCGTCAACCTATGTGCTCGCCGGCGCACCAGGAATTGCTGGTGTCATGACCTCGGCCAAGATCGGCGATTTCGTTGTCCCCGTCACCTCTGCCGGTGAGCTCTGGCTCTATGTGACGCCCGATCGCGCCGAGCGCTATATCTCCGCCCGGCTGATCCTCGGAGCGGCCGATCCGCCGCCTGCGGTCGCCGAGGCGATCAATGGCAGCATTATCTTCATCGGCACTTCGGCCGCGGGACTTCAGGATATCCGCACCACGGCGCTCGGCGAGAACGTGCCAGGTGTTTCGCTGCATGCGCAGACGGCCGAGCAGATCCTGTCCGGTCACTTCCTGTCACGGCCGGATTGGGCCGATGGGCTGGAGATCCTGTCGATCGCTGTGCTCGGCACGCTGCTGGTTTTCGTCACCACCTTCGTCAGCCCGGCCGTCGCGCTCGTCTGCGGTCTGGCGATTACGGCGCTGGCGCTTGCGGCCTCGTGGTTCTGCTTCTCGGCGCTCGGCCTGCTCTTCGATCCGCTGGCGCCGATCGTCGGCGGATCGATCACCCATTTCGCCGCGACCTCCTTCCGCATCCTGGTCATCGACCGCGAGCGGCGCGAGGTGCGGCGTGCCTTCGGTCATTATCTCTCGCCGTCGTTGCTCTACCGGATCGAGCATAACCGCGATGCGCTGCGGCTCGGCGGCGATGATCGTGAGCTCACCGTGATGTTCGTCGACGTCCGGCATTTCACGGCGATCAGCGAGCGGCTGGCGCCGACCGCCGTCGTCGGCTTCCTCAACACGCTGCTCGATGCATTGAGCCGCCATGTGATCGAGAATGAAGGCACGCTCGACAAGTTCATCGGCGACTCGATCATGGCGTTCTGGAATGCGCCCGTTGATGTCGCCGATCATGAGGCCAAGGCGGTGCGTGCGGCGCTGGCCATGCGCGAGACGCTGGAGCGGCTGAACGCGACGGATGCCTTCGGTTTCGGAACGGACAATCCGGTCGGGATCGGCATCGGCATCCACACCGGCATTGCCTGCGTCGGCAATATGGGTGCGGAAACGCGCTTCAATTACTCTGCCGTTGGGGATGCCGTGAATGTCGCGGCACGCATCGAATCCTCCTGCAAGGAGGTCGGCTTCGATATTCTGATCTCCGAGGAGACCGCGCGGCGCCAGCCGGAGATCGCCCTGCTCGAAGCCGGGGCCGTGGGGCTGAAGGGCAAGAGTACGCGTACCGAGCTCTTCGCCGTCGTCGGCGATGCCGAACTTGCCGCCTCGGCGGAATTTGAGGAATTGCGCAGCCTGCACAGTGAATTGCTGGCGGCGCTGCGTATCCGCTCGTCGAAGCTCCGGCGGCTTGCAAGCGCGGTGCGTCTGCGGGCCAAGATCGTCTCGCCGCAATTGCCGGATTTCTATCGCAAGCTGGCGCGGCGCGCCGATCACTTCCGCCATGCGGATACGGAGGCGGATGAGCAGCCGCGGGCGGCGACCTAGCGGTTGTTGCTCCAGCCGCGGCCCTTGCCGCCCCAGCCGCCACGATCCCTGTCATTGCCCCGGTCGCCGTCGCGATCGCCTCTTCCGTGGTCATCGTCGCCGCGGTCGTGATTGCCGTGGGGATCGTGGTCGGGACGATCCGGCCTGTCGGGCCTATCCGGTCTGTCCGGCCGGTCAGGCTTGTGCGGCTTGTCGGGTTTATGAGGCTTGTGCGGCTTATCCGGCTTGTGCGGTTTCGGTGGCTTTTCCGGGGGCGGAGGTGGTGGTGGCGCGACACGAGGCGCAGGGGCGACCGGATCGCGACGATCGCGGAGGGCCGCGGTCATGCCGCAGCTCGTTCCCATCATACCGGAAAGACGCTGGTTGCCGGAGAGAAAGGGCAGGGCGCGTGCTGTGCCCAGGGTGTCGAGCACGTTGCGGTCGACAGGCCTTACGTCCGTCATCGCCCCGTTGCGCTTGGCGACCACGCAGTCGCAGCGCTGCGTCAGCTGGCGGCAGCCGCCGGGACCGCAGAATTGCGCGGCGCCATTCAGCAGCACCACCGCCGTCGTACCGTCGGGGCCGACATAGAAGTCGAAGGCGGTACCGCGCACGCCGATCGTGCCGGCCGGTGTCAGGATCTGGTAGGCTGACGATTTCGAGCTGCCGCTGATCCAGCGGAAGGTGCCCTTGGCGGCCTTGATGCTGAGGCGCTTCACGGAATCGGAATCGTCGAAGACGTAGCGGTCGATGACCACCGACGAACCCCAGCCGACGGCAAGCTTGGTGCCGTCGCGGAAAACGAACTGGCCGAGGCCGGATTGCGAGGTGCGGATGCGCTCGTCGCGATAGACGGAGGAGCTGACGATGAGGGGGCCCTGCTCGCCGGTGACTTCCGTCTTTATCTGCACAGCTTCGCCGACAGGCTCCGCAGCGGCGGCCGTCCAGGCATTGAGCAACAACAGACCGAGCGCCACGACGATGGCGCAACGCAAACGCAACATGAAATACCCCTCACACATATGGATATTAGCATGTGCGGCATTGACGGGTCTGCCTGCCCTCTTGGGCTAACCCTGTCCAACGCCCGCATTTCGGCGCATCGGTGAGGAACCAGCGATTTCGCGCATGTCAAACAAAAGCCTGTCCACGTCGCAAAAGAAACGTTGTGCCGCATTTGGATTTGCGATTTGTATTGCCACGAAGAAGAATGCCTGTCCCTGAAGGAGATGATGGCGGATGCGGAAATACTCGGTCTTTGCCGTTGCGAGAGAAGCCCTGCGAGCCCACAAGGGCTGGGAGAAGCAGTGGACCTCTCCGGAACCGCGCGCGGAATACGACGTCATCATCATCGGCGGCGGCGGCCATGGTCTCGGTGCTGCCTATTACCTCGCCAAGGAGCATGGCATCACCAATGTCGCGGTGCTCGAGAAGGGCTGGCTCGGCGGCGGCAATACCGGCCGCAACACGACCATCATCCGCTCGAACTATCTCTATGAAGAGAGCATGCACATCTACGAGCATTCGATGAAGCTCTGGGAGAACCTCTCCCAGGACCTCAACTACAATGTGATGTACTCGCCGCGCGGCGTGATGATGCTCTCGCACAATGTGCACGACCAGCAGTCCTTCAAGCGCCATATCCACGCGAACCGCCTCTATGGCATCGACAATGAGTGGCTGACGCCGGAACAGGCCAAGGCCTATTGCCCGCCGCTCGATATCTCGGCGACGGCGCGCTATCCGATCAATGGCGCCGCCCTGCAGCGCCGCGGCGGCACGGCCCGTCACGATGCGGTTGCCTGGGGCTATGCCCGCGCTGCCTCCGATCGCGGCGTTCACATCATCCAGAATTGCGAAGTCACCGGCATCCGCCGCGGCCCGGACGGGCGCGTTACCGGTGTCGAGACCAATCGCGGTTATATCGGCGCGAAGAAGATCGGCGTTTCCGCTGCCGGTCACTCGACTGTCGTCATGAACATGGCCGATGTCCGCGTGCCGCTGCAGTCGAGCCCGCTTCAGGCGCTGGTTTCCGAGCCGCTGAAGCCGATCTTCCCCTGCGTCGTGATGTCGAACACGGTGCACGCCTATATTTCGCAGTCGGACAAGGGCGAGCTCGTCATCGGCGCCGGTACGGACCAGTATAATTCCTACTCGCAGACCGGCGGCCTGCAGATCATCACACATACGCTCGATGCGATCTGCGAACTCTTCCCGATGTTCCGCCGCGTCAAGATGATGCGCCAGTGGGGCGGTATCGTCGACAACACGCCGGATCGTTCGGCGATCCAGTCGAAGACGCCTGTTCCGGGTCTTTATGTCAACTGCGGCTGGGGCACCGGCGGCTTCAAGGCGACGCCGGGTTCGGCGAACCTGTTTGCGCATCTCATCGCCCGCGATGAGGCGCACAAGTTCAATGCCGGGCTGACGCTGGATCGCTTCCGCACCGGCCGCCTGATCGACGAGGCAGCGGCTGCCGCCGTTGCGCACTGATGATTGCGGAGGTCCTCCTTTCGGCAGGACTTGTCATGGGGGCGGTGCCCGCTGGCAATGTCGTGCCGGAAGCCCAGGATTTCCGGCTTCAGAAGATCGAGCGGGCAGGGGGCGAGAAGGATTGGCCCTTTGTTGCAGATAGCGGGATGCTCGCCTGCGCTTTCGTTCTCCGGCAGCCGGCGGTCTATTTCCTGCCGTCGGAGGGCGGTTCGAAGGAACGGGCCTACGTGATCGATACGGACTTATACGGAATGGCTTTCGCAAATATCGGAATAACGGATGTGCTGAAGCCCTACGACAATTTCGAGCAGCTGCTCAAACGGATCGGCCCCTATGTCGCGCTTGGCAGGCGGCTTTGCAATCAACCTCCCGGAACCATCGTGTCCGGATCGGAACTCTAAGACGGGTATCAAATGCTACTGATCTACTGCCCATATTGTCAGGAAGAGCGCTCCGAGCTCGAATTCCGCGGTGCCGGCGATGCGCATATCGCCCGCCCGCCCGATATCGCCTCGATCTCCGACGAGGCTTTCGAGGAATATTTCTTCCTGCGCGACAACCCGAAGGGCCTGATCTTCGAGCGCTGGCGCCACATGCATGGCTGCGGCCGCTTCTTCAATGCGGCGCGCGACACGATCAGCGACAAATTCATCAAGACGTATAAGGCAGGCGAGCCGAAGCCGGATATCGGCGCGGCCACCATCCCGCACGCCCCCGTCGAAACCCAAGCGACCGAGGGAGACGCGAAATGAGCGGCGCAAACCGTATTGCCGGCAAGGGCCGCCTGACGCCTGCCAAGACCGCTCGTTTCACCTTCGACGGCAAGAGCTATACCGCGCTTGAAGGCGATACCGTCGCCTCGGCGCTGATTGCCAACGGCATTCACCTCGTCGGCCGCTCGTTCAAGTATCACCGTCCGCGCGGCATCCTGTCGGCCGGTGCGGAAGAGCCGAATGCGCTGATCGACGTTGCCCGCGACAGCGCCCGCAAACAGCCGAACGTGCGCGCCACGGTTCAGGAAGTCTTCGACGGCATGATCGTCAAGTCGCAGAACCGCTTCCCGTCGCTGGCCTTCGACATCGGCGGCGTCAACAATCTGATGTCGCCCTTCTTCGCGGCCGGTTTCTACTACAAGACCTTCATGTGGCCGAAGGCTGCGTGGAAGCACATCTACGAGCCGATGATCCGCCGTGCGGCTGGTCTCGGCGTTGCGCCGACCGAAGCCGATCCCGATCACTATGCCAGCCGCTATGCGCATTGCGACGTGCTGGTTGCCGGTGCCGGCGTTGCCGGTCTTTCGGCGGCACTTGCAGCTGCGGAAGCCGGCGCGAGCGTCATCATCTGCGACGAGCAGCCCGATGTCGGTGGCGCGCTGCGCTACGACAGCGGCGTGAAGATCGACGGCGTCGACGGTTACACCTGGGCGCAGCAGACAGCCGCCAAGTTGCGCGCGATGGACAATGTCCAGGTGCTGACGCGCACGACTGCCTTCGGCTACTACAACCACAATTTCATCGCGCTTGCCGAGCGCGTGACCGACCATATGGCGAAGCCAGGCCGGGACCTGCCGCGCGAGCGTCTGTGGCAGGTGCGTGCCAAGCGCGTCATCCTCGCCAACGGCTCGATCGAGCGCCACATGGTGTTCGCCAACAACGACCGTCCGGGCATCATGCTGGCCTCCGCCGCCCGCATGTATCTCAACCAGTACGGCGTCGCCGTCGGCGCCAAGGTTGGCGTCTACACGGCGCATGACTCGGCATACGAAGCGGCCTTCGATCTGAAGCGCGCCGGTGTGGCGATTGCCGCGATCGTCGATTGCCGTCCGCAGCCGGGTGCCGCTGTTCTTGCCGAGGCACGTTCGCTCGGCATCGAAGTGCTGACCGGCCATGCCGTCATCGACACGGCAGGCAAGCTGCGCGTCTCCTCGATGAGCGTCGTGCGCAATGGCGGCGGTTCGCCGCGCAAGATCGCCATCGATGCGCTGCTGGTTTCGGCCGGCTGGACGCCATCGGTGCATCTGTTCTCGCAGTCGCGCGGCAAGGTGAAGTTCGAGCCGGAAACTGAGCGTTTCCTGCCGGGTACGTACGCTCAGGAATGCCTCTCTGTCGGCGCCTGCAACGGCACGGACGATCTGCAGCAGACGATCGAGGAGTCGCTCGCTGCCGGTGAACTGATGGCTCAGGCTTCGGGGAAGCAGGCAAGCGGCAAGATCAGCATCTCCGCCGAGCAAGCCTTCCAGTGGACGGGCGGCATGATCGGCGCTGCCGAAGGTGCGGGTCCGGAGACCAGCGCCAAGGCCTTCATCGACTTCCAGCACGATGTCTGCGCCAAGGATATCCGCCTCGCGGTTCGCGAAGGCATGCATTCGATCGAGCACATCAAGCGCTTCACGACGAACGGCATGGCCTCCGACCAGGGCAAGCTGTCGAACATGCACGGCCTGGCGATTGCCGCCGAAATGCTCGGCAAGGACATCCCGCAGGTCGGTCTCACGACCTTCCGCGCACCGTACACGCCTGTCACCTACGGCACGCTGATTGCGCATTCGCGCGGCGAGCTGTTCGATCCGACGCGCAAGACGCCGCTCCACCAGTGGGAAGAGGCCCAGGGCGCCGTGTTCGAGGACGTCGGCAACTGGAAGCGTGCCTGGTTCTACCCGCGTGCGGGCGAAACCATGCATCAGGCCGTAGCGCGTGAGTGCAAGACGGCGCGTGACGTCGCGGGTGTCTTCGACGCCTCGACCCTCGGCAAGATCGAGGTGGTCGGTCCCGATGCGGCCCAGTTCATGAACCTGATGTATACCAACGCCTGGGACACGCTGAAGCCCGGCAAGTGCCGCTACGGCATCATGACCCGTGAAGACGGCTTCGTTTACGACGACGGCGTCGTCGGCCGCCTCAGCGAGGATCGCTTCCATGTGACGACGACAACAGGCGGTGCGCCGCGCGTTCTCAACCACATGGAAGATTATCTGCAGACCGAATTCCCGCATCTGAACGTCTGGCTGACCTCGGTCACCGAACAATGGGCGGTTATCGCGGTTCAGGGTCCGAAGGCGCGCGAGATCATCGCTCCGCTCGTCGAAGGCGTCGATATTTCCAACGAAGCCTTCCCGCACATGAGCGTTGCCGAGTGCAAGGTCATGGGTGTTCCGGCCCGTCTGTTCCGCGTCTCGTTCACCGGTGAAGCCGGTTTTGAAATCAACGTGCCTGCCGATTACGGCCAGGCCGTTCTCGAAGCCGTCTGGGCCAATGCCGAGCCGCTCGGCGCCTGTGCCTACGGTACCGAGACGATGCACGTGCTGCGCGCCGAAAAGGGCTACATCATCGTCGGTCAGGATACCGACGGCACGGTGACGCCTGACGATGCCGGTCTCTCCTGGGCTGTGTCCAAGAAGAAGAGCGATTTCGTCGGCATCCGCGGTCTGAAGCGTATCGACCTGACGAAGGAAGGCCGCAAGCAGCTGGTTGGTCTCGTCACCAAGGATCCGAAGGTCGTTCTGGAAGAAGGCGCGCAAGTCGTCGCCAATCCGAACGAGCCGAAGCCGATGACGATGCTTGGCCACGTAACCTCGTCCTACTGGTCGGAAAATTGCGGCCGTTCGATCGCCTTCGCGCTTGTTGCCGGTGGCCGTGCGCGGATGGGCGAGACGCTCTATATCCCGATGCCGGACAAGACGATCGCCGTCGAGGTGACTGACATGGTGTTCTTTGACAAGGAAGGAGGCCGGATCAATGGCTGAGACCGCAACCCGTAGATCCGTTCTCGCCGGCCGCCAGGGCGGCTCTTGGGCCGTCCGCCTGACGCCCGCGGCAAACGCCACCCGCGTTGCGCTGCGTGCGCCGCAGGCTTCGCTTTCGGCCCTTTCATCGGCGCTCGGCGTCACCATCCCGAATGCGCCGAAAACCTCCGGTCGCGCCAATGGCCGCTCGGTTCTCTGGATCGGGCCGGATGAGTGGCTGGTCATCGACGAGAATGGCGGCGACCTGATGGGCGCGCTTGCCGGTGCCGGCGTGCTGCATTCGGCAACCGACGTCTCGCACCGCAATGTCGGAATCATCGTTTCCGGCCCGGGCGCCGAACTGGCGCTTGCCTCCGGCTGCCCGCAGGACCTGTCGCTTGCGGCGTTCCCTGTCGGTGCCTGCTCGCGCACCATCTTCGGCAAGGCCGAGATCGTCATCTTCCGTACCGAGGACGATACGTTCCGCGTCGAGTGCTGGCGCTCCTTCGCCGACTTCGTCTTCGGCCTGCTTGCCGACGGCGCGGAAGACGCGGCGCATTAAATTGCTATTGCCGCCGGAGTGATCCGGCGGCTCCTTCTTAGACCTCCGGCCGATCCTTCGGATCAAACTGTGCGATGGTAATCCACGTCGCGGTCAGTGCCGGCTTCTTCTCGTTTTCGATTTCCACCGTCACTTCATAGGTCGTCATCATCATCGCTGCGCCGCGCAGGCGGGCGTCGGCGAGGGTGAAGCGAGCGCGGATGCGGGCACCGCATTTGACCGGCGACATGAAGCGGATCTTGTCGAAGCCGTAGTTGATGCCCATCGTCTGTTCGCGGATCTTCGGCAGGGCGTCGAAATTCATGGCCGAGAGCAGCGAAAGCGTCAGGAAGCCGTGGGCGATCGTTCCGCCATAGGGGCTTTCGGCGGCGGCACGTTCGGGATCGGTATGGATGAACTGGTGATCGTTGGTGGCGCCGGCGAAGGCGTCGATCATCGTCTGGTCGACCGTGATCCAGTCGGACACGCCGGTCTCGTTGCCGACGAGACCAATCACGTCAGCGAGTGCAATTTCCTTACCCATTCAGTCCTCGTCAAAACGGCCGCAGGCGTGAAGCCTTATCGCGCCTTTATGACGTTTGCGACAAGGATTCGCCGGGGATGGCCGGGAAGCCTAATTTTCCAGATAGAACATAGCGCTGCGGGCGGGAAGGGTTACTGCCGCGGCCACTTTTTTGCTGCTCGAGCGGCTGAGCTCGCGCCATCCGGATCCGGCCGGTAGCGTGAAGGGAAGGGGATCGTTCGAGCGGTTGAAAGCGATGGCAAGGCGCACGATCTTGCGCGCCGTTCCGTCCCGGGTCGCGAGCATCATGCCGAAGGAGGCAAGGTTCGGTGTTTCCCATTCGCCCGTCGTCATCGGCTGACCGGACGGAGAGAGCCAGGCGACATCGCCATTGCCGGTGAAGAAGTTGCTTTCGGAGAAGACCGAGAAGCGCTTCCTGAGGCCGGAGACGAAGGCCGTGTGGGCGATCAGCTCGTCGTCCAGCGCCTTCCAGTCGACCCAGGTGATCTCGTTGTCCTGACAATAGGCGTTGTTGTTGCCGCGCTGGGTGCGGCCGCCTTCGTCGCCTGCCGTCAGCATGATGCTGCCGCGGCTGGCGAAGAGCGTCGCGATCAGCGCCATCAGGTCGGCGCGGCGTCTGGCGTTGATGTCGGGATATTTGGTCTCCCCCTCGACGCCGTTGTTCCACGAGTGGTTCTCGTTGTGGCCGTCGCGGTTGGCCTCGCCATTCGCCTCGTTGTGCTTGCCGTTATAGGAGACGAGGTCTTTCAGCGTGAAGCCGTCATGGGCGGCGAGGAAATTGACGCTGCGGGTCGCCTGCCGGCCATCGCGGCCGAAAATGTCGGAGGAGCCGGCAAGTGCCGTTGCGAGCGGCCCGGTCTTCCAGTCGTCGCCGCGCCAGTAGCAGCGGATGTCGTCGCGGACACGGTCGTTCCATTCCAGGAAGGGGGCAGGGAAATTGCCGAGCTGGTAGCCGCCGGGGCCGATATCCCAGGGTTCGGCGATCATGACGCGGTCGGCAAGGACCTCGTCGGCGAGGAGCGCGGTCAGCGTCTGGCCGCGGCCTTCGAAGCCGTTGGCGGTCCGGCCGAGGACCGGCGCCAGATCGAAGCGGAAGCCATCGATGCCGGCGCCGAGTACGAAATGGCGGAGGCTGTCGATGATCAGCTGGCGGACATAGGGATGGTCGCAGGCGACGGTGTTGCCGGTTCCGGTGTCGTTGACGAGTTCGCCGTTGCGGCCGGGCAGGTGGTGGTAGAAGGAGAGGTTGTCGAGACCGCGCAGCGACAGCGTCGTGCCGTAGCGGTCGCTCTCGCCGGTATGGTTGAAGACGAGGTCGAGGATGACGGCGATGCCTTCGGTGTGGAGCTTGGCGACCGTATCTCTCAGCTCGGCCATGCCGCCGGGGCAGAGGCGCGGATCGAGCGCCATGAACGCGACCGGATTGTAGCCCCAGCCATTGGTGAGATTGAGCGGCGGCAGATGGCGCTCGTCGATCCAGGCGGTGATCGGCATCAGCTCGATCGCATCGACGCCGATCCGCTTCAGGTGGGCGATGATCGAGGGATGGGCCAGCGCCGCCACCGTGCCGCGCTGCTTTTCGGGTACATCAGGGTGCAGGATGGTGAAGGGTTTCACGGCCACTTCGTAGATGAAACCGCCAGAGCGGAAAAGCGGCTTGCCGGGCTTTGCCTTCTGATCGCGGGTGACGATCGCTTTCGGCATCAGATCCTGGGTGTCTTCGCCCAAGATGCCCAGGCGCGGATCGTGCTTGAACGGCCGGTCCAGCTCCTTGGCATAGGGGTCGACGAGGAGTTTCGAGGGATCGAACCAGAGGCCGTTATCAGGCGAATAGATGCCATCGGCGCGCAGGCCGTAGCGCGCGCCCTCCTTCAGGTTGTCGACGAAGAGGCGGTGGAAGTGGCCGTCCTCGCGCGCCATGGGCAGGCGCGCGACTTCCTTGTTGCCGCTCTTGTCGAAAAGGCAGAGCTGGATCTCTGCGGCGTGGTGCGACCAGACTGTGAACTCGACGCCGGTTTCGAAAAGAACGGCGCCGCCTTGTGCCCTGTTGTCTGCCCGCATGTGCCCCCGGTCAGGTGATGACGGAAGGTGCGTCCCGGCCCGTGCGCTTGCGGATGTCGGCGATGGCCTCCGCGGCGGCGATCAGGTCGGCCAGCGCCTCCTGCGTTTCGATATTGTGCCGGCTCGAATCCGGCTCGTAACGCTCGATATAGACGCGCAGGGTTGCGCCAGACGTGCCAGTGCCGGAGAGACGGAAGACGACGCGGGAGCCGCCCTTGAAGAGGATGCGGATGCCCTGATGCTCGCTGACCGATTTGTCGACCGGGTCGTGATAGGCAAAGTCGTCCGCCTTCTCGACCGTCAGGCTGCCGATGGTCTTGCCTGGCAGCGTCGGAAGCTGGGCGCGCAGATTGTCGATCAGGCCATTTGCGGCATCGGTATCGACGCCTTCGTAGTCGTGGCGCGAATAGTAGTTGCGGCCGTAGGTCTGCCAGTGCTGGGTGACGACGTCCTGAACGCTCTCGCCGCGCACAGCAAGGATGTTCAGCCAGAGCAGCACGGCCCAGAGGCCATCCTTCTCGCGCACGTGGTTCGAACCGGTGCCGGCGCTTTCCTCACCGCAGATCGTCGCCATACCGGCGTCGAGCAGGTTGCCGAAGAACTTCCAGCCGGTCGGGGTCTCGTAGATGCCGATGCCGCGCTTTTCGGCGACGCGGTCGGCGGCGCCCGAGGTCGGCATGGAGCGGGCGATGCCGGCGAGGCCGCCGGAATAGCCGGGCGCCAGGTTGGCGTTGGCAGCAAGGATCGCCAGGCTGTCGGACGGGGTGACGAAGATGCCGCGGCCGACGATCAGGTTGCGGTCGCCGTCGCCGTCGGAGGCTGCGCCGAAATCAGGGGCGTCGTCGCCCATCATCTCGTCGTAGAGTTCCTTGCAGTGAACCGGGTTCGGGTCCGGATGGTGGCCGCCGAAATCGGGCAGCGGCATGAAATTGCGCACGGAACCGAGCGGCGCGCCAAGACGGTTTTCGAAGATTTCCTTGGCATAGGGGCCGGTGACGGCGCTCATCGCATCGAAGGCGATGCGGAAGCCGAGGCTGATCAGGTTGCGGATGGCGCCGAAATCGAACAGCTCTTCCATCATCGCGGCATAGTCTTCGACCGAGTCGATGACCGAGAGGATCATGCCGCCCGGCAGCTCTTCCTTGCCGATGCGGTCGATATTGACGTCGGAGAAGTCGGCGATCTTGTAGCTGTCGATCACCTTGGTGCGCGCGAATATCGCGTCGGTGATCTTTTCAGGGGCCGGGCCGCCGTTGCTGACATTGTATTTGATGCCGAAATCTTCGGTGGGGCCGCCGGGATTGTGGCTGGCAGACAGGATGATGCCGCCAAAGGCCTTGTACTTGCGAATGATGTGGGAAGCGGCAGGCGTCGAGAGAATGCCGCCCTTGCCGACGATGACCTTGCCGAAGCCGTTTGCGGCGGCGAGCTTGATCGCCTTCTGGATGACTTCGCGGTTGTAGTAGCGTCCGTCACCACCGATGACGAGGCTCTTGCCCTGGTAGCCTTCCAGCGAATCAAAGATCGACTGGATGAAGTTCTCAGCATAGTTCGGCTGCTGGAAGACCGGGACCTTCTTGCGGAGCCCCGAGGTGCCGGGTTTCTGATCCTGGTAGGGCGTGGTGGATACGGACTTGTTCATTTTCTGTCACTTGCCTTTCGGGGCGAGGCTTGAATACAGGGCAGCGTAGCGTTCGGCGCTCTTCTCCCACGAGACATCCGATTTCATGCCCTGCTTTTGCAGTTGGGTCCAGACTTTTTGATCCGCATAGAGTGTCATCGCGCGGCGGATGGCCTGTAGCATACCCTCAGCCGTGACGGGAGAAAACTGTATTCCTGTCGCAACTTTAGCCGCAAGCGCGGCATGGTTAGCATCGATTACCGTGTCGTTGAGACCACCGGTGCGGGCGACGATCGGCACGCAGCCGTAGCGCAGGCCATAGAGCTGCGTCAGGCCGCAAGGCTCGAATCGCGAGGGGATGATGATCGCGTCGCAGCCGGCCTGCATCAGGTGGGACATCGGCTCGTTATAGCCGATCGAGATGCCGATGCGGCCGGGATGACGGGCGGCGGCGGCGAGCAGCGAGCCTTCGAGCGCCGGATCGCCGGAGCCGAGAATGGCGAGCTTGCCGCCGAGCGCGACGATCTGGTCGGCCGTCGCGGCGATCAGGTCCATGCCCTTCTGCCAGGTCAGGCGGCTGATGATGCAGAAGATCGGTGCATCGTCGTCGTGCAGGCGGAAGAATTCGGAGATCGACTTGCGATTCTCGGCGCGGTTTTTCAGCGTCGCCGGGCCGTAATGGGTGTGGACGACTGGGTCGGTCGCCGGGTTCCAGATATCGGCGTCGATACCGTTGACGATGCCGTGCAGCGCGTCGCGGCGGCTGGCGATGACGCCCTCGAGACCCATGCCGAATTCCGGCGTCAGGATTTCGTCCGCATAGGACGGACTGACCGTGGTGATCGCCCACGAGGTCTGCAGGCCGCCCTTGAGATAGCCGATATGGCCGTAATATTCGATACTCTCGGTGGAGAAGGCATGCGGCGGCAGGCGAAGACCGGGGAAGATCTCGGCGCCGAACTGGCCCTGGAAGGCGATGTTGTGGACGGTGAGAACGCTCGGCAGTTCCGGTGTCGGGTAATAGCGCATGTAGACAGGGGTGAGTGCCGCCTGCCAGTCATGGGCATGGACGAGATCCGGGCGCCAGTCGGGCATCAGGCCGGCAGCGATCTCGGCGCCTGCCAGAGACAGGGCGGCAAAGCGCCGCCAGTTGTCGGGATAGTCCTTGCCGGTCTGGTCGAGATAGGGACCGCCGGGACGATCGTAATAAGCGGGGGCATCGAGCACGAGGATATCGAGACCCTCGTGCTGCACTTCCAGAACCGTCGCAGGCTCTCCCAGGAGATCATCGAACTGAAGGCGGACGACCGGATTGCGAATGGCCCGCATGACGGCGGGATAGCCGGGCATGAGGGTCTTCGTCTCGATACCGAACCGCTTGAGAGCGATGGGCAGGGCGCCCGCCACATCGGCGAGCCCCCCTGTCTTGATCAAAGGGAAGACTTCGGACGAAACCGAAAGAACTTTCATATGTTTAAAGATCCAGCTTATCGATCATGGGCTGCGTAATCAGGCAAATGCCGCTTTCCGTGCGCCGGAAGCGCTTGGCATCGAGTACCGGATCCTCACCGACAACGAGGCCTTCCGGAATGACGACGCCATGATCGATCACGACGTTCTTCAGCTGGGCGCGGCGGCCGATCTTGACACTCGGCAGAACGACCGCGCCTTCCAGTTTCGAATAGGAATTAGCGCGAACGCCGGTGAAGAGAAGGCTCTTGTTGAGGCTGGCGCCCGAAATGATGCAATCGCCGGCGACGACCGAGGACGTTGCCGAGCCACGGCGGTTCTCGTCGTCGTGGACGAATTTCGCCGGAGGGGTGATCTCGGCATAGGTCCAGATCGGCCAGGACTTGTCGTAGATATCGAGATCGGGAACGATCGCCGTCAGGTCGATATTGGCCTGCCAGTAGGCTTCGATCGTTCCGACGTCGCGCCAGTAAGGCTCGTTCTCGAAATCGGAACGGACGCAGGACTGGGCGAAGCGGTGGGCGACGGCCTTACCGTTCTTGACGATATAGGGGATGATGTCCTTGCCGAAGTCCTTGCTGGAATTCGGATCGGCGGCATCGCGCCGCAAGGCATCGATCAGGAACTTCGTGTGGAAGACATAGATGCCCATCGACGCGAAGGAGCTGTCCGGCTTGCCGGGGATAGCCGGCGGATCGGCGGGCTTCTCGACGAAGTCGATGATCCGGTCGGTCTCGTCGACATGGACGACGCCGAAGCCGGTCGCTTCCATGCGCGGCACTTCAAGGCAGCCGATGGTGACGTCGGCGCCGGAATCCACATGCTGCTGCAGCATGTATTCGTAGTCCATCTTGTAGACGTGGTCGCCGGCCAGGATGACCATGTATTCGACGCCATAGTCCTGGATGATGTCGATGTTCTGATAGACCGCGTCGGCGGTGCCTTCATACCACTGCGTTTCGGAAACGCGCTGGGAGGCCGGCAGAATGTCGAAGCTCTCATTGCGTTCCGGGCGGAAGAAGTTCCAGCCGCGCTGCATGTGGCGGATCAGCGAGTGCGCCTTGTACTGTGTGGCGACGCCGATGCGGCGGATACCGGAATTCAGCGCATTGGACAGCGCGAAATCGATGATGCGCGCCTTGCCGCCGAAGTAGACCGCGGGCTTGGCACGGCGGTCGGTGAGTTCCTTCAGGCGGCTTCCCCTACCGCCGGCCAGAACGTAAGCCATTGCATCGCGGGCAAGTGGCTGAATGCGCTTCTCTACCATAGTCTACTCCTCCCACCAGTCTTCAAGTCTCAGGTTCAAGCATGATCGTCGCCAGCGGCGGCAAAGTGATCGTGGCGGCGATGGTCCCACCGGCATTGACGGCTTGCACGCGCCCGCCATTGCCCTTGCCGCTGCCGCCATAGATATCGGCATCCGTATTGAGGATTTCGCGCCAGCGCCCCTCGAAAGGCAGGCGGATTGAGTAGTTCTCGCGGTAAACCGGGGTGAAATTGGTGATGACGGCCACCGGCTTCTGATCCGGCGCCTTGCGCAGCCAGGCGAAGACCGAGTTCTCGTGATCGTCGGCGATCAGCCATTCGAAGCCTTCGCCCTCGCAATCGCGGGCATGAAGTGCAGGCTTCGAGCGGTAGGTGAGGTTGAGATCGCGCACCAAGCGGCGCATCCCTTCATGCATGCGGTATTGCAGCAGGTTCCAGTCGAGCGAGGTGGCCTCGCTCCATTCGCTCCACTGGGCGAATTCCTGGCCCATGAACAGCAGCTTCTTGCCGGGATAGCCCCACATGAAGGCGTAATAGGCGCGCAGGTTTGCGAATTTCTGCCAGTCGTCGCCCGGCATCTTGGCGATCAGCGATCCCTTGCCGTGCACGACTTCGTCATGCGACAGCGGCAGGACGAAGTTTTCCGAATAGGCATAGAGCAGGCCGAAAGTGAGCTCGTTGTGATGGTGGCGGCGATGAATGGGATCGCGCTTCATGTAGCTCAGCGTGTCGTGCATGAAGCCCATGTTCCACTTGAAGCCGAAGCCGAGGCCGCCTTCATGGACGGGCTGCGAGACCTTTGGCCAGGACGTCGATTCCTCGGCAATGGTCATGACGCCGGGGTGTTCCCCGTAGATGCGCATGTTCATGTCCTGCAGGAAGCGCACGGCCTCGAGGTTTTCGTTGCCGCCGTATTCGTTCGGGATCCATTCGCCGTGTTTGCGCGAATAGTCGAGATAGAGCATCGAGGCGACGGCATCGACGCGCAGGCCGTCGAGATGGAATTTCTCGGCCCAGTAGAGCGCGTTGTTGACGAGATAAGAGAGGACTTCGGTGCGGCCGAAATTGTAGATCGCCGTGTTCCAGTCCGGATGGAAGCCCTTGCGGGGATCCTCATGCTCGTAGAGCGCCGTGCCGTCGAACCAACCGAGACCGTGCTCGTCGGTCGGGAAATGCGCCGGTACCCAGTCGAGGATGACGCCGATGCCGACCTTGTGGCAGCCGTTGACGAAGCGGGCGAAACCTTCCGGCTCGCCGAAGCGGGCGCTTGGCGAATAGAGACCCGTCGTCTGGTAGCCCCAGGAGGGGTCGTAGGGATGTTCGGTGATCGGCAGGAATTCGATGTGCGTGAAGCCCATGTCCGTGACATAGGGGATCAGCGTGTTGGCGAGCTCGTCCCAGGACATGAACGTGCCGTCCTGGCGGCGCTGCCAGGAGCCGGCATGGACCTCGTAGATGGAGATCGGCTGGCGGCGCTTGTCGGTCTCGCGCCAGTGCTTGAGATGGGCGGCATCCTCCCATTCCTGCAGAAGCTCCGGCGCGGTGACCGAGGCGGTCTTCGGACGCAGTTCGCTGCGGCGGGCGAAGGGGTCGGCCTTCAGCGGCAAGAGCACGCCGTCATTGCCGCGGATCTCGAACTTGTAGGGCACACCGGTCGGCACATCAGGGGCGAAAATCTCCCAGATGCCGGCGCCGGAGCGAAAGCGCATGACGTGACGGCGGCCATCCCAATTGTTGAAATCGCCGACGACGGAGACGCGCTGGGCATTCGGCGCCCAGACGGCAAAGTGGATACCTTGCGCGCCTTCATGCTTGATCCAGTGGGCGCCCATCTTGTCGAAAAGGCGCAGATGCGAGCCTTCGCGAACGTAATAGTCGTCCATCGGGCCGAGAACCGGGCCGAAGCTGTAGGGGTCGGTGACCGCCCATTCCGCATCACCCTTGCGGGCGCGATAGCGGACCGGCTGCTGCTTGGTGAGCTTCACCGGGCCGGCGAAGAAACCGTCCGGGTGAAGCTGTGTCAGTTCGCCGATGACCGTGCCGTCGAGCGACATGGCGGTGACTTCTTCCGCACCCGGAATGAAGCAGCGGGCGGCATAGCTGTCACCCGCCTGATGCACGCCGAGCGCGGCAAAAGGATTTGCATGCGAGCCAGCGAGAATCGCCGCGATTTCGTCTGCCGAAATTTCCCAGGGACGCTTTACCTCAGGGGCTGTTTTCGGCGTTTTCATCCGGCTCTCCAGATCTCGTCGGCATATTGCCGGATCGTGCGGTCGGAGGAGAACCAGCCCATCCGTGCCGTGTTGTTGATCGTCTTGGTGTACCAGGACGACTGGTTGTTCCAGATCTGGTCGACCTCGCGCTGGGCAGCGGCGTAGGCGTCGAAATCGGCGGCGACCATGAACCAGTCGTGCGAATAGATGCCGTCGATCAGCTGGGTGTAGCGGTTGCGATCATCCGGCGAGAAGACGCCGCCGGCGATCGAGGCGAGCGCCTGCGACAGCTCGCGGGATCTCTCGATGATTTCGCGCGGATTGTGGCCGTCGCTGCGTACCTTCGCCACTTCATCGGCCTGCAGGCCGAAGATGACGATGTTGTCGTCGCCGACATTGTCGCGCATCTCGACATTGGCGCCATCGAGCGTTCCGATGGTCAGCGCGCCGTTCAGCGCAAACTTCATGTTGCCGGTGCCGGAGGCTTCCATGCCGGCCGTTGAGATCTGCTCGGAGAGGTCGGCAGCGGGAACCATAACTTCGGCCAGCGAGACGTTGTAGTTCGGCACGAAGACGACCTTCAGCAAGCCGCGGACGGCCGGGTCGTTGTTGACAGTGCGGGCAACATCGTTGATCAGTTTGATGATCAGCTTGGCATTGTGATAGCTCGGCGCCGCCTTGCCGGCGAAGAGTTTTACGCGCGGCGTCCAGTCCATTTCCGGATGCGAGCGGATCTGGTCGTAGAGCGCCACGGCTTCGATGACGTTGAGCAGCTGGCGCTTGTATTCGTGGATGCGCTTGATCTGGATGTCGAACATCGCCGACGGATCGAGCTTCACGCCCATGCGGCTGGCAACGAGATTGGACAGCGCCACCTTGTTGGCGCGCTTCACGGCGGCGAACTTCTGCTGGAAAGCCGGATCGCTCGCGAATCTGTCGAGCGGCTTCAGCTTCTCGGCATCGTCCATGAACTCGTCGCCGATCGCTTCGCGGATCAGACCTGTGAGCCCCGGATTGCACTGCTGCAGCCAGCGGCGCGGCGTGATGCCGTTGGTCTTGTTGTTGATGCGGTCAGGGTAAAGCTTGTGCAGGTCGGCGAAGACCGTGACCTTCATCAGATCGGTATGCAGCGCCGAGACGCCGTTGATCGAATGCGAACCGACGAAGGCGAGGTTGCCCATGCGCACGCGGCGATCGCCGCTTTCGTCGATCAGCGAGATCGAGCGGATTTCGGTGTCGGAGAAGTTCTTCTCGCGGCGCGCCTCGACCAGAACCTTGGCATTGATCGCATAGATCAGCTGCATGTGGCGCGGCAGCAGGCGCTCGAACAGCGGGATCGGCCAGGTTTCCAGCGCTTCCGGCAGCAGCGTGTGGTTGGTGTAGGAGATCGTGCGGCGGACGATATCGAAGGCGGTTTCGAAATCCAGGCCGTGAACGTCGCAGAGCAGGCGGGTGAGCTCGGCCACCGAGACGGCCGGGTGCGTGTCGTTCAGCTGGATCGCGACCTTGTCGGGCAGTGAGGTGAAATCCTCATATTGCTGCAGGTGGCGGCGCAGGATGTCCTGCAGCGAAGCCGACGAGAAGAAGAATTCCTGGCGCAGGCGCAGCTCCTGCCCGGCGGGCGTTGCGTCTGCCGGGTAGAGAACGCGGGTCAGGCTTTCTGCCTTGTTGCTCTCGCGCAGCGCGCCGATGTGGTCGCCGGCATTGAAGGCGTCGAGCAAGATCGGGTCGATCGGCTGGGCCGACCAGAGGCGCAGCGTATTGACGCGCTTGCCGCGCCAGCCGACAACCGGCGTATCGAAGGCGGCGGCGATGACGCGCTCCGCGGGCTTCCACACGTAGCGCGGTTCGCCATCGTGATCGCCGACCACTTCGACGGCGCCGCCGAAGCCGATTTCATAGGCGCTTTCGCGGCGCTCGAATTCCCAGGGATTGCCGTGGGCGAGCCAGCTTTCCGGCAGCTCGACCTGCCAGCCGTCGGCCAGCTGCTGGCGGAACAGGCCGTGGACATAGCGGATGCCGTAGCCATAAGCGGGGACATCGACGGTCGCCATCGATTCCATGAAGCAGGCGGCGAGACGGCCGAGGCCGCCATTGCCGAGCGCGGCATCGGGCTCAAGGCCGGCAATGACGTTGATATCGACGCCGAGAGAGGTCAGCGCATCGCGCACCTCTTCCATCAGGCCGAGATTGGAGACGGCATCGCGCATCAGGCGGCCGATCAGGAACTCGAGGGATAGATAGTAAACGCGCTTGTCGCCCGTGGCGTAAACCTTGCGCGTGGAATCCATCCATTTGTCGATGATGCGGTCGCGGACCACGAGGATCGTGGCGGTCAGCCAGTCATGCGGCTTGGCGACTTTGGCATCCTTGCCGATGCGGTATGTGAGGCGCTCAATAATTTCTTCTGCAAGAATTTCAGGCCGGGAGCTGCGAGGAGCGGGGGAGGGGATGGTCGGCTTGGAAGCTGTGTTCATCGTCAGGTCTCGCCAATTTTGATTGGATTTCAGTATGTTATGCCTGAGGTAATCGCTTTGTCACACACACGAATACTGTCAGTTTATGCACCGTTACCAAGCACTTGCAACAGCCGATTTAACCAAAGCAAAAATTTGCGAAACCTTCACATTCCCCTCCGCCCCGGGACTTGATTTCAATCGATTTTCCCGATTTGATACAGAGCATTAGCAGACAACGAAAAGCCGCCCCGGTTTGTTCCGGAGCGGCTTTTGTTTTGGGAGGATTTGGACGGGTTAGTTGGTGAGCAGAGTTTTGTCTTTGCCGGTGTCTTCGCCGATTTTCTGGAAGGCATCGAGAAGATCCTTCATGCTCTCCGCTTTGAAGTAAAACCCTGTTCCGCTTGAGCATGCTTCCAAGAGTTTTTGACCTGCGTCAGGCGCCATGAATGCGATCGAGTAAATCTTGATGCCGTCGGTCTTTGCACTGGTGCATGTCTTCAAGGTCGAGGTATCCGATGAGGAGGCGTTGTTCTCGCCGTCTGTCATGAAAACGATGTACTTCGTGAGGCTGGTATTTCCTGCAGCCTTCTGAATTTCGGTTTCCGACTGCGAATTCGTGGTTATCAGATCCTCATAGGCCTTTTTCATTGGCGCGGCGGACTCTGTGTTACCACCTGCCGACATCGTGTTGATCACCTGTGTTCGGGTTTTGGCCGTCCCCCAAGAAAAGGCGTTGGAGTCCTGGATAGTGCCGCTCCAGGCTATCGCATTTGTTCTAACAAACTTGGCCTTGGGATCTGCTTCGTCCAGTTCGTCAAGCAGCAAGTTGGACGCGCTCTTCAAGGCGTCAATTTTCTTCACATAGCAAGGGCTGATATTACCGATCGACCTGCCGCTGGTGTTGTACTGTTGGCAAGATGTGGTCGGGACGATTTTTGTTCCGGTATTCGCGAGCATCGAGCCCGATTCATCCAGTACCAGCGTCATGGACACTGCGCTGCGAAATTGATTGACACCGCTCGTCGTCGTGCTTCCTGCCGCGACGTTGAAAGTGCTGTAGCCGAAGACCTTCGACAGCGGCGTCGTTGTCAGCGCGTAGTTGCTGTTGACATTGATTTTGTAACTCGTGCCATTTGATGTCACTGTTGTCTGAACATCCACTACGAGTGATTGTTTGATCGCCGCAACGGTTGCCTGATCGACAAAGTTAGACATTTGTCCGGCGACAAAATCCTTCGCCAGCGCCTTCGCCTCGTCGGCATTGGCCACTTTGCCATTTTTGAGTGCTGTCGCTGCCGCGAGCGCCGCAGAATCGGAGGCTTCTTGCAGTTGCCTTTGCGAAACGACGATATTCGAGACATCGATGGCGAGACTAGCGGCTCCAACGAGAACCGGAACGAGGATCGCGGTCACCATGCCAAAATTACCGGAGCGATCGCGAAGCAGGGCGGATGCCTCGGAGAGCAAAGTCGAAATGGGAGACATCATGTCACCTGCAAAGGGGTTGAGTTAACATGACGGTTTACAGCCCGATTGTTACCGTACTCCTTAAGGTAAAACCTAAAATTGAATGCAACTCACGATTTCGGCACAGAACTTATGCGTATCAATGCATCATTGATATTGAAGCCGGAATATTCGTGACATCGGCCCATTAATATCTATGGCACGGGCCTTTGCGGCTTCACTGCTTCAGCGGCACCACATCCACCGCCTGCACCGCCCGCTGCCCCCCATAGCTCTTGAGCACGCCGATCACCGGCGCCACATCGCTGTAGTCGCGGCCATAGGCGACGACGATGTGGTCGGTGCTGGCGGGGATGTTGTTGGTCGGGTCAAGCTCGACCCAGCCGAGCGTCTTGCCGCACCAGACACGGACCCAGGCATGCATGGCATCGGCGCCTTCGAGGCGTTCCTTGCCGGGTGGGGGGATGGTGCGCAGGAAGCCGGAGACGTAGCCGGCGGGGATGCCGAGGCTGCGCAGCGCCAGGATCATCACGTGAGAAAAATCCTGGCAGACGCCGCGTTTCAGCTCGAAGGCATCGAGCGGCGTCGAGTCCACCGAGGTCGCCTCGGTGTCATAGGTGAAATCCTTGTTGATGCGGGCGCAGACGGCCGTGGCGATCTGCAGCACGGTGCGTGAGGCATCGGCGCTTTCGCGGGCGTAATCCGAAATCGCTTTGGTCTCGCTGAGGCGCGGGCTGTCGCCCAGAAAATGGTGCGGCGATTCCGGGTCGAGCGACCAGATGGCTGCGACTTCTCCGGGTAAGCCCGTCAGCATCGGCGAGAAGTCGGCGGCGATCGAATGGCTCTCCACCTGGACGCGCGCCTGCATGCGGATATCCAGCGTTTCGTGCGGCGAGCGCAGCAGGAAGGATGTGGAGGGATGGCGGAAGAAATCGGTGAAATGCGACTGCTCGTCGGGTGACGGCGAAATGGTGATCGAGCCGGCGATCAGCCGCTGGCGGTCGGGCAGGGACAGCGGCATCAGCCGCATGATGTGGCGGGCGCCGGAGGCCGGGCTGTCGTAGATGTAACCCATATGGAGCGAGAGGTCGTAGAGCACGGCGTCACCCCAGATAGGTCTGTGCGAGCAGATCGGAGAGCGCTTCGAGTTCGCGCTCCAGCTTCTTGTAGACCTCGACGCTCATCGTTTCCGGCGTCATCACGGCGAGGCCGGAATGCAGGCGCATCGCCTCGCGGTAGAAGGGCGACATCTGGCCGTTGATGAACGCGTTCGGCAGCTGCTCGACTTCGCGATGGATCTCGTTCATCTGGAACAGGATGGAGCGCGGGTTGAGCGGATCGAGCGCCAGCAGGTCGGTCACCGTCAGCCGGGCGGTGTTGACGTTGTAGCGGCGACGATGGGTCATGACGCTGTCGCCGATCTCGAGCAGCATGTCGAGCGCGCCATCGGGTGCATCGGGGCCGGACATGTGGCTGAGCAGGCGGGTCAGATGCAGGCCGCGCTCGATATAGCGGCCGAGCGACAGGAAGCGCCAGCCGGTGAAGCGGTACATGTTTTCGTGGACGAGACCGGCAAAGCCCGCGAGCTTGCGGAGCAGGATGGTCATCGCATGGCTGGCGTCGTCGCCGGCGGCCACCGTCATGCGGAAGCGGCGGGCGGTCTTGGCCAGATCGTTCAGTGCCAGCCAGCCATCGGGCGAGAAGCGGTCGCGGATATTGCTGGCGGAATAGACGGCGCTGTCGATATTGCGCAGCAGTGTTTCCGGCACCGGTTCCTCGGTGTCGATGTCGAGCGCCGCCAGATATTCCGAGACGTCTGCCAGCAGCGGCTGGTTCGGGTCGGCGGCCTCGGCATAGCGGGCGTGCCAGGCACGCAGAATGCGCAGCGCGCCTTCGGCCCGCTCGATGTAGCGGCCGAGCCAGAAGAGATTGTCGGCGGCGCGGCTCGGCAGGCTGCCCGGCATGTTGCGGGTGAAGCTGCCTTCGGCAGGTAGAAGTGTATGGCGCTCGACCGGCTTGTCGCTGACGATCCAGACGTCGGCGGCAGCACCGCCGGATTGCATGGCGATCGCCTCGACATCGTCGCTGGCGCCGATGCGGGCGAAACCGCCGGGCATGATCTGCCAGCCGTTCGCGGTACGGGCAGCGAAGACGCGCAGCGACATCGGCCGCGGCGTGAGCTTGCCGTCGACCCAGGCGGGCGTGGTCGAGAGCGTTACGACTTCCTGGCCGACGAGCTTCGGGCCGTCGCTGCCAAGCCAATCGGAAATCGAATCCTTCGCGGTGGCGCGCAGGGAGGAGCCGAGCACGGATTCGCCGTTGTCGTCGAAGAACGGGGCGCGGGAGAAGGCCGGTCCGATCACCATCTTCTCGATATTGCCCGCCACATGTTCCTGCTCACCCTTCTGGCCGCACCACCAGGTGGCGATCGAGGGCAGGCGCAGGTCTTCGCCAAGCAGGCGGCGACATATGGTCGGCATGAAGGCGAGCAGCGCGCGGGTTTCGAGAATGCCGGTGCCGAGGCCGTTGACGATCGTCACCGTTTCGGCGCGGAGCGCATCGAGCAGGCCGGGCGTGCCGATATGCGAATTCTGGTTCAGCTCGAGCGGGTCGGCATAGGCGGAATCGAGGCGGCGCCAGAGCACGCCGATGGGCTTCAGGCCAGCGACGGTACGCACCATGATGCGGCCGTTGACGACAGTCAGATCCTCGCCCTCGAGCAGCATGAAGCCGAGATAGCGGGCGATATAGGCGTGTTCGTAATAGGTCTCGTTCGCGGGGCCCGGCGTCAGGACCGCGATGCGGTCGTCGCCCGAATGCTTCATCGTCTGCAGCGTATCGCGGAAGGCGCCGAAGAAGGAGGCGAGGCGGTGCACCGGCGTTTCGGCATAGACATCCGAGAAGGCGCGGGTGGTGGCGACACGGTTTTCCAGAGCGAAGCCGGCGCCTGACGGTGCCTGCGTCCTGTCGGCGAGCACCCACCAGTTTCCGTCGGGACCGCGGCCGATTTCGAAGGCGCAGAAATGCAGGTAGTGGCCGTTCGCCGGTTTGACGCCGACGAGCGGGCGCTGGAATTCAGGGTTGGAAGCGATCAGGCCGGGCGGCACGAAGCCTTCCTGGACGAGGGAATTGTTGCCGTAGATATCGGCGACGATCGCTTCCAGGAGATCGGCGCGCTGCACGAGACCGGCCGACAGCTGCTGCCATTCGCGCTCGTCGATCAGAACCGGGATATGGGAGAGCGGCCAAGAGCGCTCGCCGGTGCCCTTGTTGCCATAGGCGCGGTAGAAGACGCCGGCGTCGCGCAGATAACGGTCGGCACGGGCGAAGCGTTCGGCAAGCTCGGGTTTCGGCACGCGGCCGAAGGCGGAGAGGAAGCGCTGCCAGACCGGGCGGATGGCGCCGTTGTTGTCGACCATCTCGTCGGCAACGCCGGGCAATGGCGAATAATCGAGGATCGCATCGTTGCCGCTGCGGTTCTCGACTGCCTTGCGTTCTGTTGCCGGTTTCTTGCCCATTAAAACCTAGCCTAAAGCCCTGCCGGGCGCCTGAGATCGAGCGTCAGCGGGAATTCCTGCGAACCTGTTTCGGCGCGCGGAATGAAGCCGCCTGCCGTATGTCCCCACGGTTCGAATCGCGCCAGCCGCCGGGCTTCCGCTTCGTTTCCGTTGACCGGGAAGGTGTCATAGTTGCGGCCGCCCGGATGGGCAACATGATAGATGCAGCCGCCGATCGAACGCTTCGACCATGTATCATAAATGTCAAAGGTGAGCGGCGTGTTGACCGGGAGGACGGGGTGCAGGCCCGACGAAGGCTGCCAAGCCTTGTAGCGCACGCCGGCGACGGAAACGCCCGACGTGCCTGTTGGCGTCAGCGGTACCGTCCGGCCATTGCAGGTGACGGTGTAGCGCGAGGCGTTGTTGGTTTCGAGCCGTACCTGCAGGCGCTCGACGGAACTGTCGACGTAACGCACCGTGCCGCCGATCGCGCCCTCCTCGCCCATCACATGCCAGGGCTCCAGCGCCTGGCGCAGCTCGAGCTTCGAACCCTCGTATTCGACTTCGCCGCAGAAGGGGAAGCGGAACTCCAGCTGCGCCTTGAACCATTCGGGGCTGAGGTCGAAGCCGTTTTCGCGGAGGTCGTTGAGGACATCGAGGAAATCGGCCCAGACGAAATGCGGCAGCATGAACCGGTCGTGCAGCGAGGTGCCCCAGCGCACGAACTTGCCGTCGGCGGGATTGATCCAGAAGCGGGCGATCAGCGCGCGCACCAGTAGTTGCTGGGCAAGCGACATACGGGCATTCGGCGGCATTTCAAAGCCGCGGAACTCGACGAGGCCGAGCCGGCCGGTGGGGCCATCTGGCGAGAACAGCTTGTCGATGCAGATTTCGGCGCGGTGCGTATTGCCGGTGACGTCGGTCAGGAGGTTGCGGAAGAGCCGGTCGACGAGCCAGGGAAGCGGTGCGACGCCGCGGCCGGGCATCGGCACCTGCGCCATGGCGATTTCGAGCTCGTAGAGGCTGTCGTGGCGGGCTTCGTCAATGCGCGGCGCCTGGCTAGTCGGGCCGATGAACATGCCGGAGAACATGTAGGAGAGCGAGGGATGCCGCTGCCACTGCAGCACCAAGCTCTTCAAGAGATCCGGGCGGCGCAGGAACGGGCTGTCGCCCGGATTGGCGCCGCCGACGACGACATGGTTGCCGCCGCCGGTGCCGGTGTGGCGGCCGTCGATCATGAACTTGTCGGCGCCGAGGCGTGTCTCGCGGGCTTCCTCGTAGATGGTGGTGGTGATGTCGATGCAGTCCTGCCAGTTCGAGGCAGGGTGGATGTTGACCTCGATGACGCCGGGATCGGGTGCAACGCGGATGACGTTGATGCGCTCGTCCTGCGGCGGCGAGTAGCCTTCGATATGGACGGGAAGACCGAGATCGCGGGCGGCATGCTCTGCAGCGGCGATCAGCTCGAGATAGTCCTCGATGCGCTCGACCGGCGGCATGAAGATGCAAAGCCTTCCGTCGCGCGGCTCGACGGACATCGCCGTGCGCACGGAGCCGCCGATCTCGCCGATCGTCTGCTCGACACGGGTCTGGCCGCCTTCTTCGGCGTGGCGCGAGGCTTCCAGCATGGCGCGGCCGGGCGGCGTCATCACCTTCGGCAGCGCTTCGCGCGGGATCGAGGGGTCTGCGGTGTGGATATAGGGAAACTGCGCGGGCGAGATATAGGGCAGGGTGCCGAGCGGCAGGCGGTAGCCCACGGGGCTGTCGCCGGGGACGAGGAAAATCTTGCCGCGGCGCGTCTGCCACTTCTCGCTCATCCAGCGGCGGCCGGAGGCCTGGGCGTTCCAGGCCTGGACGGGAAGGATGTAGCCGGTCGGAACCGTCAGGCCGCGTTCGAAGACGCGGGCGATGCGGTTGCGCTCTTCGGGGTCCTTGAGCTTCGAATTCGATGGATCCACATTCTCCGGCAGATTGCCTTCCTTGACGATCCAATCGGCGGGATCCTCATAGGCGGGCAGCACCATATCCGGCGAGATCGCCAGCTCGCGGGCGATGCCGGTCATTAGCCGTTCGGCATCGGCCGGTGTCACGCCGGTATCCTTGCCTTCGGCGGCAATCAGGTTCGGGTCCTGCCAGATCGGCATGCCGTCCTTGCGCCAGTAGAGCGAGAAGGTCCAGCGCGGCAGGCTTTCGCCTGGGTACCACTTGCCCTGGCCGTAATGCAGGAAGCCGCCGGGCGCGAAGCGCTCGCGCAGCTTGCGGATCAGGCTATCGGCCTTTTCGCGCTTGGTCGGGCCGACGGCGGCGGTGTTCCATTCGGCGGATTCGAAGTCGTCGATCGACACGAAAGTCGGCTCACCGCCCATGGTGAGCCGGACGTCCTCGGCTTCGAGAATGCGGTCGATCTTCTCGCCGAGTTCGTTCAGCTCGTCCCAGCTCTCGTCGGAGAAGGGCTTGGTGATGCGCGGATGCTCGGCGACGCGGGCGACCTTCATGTCGAAGGCGAATTCGGTATTCGCCTCGCCGAAATAGCCGCCGGAGATCGGCGCCGCATTGCGGAAATGCGGAGTGGCGGCGAGCGGGATATGGCTTTCTCCGGTGAGCAGGCCGGAGGTCGGGTCAAGGCCGATCCAGCCGGCACCCGGCAGATAGACTTCCGCCCAGGCATGCAGGTCGGTGAAATCGACTTCGGTGCCGGAGGGGCCGTCGAGCGCCTTCAGATCAGGCGTCAGCTGGATCAGGTAGCCGGAGACGAAGCGGGCGGCGAGGCCGAGATGGCGCAAGATCTGCACCAGCAGCCAGCTGGTGTCGCGGCAGGAGCCCTTGGCGGTTTCCAGCGTCTGCTCCGGCGTCTGGACGCCGGCTTCCATGCGGATGACGTAGCCGATCTGCTGCTGCAGCCGGGCATTGAGGCCGACGACCATATCGACGGTCGGCTGGCCCGGCGTGTAGTCGAGCGTTTCCAGAAGCGCCTTGAGCCGCGGGCCGGGCTCCTCGGGCTTCATGTAGATCGACAGGTCTTCGCGGATGGTCTCGGGATAGTCGAACGGCCATTTCGTCGCTTCCTCTTCGACGAAGAAGTCGAAGGGGTTGTAGACGGTCATGTCGGCGACGAGATCGACCTCGATCTTGAATTCGGTTACCGGCTCCGGAAAGACGAAGCGGGCGAGATAGTTGCCGTAGGGATCCTGCTGCAGGTTCACGAAATGGTTCGACGGCGTCACTTTCAGCGAATGGCTGAGCACGCGAGTCTTCGAATGCGAGGCGGGTTTCAGGCGGATGACCTGCGGCCCGAGCCGGACCGGCTTGTCATAGGTATAGTGCGTCAGATGATAGATGCTGGCCTTGATCGACATATTTCGCCTTATCCACGGCTGTTCCCAAGGCGATAGTGTGCAATGCAGCGAAAGAATGCAAGGCACAAAGGTTAACGGCTGGAAGGCTTTACGACAGTTTTGCGAAGGTGACCGAAGCCTTGAGGCCCTTTCCATCCGGGCCATTGGCGAGCGTCAGGCTGGCATTGAAGAGATTGGCGATCTCCTCGACGATCGGCAGGCCGAGACCGGCGCCGGGCGCGCCCGAATCGTTGCCGCGCGAGAAGCGCTGGCGCACGGCTTCAAGCTTTTCCGGCGGAATGCCGGGGCCGTTGTCCTCGACTTCGAGCGCCACCGTCTCGCCGTTGCGGCAAACGCGGACGGTCACCTCGGCGCCCTTTCCGGCATAGGCGATGGCGTTGCCGGCGAGATTGCGCAGGAGTTCGCCGATCAGCAGCGGCTCGGCGCGGATCATCGCGGCACCTTCGCCTTCGAAACCGAGATCGATCCCCGCCTCGGCGGCGGTCGGGATCAGCTCGCCGGTGATTTCCTGGGCGATCGGGGTGAGATCGATCGCGGTCGCCGTCAGCGCCTCCTTGGCGGTTGCGGCATCGATCTTCGCCATCAGCAGCAGCTGGGCAAGGATGCGCTCGGCATGAGCGACCGCCTGGTCGCCTTTCAGGGCTGAACGGTGGGCTTCGTCCAAGGTCGCGGAGCGGGCGGAGAGCGCAAGCTGCGTGCGGATGATTGCCAGCGGCGTGCGCAGCTGATGGCTTGCATTGCCGGTGAAATTGCGCAGCGCGTCGAGCGCCGACTGCAGGCGGACCATGAAGCTGTTGACGGTATCGACGAGCGGCTCGACTTCTGTCGGGACCGACTGGCGGATCGGGTGAAGGTCGTCGGGGCTGCGCTCGCCGATGGCGTCACGGAGCTTGTAGAGCGGGCGAAGCGCCACGGTGACCGAGATCCAGACGATAACCGCAGCGCCGGCGATCATGAACAGCAGGCGCAGCGCCGAGCGCAGCAGGATGGCGCGGGCGAGCTGGCGGCGGGCGATGGTGGTCTCGGCAACGGTGACGGCGAATGGCACGGAGCGGATACCCGTCGAGGCCGAACGCCGGAGCGTGGCGACGCGGATCGGCTCGCCGCGGAAGGTATCGTCGGCAAAGCCTGCGACTTCGCCGGATGTGTCGGCAAGCGTCGGCAGGTTCTGATAGCCGGTGATGAACTCGCCGGGCGGTCCATCGACGCGGTAGAAGACCCGGTCCTGGGCGGCCGAGGTCAGCATTTCCAGTGCGACATAGGGAATGTCGACCTCGAGCGTTCCGTCTTCGGCAACGACGACACGCTCGGCGATCGCCAGCGCCGAACCGGCGAGCACGCGGTCGGAAACGATGTTCGATGTCTGGATCGCCTCGCGATAGGTATCGGCGAGCGCCAGCGTTCCGATGATGGCGGTGGAGATCAGCAGCCAGAACAGCAGCCTGCGGCGCAGCGAATAGGCAGCGCTCATGCGGCCTCGGTCAGTTTGTCGAGATAGTAGCCGATGCCGCGGGCGGTCTTGACCGTCAGGCCATAGGGCGCGAGGCGCTTGCGCAGGCGGCTGACATATTGCTCGATCGCATTGGCCGAGATGTCATCGTCGAAGGCCGTCAGCGACTGGATGATGGCTTCCTTGGCGACGACCTTTCCGGCGCGCATGAAGAGGATTTCGAGCAGGCCGAGTTCGCGGGCGGGGATATCGATCTGCACGCCGGCTGCCGAGAAGGTGCGGGAATTGAGATCGAACGAAACCGGGCCATACATCACGGTCGCCGAATGCAGCCCCGCCTGCCGGCGCAGCAGAACGCGCACGCGGGCCTCGAATTCGGCAATGTCGAAGGGCTTGATCAGGTAATCATCCGCACCAAGATCGAGGCCGCGGACGCGCTCTTCGGGCGTCCCGCGTGCGGTCAGGATCAGGACGGCGGCCTTGCTCTGGCGGGCGCGCATGTTGCGCAGCACTTCGAGCCCGTCCATCTCCGGCAGATTGAGATCGAGAATCACCAGATCGAAGTTTTCAGCGGCGATGACGGCATTGGCGGAGGCTCCGTCATGCACGACATCGACCGCATGCCCCGTACCGCGCAAGATCGCGGACAGGCCATCGGCAAGCGCGACATTGTCTTCGGTCAGCAGGATGCGCACGGATGTTTCCTTTTTTGGAAAGGAGATTACAGGGCGGGTGTGCCGCTGTCATCAGCCGTGCTGTCGGTGTTTTTGCTGATGCGGGGGTGAGCTGCCTCTTCCTGCTGCGCAATCTCGCGCAGCCTGATGAAGCGCGGGTGGGTACGGACGTTGTCCAGGTCGGAATCGTTGTCGAACCATTTGATATGGTAGATCGAGCTGCGCACCAGCAGCCTTTCCAGGAGCACCATCGCCTCGTCCACATCGCCGAGGACGGAATAGACGCAGGCGAGATTGTACTGCGCGACGATGTCATCGGGGTCGATGGCGATGGCGCGGGCCGCCCAGTTGCGGGCTCGGCCGGCATCGCCGAGATGGGCGAGCGCCAGCGCGCCGCGATGCGCCGGCCCGGAATTTTCCGGGTTGAGGTTGAGGGCCCGTTCGGCGCGCAGCAGCCCGAGCTTTGCCCAGTTTTCGGTGTCGGCGGCGCGCCCGAGCGAGCGGTAGGCGCTCATCAGGTGGATCGGCGATACGTAATCGTCGGTGCGGATATGGGCGGCGCGGGTGAAATAATGCACCGAATTCGCATAGTCGCCGCGCATGAAGAAGAAGCGGCCGTAGTGGAAATTCGCTTCATAGAGGTTCGGGTCGAGGGCCAGCGCGCGCTCGAAGGATTCGATCGCCTGCTGCTCCTCGCCGTTCTGATGCAGCGCCAGCCCGTGTGAGGCATGGGCCTCGGCCAGATCAGGATTGAGCTCCAGCGCCCGGGCGCTCGCCTTGAGAATCTGCTCGACGGAGACCTGATCCGGATCCCAGTCGCGGATGGCGGCGTCACAATCGGCAATACCGGCATAGGCGCGGCCATATTCGGGATCGAGCTCGACGGCCTTTTCGAACATGCGGCGGGCAAGGACGAGATAGGATTTCGTCCAGGTATGGGAGAGCTGCCGGCCGCGGAGGTAATAGGTATAGGCCTCGACATTGGCGGTCGGCTCTTCGGCGATCGCCTTGCGCTCCTCCGGCAGCAGCCGGATCTTCAGCTGGCCGACGATCGAATTGGCGATCTCGTCCTGGATGGCGAAGATGTCGGTCAGGTTCCGGTCATAGCGGTCGGCCCAGAGGTGGTCGCCATTGGTGGTGTCTATCAGGTGGCTGGAGATGCGCACGCGGGTGCCCGCCATGCGCACGCTGCCCTCCAGCACATAGCGGACGCCGAGTTCCTGGGCGACCTGCTTGATGCGCACCGAAGTGCCCTTGTAGGTGAAGACTGTGTGGCGCGGCACGACATGCAGGCTGGAGACCTTGGAGAGATCGGTGATGATGTCCTCGGTGATGCCGTCGGAGAAGTAGTCCTGCTCGGTATCGCCGCTCATGTTCGTAAAGGGTAGCACCGCTATGAAGCAGGTGTTGCGGCGCTGGGTGGCGCTGCGGCTGCTGCCGGAACCCTTGGTGATGTCGATGGTATAGACCTGCACCGGCTGCTTGATGTTTTTCAGCGCATGCTCGCCCTGCAGCTCGAAGCCGACATTCAGGCGGGTGCCGACTTGGTCACGGACCGAGCCGGACACGCAGATGCCGCCGGGCTGCGCGAGCTTTTCCAGCCGCGCCGCCACGTTGACGCCATCGCCGAACACGTCACCATCCTGGACGACGACGTCGCCAAGATTGATGCCGATGCGGAATTCGATGCGTTGTTCCTTCGGTACGCCCTCGTTGCGCGCCGCCATGTTTCGCTGGATTTCGACCGCGCAGGCAACGGCATTCACGACGCTCTGGAACTCGACAAACATTCCATCGCCTGTCAGCTTGAATGTCCGGCCCTTGTAGTCGGAGATCCTGACATCGATCAGTTCGCAGCGGTGACGGTTGAGAGCCTGGAGGGTGCCGGACTCGTCGATACCCATCAGGCGGCTATAACCCACGACGTCGGCAGCGAGTATTGCACTCAGCCGTCGTTCCAACATCCCCTCCATGAAAACGGTCTAATTTAGCTTAACTTCTTTTGAAGTTCTTGTCGCGGGGCGACTGCGATTTTGCCGCTTTGACTAGAGTATCGGCGCTTGCTCCCGTTTTGCACGCATGCAATCCTTGGGGCATGAGGAGACTTTTCATTCTTTTACTAATGCTCTGTCCGGGCTTTGCTTACGGCAACCAGACCTTCTACCCGGCAAAGTCGGGCAAGGCGGATGCCAGGGTGCTGACGGTTTATTCGTCGCTGGACGAGCCGCTTGCCAAGCCGATGATAACGGGCTTCCAGCATGCCAATCCCGATGTGGCGATCCGCTATGAGGATATGCTGACGGGGGAGATCTACGACCGGATCGTGCGGGAAACCGATGCCGGCAAGAAGACGGCTGATTTCGCCTTTTCATCGGCGATGGATCTGCAGGTGAAGCTGTCCAACGACGGTTACGCGCAGGTCAGCAACCTGCCGATGAGCGGGCGCTGGCCGAAATGGGCGAACTGGCGCAACACCGCCTATGCGTTGACCTTCGAGCCCGCCGTCTTCGTCTATCACAAGCCGAGCTTCAAGCATGAGGCGGTGCCGTCGTCGCGTGCCGAGTTCGTCGATTACCTCACGCGCAAGGGCAACGCCGTTTATGGCCGTATCGGTACCTATGACATCGAGCGGTCGGGCGTCGGCTTCCTGTTCATGGCGCGCGACCAGGAGCAGTTCGGTGATATCTGGTCGGTGATCGGCGCCATGGGAGCGGCGGGCGTCAAGCTTTACTCGACGAGCTCGGCGATCCTCGAGCGCGTTGCCGATGGGCGCTTCGTGCTCGGCTACAACATCCTCGGCTCCTACGCCGCCGACTGGGCAGCCCGGCATCCGGATGTCGGGATCGTGCTGCCGAAGGATTATACGGTGGTGATGTCGCGCATCGGGCTCGTGCCGCAGGCAGCGGCCGACCCGGAGCTCGGGCGGCAATATCTCTCCTTCTTCATGTCGAGGCAGGGGCAGACGATCATGGCGCGCGAGCTGCAGATACCTGCCGTCAGCCCTGAGGTGGCGGGCGACAATACTGCCAACACCATGCAGGAGCTGCTCGGCGCGCAGCTGAAGCCGGTGCCGGTCAGTCCCGGTTTGATGGTCTATCTCGATCAGGTGAAGCGGGCGCGGCTGATCGCCCATTGGAACGAGGTGCTGCGCCGGCAGTAAGTCCGGCTCAGCGTCCCTTGAAGAAGGCCGCGGTCCGGCCTCTCAGTTCTTCATTCTGTTCGGCCGCGCTGTCATAGTCGAAATGGCCGGCATCGAGGATGAAGACCTCCTTCTCGCCCGGCAGCGCATTGGCGACGGAAAACTGGCAGGGGGGTGCCACGGCAGGATCGAACCGGGCGGGTGCGACGAGCATCGGCACGCGGATGCGCGTTGCGGCCGTTGCGGCATCGAAGAAGCGCAGGGTTTCCAGAACGCTGCCGTGCTTTCGCTGATATTGCTGGACGGAATCGGCGCTGCCGACGGTCGGCAGGCGCAGCCAGAGCGGCCGGTTTCCGAAGGTCGGCACAGTCAGGAAGCCGCGGTCGATACGCCGGTCGAAGGGGATCGCCAGGGCGCCCAGCCCGCCGCCGAAGCTGACGCCGGAATAGCCGATTGCGCCATCGAGCCAAGGGTAGAGTGCGATCAGCGCCGACACGCCAAGCCAGATATCCTCGACGCAGCCGCCGATGACATAGCTGTCGCGGCTCTCGATGCCATGCAGCACATGGCCGCTGGCCTCATTCGGGATCGGTGGATGGGCACTTCGCGACATCCCGCGGGCGCAGAAGAACAGCACGGCGGTGTCTTCGACGGGCATGTCGAGGTCCGGCTGATCGCGGCCGCCATAGCCGTGACCGACGACGAGGCCGCGGCGCACCTGTCCGTGCTTCGGCAAAAGCAGCCATCCGCCGATCGTGAGGCCGTCCGTCGAGGCGTAGGTGATATCCAGCACATGCCAGCGGGCATGTTCGGTCTCGCTACGCGAAACGGCAGGTTTCGGGTCGATGGTGAGTGCCCGGGAGTAGCGCTCTTCCCAGAAAGCATCGAAGCCATCGGGCGCTTCCGGCGGACGGATCGATTGCAGCGCCGACAGGGTGGCGCCGTAGGTGGGATCGAAGGGAAACGGATGTTGCTTCGGGATGCTCATGGCACATTCATTTCCCGAAAGCCTGATGTGCGCAAGCGGCTTTGATCCAGCTATTTTAAAGCTGGGTGAGAGCGGGAATTTATACTTACGCATATTCTCAAGTGATAATATTTATGCCATTCCTGCAAAAGAAAATTTTACTCTGAAAGTAAGAAAAACTTACTTCGGCCGAGTGCCGCCGAAAATGCCGCTTTTTTACATCTGATTTTACAAGTTCGTTGTTTTTATTACTATTTTTTCTGTGTCGCATTTAGCGAAAATTAATCGAAAACCGGTGGTTATTCTCGATATGAAACGGCTTGCGCGGGGCCGTCAGAATGTCCGTGCGGGCGGCATGAAGCTGCAAATCATATCTCTCCACAATGACGGGGCGGGGGAGCGCGAGAGCGCGGGGCCCCCTTTTTCAGAGGTTCTTTTTCATGAAGCGTCCAAACGTAAAAACATCGATGGTGGCGATATTCGCGGTCATCGCGGTCTTGTTCGGCCTGACCGGCTTTATTTCGCTGCGCAGCCTCAACACGTTCAACGAAAATGCCGACGACTTCGCGACCAGCTATCTGCCGGGCGTTTCGAAGGCGACCGATATCCAGCTGGCGCGCTACTCGCTGCGCGGCTCCTACGGCGACTACGTCATGGGCCGCACGGAAGGCGGTCCGGATGGCTTCGTGAAGAAGATCAAGTCGAAGCAGGCGGCGCTGCTGAAGGCCGTTGCCGACTTCAAGGATCAGGTCGATACCGATGCCGAGCGTGAGGCCTTCACCTCGATCGACGATACGTCCTCCAAATATGTCTCCGCGGGCGACAATCTGATTGTGCTCGTCCAAGCCGGCGAAAAGCAGAAGGCGATCGATGCCTTCGACAAGGATCTCGGCCCGATCGCCGACGAGCTGGCCGCCAGCGTCGACAAGGTGGTGAAGTCGAACCAGGCACTGGCTGCCAGTGCTGCCGCCGAAAACCGTTCGGAATTCAGCCGGACGCTGCTGATGCTCAGCGTCATTCTCGGCATGAGCGCGCTGCTCGTCTGCGGTGCAGCCTATTTCGGCATTGCCGGCATTGCCAATGCGATCGGCCGGATCACCGGTTCGATGCGCGCACTCGCCAACGGCGATACGCATATGACAGTTGCCGATGCCCATCGCGGCGACGAGATCGGCGAGATGGCAAAGGCCGTCGAAGTGTTCCGTCAGGCTGCGATCGACAATCAGCGCCTACAGGCCGATGCGGAAGCCAACCGCGCCCAGGCCGAGGCCGACCGCGAACGGCTGACGCGTGACGCCGAAAGCGCTGCCCAGGCACGCCTCAGCGAAGCGACCGCCGGTCTTGCGGCTGGCCTGAAGCGCCTTGCCAATGGTGATCTCAGCTTCCAGCTCAACGAAGCCTTCGCGCCCGATTTCGAGCCGCTGCGCCAGGACCTGAACGGCGCCGTCATGCAGCTTGCCAACACGATGAAGGCGATCTCCTCTTCGGCAGGCGCGATCGGCACCGGTACCCGCGAAATCGGCAGCGGTGCTGACGATCTCTCGAAGCGCACGGAACAGCAGGCCGCTTCGCTCGAGGAAACTGCAGCCGCGCTCGATGAGATCACCGTCAACGTCTCGAACTCTTCCAAGCGTGCCGACGAGGCCCGCCAGGTGGCGATCCAGGCAAATGAAAGCGCTGCCCGCTCCGGCCAGGTCGTCTCCAACGCCGTCAACGCGATGCAGAAGATCGAGCAGTCGTCGAACCAGATCTCCAGCATTATCGGCGTCATCGACGAAATCGCCTTCCAGACCAACCTCCTGGCCCTCAATGCCGGTGTCGAAGCCGCGCGTGCCGGTGAAGCCGGTAAGGGTTTCGCCGTCGTCGCCCAGGAAGTCCGTGAGCTTGCTCAGCGCTCGGCGGAAGCCGCCAAGCAGATCAAGGACCTGATCCGCAACTCGTCCGTCGAAGTACAGGGCGGCGTCCAGCTGGTGCGTGAAACCGGCGATGCGCTGAAGACCATTGAGGGGCTGATCGTCTCGATCAACCAGCACATGGATGCGATCGCCACGTCGTCCCGTGAGCAGTCGACCGGTCTCTCCGAGGTCAACAGCGCCGTCAACCAGATGGACCAGGTAACCCAGCAGAACGCCGCGATGGTGGAAGAAACCAATGCCGCCAGCGCGACGCTCGCCTCCGAAGCAGTCCGCCTGCGCGACCTGATCGCCAACTTCAAGCTGGCCGGCGATCACCATCAGGGTGCCTCCGATGCCGAGGCTCTGCGCCGCACGGCCTCTGCAATGGCCCGCAGCGCGCCGAAGGCCGCTGCACCGGTCTATCGCAGCCACGGCAACGCCGCCGTGCAGCAGGAATGGTCGGAATTCTAATTCCAACTGTCTGAAAACAGATCGTAATTCGATCGAACGGCCGGTCCGCTGAAAGGCGGGCCGGCCGTTGCCGTTTGGGTGCCTGGGCGAAAGAATTGCGGCAAAAAAGTGTCAACGGACACTGGATAGGTGGGCGATGTCAGCTAAATGACAGCTTCTTGTGGTGCTTTCGGACACTTCTTCTCCGTGGAGGCGGAGGAAGTTTCGGGAGGACTTGCCGTTCATTTGCGATCGATCGCTCTTTCGCCGGCGGCCGTGCTTCCCCGATCCCTGACAGCAATGACGCGGCTTAAAGCCCGCGCTCAAGGAGGACACGTCTTGAAACATACATTTATCGCCACTCTCTTTGCAGCCGCCATCGCGCTGCCGGCCGTTGCGGCCGATTACACCATCATCGCTCCGGCAGCGCCGGGCGGCGGCTGGGACCAGACGGCCCGTTCGCTGCAGTCGGTGATGCAGCAGGAAGGCATTTCCAGCAACGTTCAGGTTCAGAACGTACCGGGCGCCGGCGGCACCATCGGCCTCGCACAGTTCGCCAACCAGAGCGCCGGCAACCCGAACACGCTGATCGTCGGCGGCTACGTCATGGTCGGCGCGATCCTGACCAACAAGGCGCCGATCACGCTCGCCAACGTTACGCCGATCGCCCGCCTCACCGGCGAATACGAAGCGGTCGTCGTTCCCGCATCGTCCGACATCAAGACCATGGCCGATCTCGTCGCCAAGCTGAAGTCCGATCCGGGCTCGGTCTCCTGGGGCGGCGGCTCTGCCGGCGGTACCGACCACATCACGGCCGGCCTGATCGCCAAGGCTTCGGGCGTCGACCCGACCAAGGTCAACTACATCGCCTTCTCCGGCGGCGGCGAAGCGCTTGCCGCTATTCTCGGCGGCCAGGTCACGGCCGGCATCTCCAGCTACAGCGAGTTCGAATCGCAGGTTAAGGCCGGCACGCTGCGCCTTCTTGCCGTTTCGAGCGACGCTCGCCTCGAAGGCATCGACGCACCGACCCTGAAGGAAGCCGGCACCGACGTCTCGATCCAGAACTGGCGCATGGTTGCAGCCGCTCCCGGCCTGACGGACGAGGAAGTCAAGGTGATCGCTGCCGACGTCGAAAAGCTGCACAAGTCTGCCGGCTGGCAGGAAACGCTGAAGACCAAGGGCTGGGCTGACACCTACCTCGCGGGCGACGAGTTCAAGGCTCAGCTCGAGAAGGACGTTTCGGCGACCGAAGGCATTCTCAAAGAGATCGGACTGGTAAAATGAGCGAGGGTAACACCCCCTCGGCAACGAAGCGCCGCCCTGATTGGGCGGCGCTGGCTATTGCCGTCTTTCTGTTCGCAATCTCGGGCGTGATATTCTGGGATGCGTCTCATCTGAGCGCGATTGCGCAGTACGACCGCGTCGGTCCGGCGACCGTGCCGGAGTTCGTTGCCTTCGGTCTTGCCGCTCTCGGTCTGTGGACGGTCGCGGAAGCCTGGCGTGGCGAGTTCCCGGAGCGCGAGCGCCAGGAAGTTCCGCCGGTTCTCTGGGTGGTCGCTGGTCTGGCCTGTCAGATGATCTTCCTGCGTACCGCAGGTTTCTCGATCGCCACCGGCCTGCTCTTCGGCCTGACGGCGCGCGGCTTCGGCAAGCGCCAGCTGTGGATCTCGATCCCTGTTGGTATCGTCTTCAGTTTCATTGTCTGGATGATCTTCTCCAAGCTGCTGCAGCTGACGCTGCCTGCCGGCTGGCTTGAACATCTGTTCTTCTAAGGTGCAGCCCCCATGAGCACTTTCGAATTCCTTCTTCAGGGTCTCGCGGTTGCATTCCAGCCGATGAACCTACTCTTCGCCTTCATCGGCGTCATGCTCGGCACCGCTGTCGGCGTTCTCCCGGGCATCGGTCCGGCGCTGACAGTCGCTCTGCTGCTGCCTGCCACCTACAAGCTCGACCCGGGCGGCTCGCTGATCATGTTCGCGGGCATCTATTACGGCGGCATGTATGGCGGGTCGACGACCTCGATCCTCTTGAACACTCCGGGCGAAAGCTCGTCGATCGTCACCGCGCTCGAGGGCAACAAGATGGCCCGCGCCGGACGCGGCGGACCCGCACTTGCGACGGCTGCCATCGGCTCCTTCGTCGCGGGGCTGATCGCGACGCTCGGCCTCGCCTTCATCGCGCCCTACATCGTCAAGCTGGCGCTGGTCTTCGGTCCGCGCGAATATTTCGCGCTGATGATCCTTGCCTTCGTGACGGTATCCTCGGCCTTCGGCGACTCGGCGCTGCGCGGTCTGACATCGCTGTTCATCGGCTTTGCGCTGGCCATGGTCGGTATCGACCAGCAGACCGGCCAGGCGCGTCTCTCTTTCGGCATTCCCGATCTGCTCGACGGCATCGAGGTGACGACGCTTGCCGTTGCGATGTTCGCGATCGGCGAGACGCTTTACATCGCTGCCCAGGGCAATCTGGTTGCCGACAAGATCGAGGCCGTGAAGGGTTCGCTCTGGATGACGGCGCAGGACTGGAGCCGCTCCTGGAAGGCGTGGCTGCGCGGAACGGTCATCGGTTTCCCGATCGGCGCGATGCCGGCCGGTGGTGCCGAAATCGGCACGTTCCTCTCCTATGCCACCGAGAAGCGCCTGTCGAAGAACCCGGAAGAGTTCGGCAAGGGCGCGATCGAAGGCGTTGCCGGTCCCGAGGCTGCCAACAATGCATCGGCTGCCGGTACGCTCGTGCCGCTGCTGACGCTCGGCCTGCCGACCTCGGCGACGGCTGCGATCATGCTCGCCGGCTTCCAGCAATACGGCCTACAGCCCGGTCCGCTGTTGTTTGCGACCAATCCGCAGCTCGTCTGGGGCCTGATCGCCTCGCTGCTGCTCGCCAACGCTATGCTGCTGGTTCTGAACCTGCCGCTGATCGGCCTCTGGGTGCGTCTGCTGACCATCCCGAAGCCGTGGCTCTACGCCGGCATCCTGCTGTTTGCGACGCTCGGCACCATCGGCGCCAACCCGTCGGTCTTCGAACTCGGCATGCTGCTCGCCTTCGGCGTGCTCGGCTACATCATGCGTCTCTTCGGCTATCCGATCGCGCCTGTCGTCGTCGGCCTGATCCTCGGACCGCTTGCCGAACAGCAGCTGCGCCGTGCGCTGTCGATCAGCCAGGGCGACCTGACGACGCTGGTGATGTCGCCGATCGCGGCAGGCCTTCTGCTCGTTGCGGCAGCGGCCTTCATCATTCCGCTGATCCTTCGGTTGCGCGGGCGCGGGCAGGTCCTTTCCCAGCTCGCTGCAAACGAAGACTAACAAAAAGACGCCACTAACCCCTACCTGCCAACCGGCCCGCGCAAGCGGGCCGGTTTTTTCGTTTTGACTGCAAGATGATTGGATGGACCGCTTTGTATTCCATAAATTTCGCTAGTGAAATTTGCGGTATTGGCAACCTCTTAGAGTTAATTCTGTTTTAATCCCTCAGTCATTACTTTCATAAGAATCGTATATGATGTCGCATCTTCGTATTTCTATTGCTGATGTCATATACTTTCATATTTTCATTTTAGGATCATTCGATGAAGCGCCCCCGCATCAAGATGTTATTGTCTGCCATTTTCGCCGCCGTCGCGATCATGTTTGCATTGCTTGGATGGATGGCGATCAGCAGCATGAGCATGCTGCACGGCCAGACCGAGGTGATCGCCACGAACTGGATCCCGAAGATCTCGACGGGCAAAAGCATCGAGAGCGCCTTCTACCAGCTCGACAACGCCTATTCGCAGCACATCCTGGCTTCGACGCCTGAGGAGATGAAATCTGCCGAAGCGCTGATTGCCGAGCGGAACGGCGCACTTCAGAAGCAGCTGGAGACCTATCATCCGCTGATCTCGACGCCGAAGGGCGCAGACTTGATCAAGTCTATCGAAGACAGCATCGATGCCTATCGCAAGGCGTCCGAACACATGGTCGAGCTTTCCTCGGCAGGCAAGGATGCGGAGGCCAAGGCTTCGCTTTCCGGCGAGATGCGCACGGCGATGAACAATGCCAGCGCCCATCTGAACGAACTGCTCGACTTCAACACGGCGAGCTCCGAGAAAATCCATCAGCAGGGTGCTGACGTGTTCCGGTCGACGCTGGTATTCGCCTGCAGCCTGATTGCCGGATGCCTTGCCATCCTCATTGCCTCGGTGGTCTTTGCGATTGCCGGTATTGCGCGGCCGATCGAGGCGATCACGGCATCGATGCGCGTACTTGCCGGCGGCAACGACGAGGCGGCGATTCCCTTTGCCGGGCGTACCGACGAGATCGGCGACATGGCGGCGGCGGTCGAGGTGTTCCGTGCCAATTCAGTCGCCAACAAGCGGCTGGAGCGGGAAGGGGCCGAGCAGCGCCATCTCACCGAAGAGCAGCGGCTTCGCACGGCCGAAAGCGATCGCATCAGGGCCGAGCAGATGCGCCAGGCGACGTCGGGCCTTGGAAATGGTCTCAAGCATCTGGCATCCGGCGACCTGTCCTTCCAGCTCGACCAGCCTTTCGCGGAAGATTTCGAATCCCTTCGTGCCGATTTCAACGGCTCGGTGACACAGCTTGCTGAGGTTCTGCGCGCCGTTTCCGCCAGCGCCTCGTCGATAGACAGCGGCAGCCGCGAGATCAGCCAGAGCGCCGACGACCTGTCGCAGCGCACCGAGCGTGAGGCCTCCTCGCTGGAGGAGACGGCGGCGGCACTCGACGAGATCACGGCGAACGTTGCCAATTCCTCGAAGCGTGCCGAAGAGGCGAAGGTCGTTGCCGTTGAGGCGAATGAGAGTGCCGCAAAGTCTGGCGCCGTCGTCTCCGATGCGGTCCGGGCGATGGAGCGCATCGAGCAGTCATCGAGCCAGATTTCCAACATCATCGGCGTCATCGACGATATCGCCTTCCAGACCAACCTGCTGGCGCTGAACGCCGGTGTCGAGGCTGCGCGTGCCGGCGAGGCGGGCAAGGGCTTTGCCGTTGTTGCGCAGGAGGTGCGCGAGCTGGCGCAGCGATCCGCCCAGGCGGCACGCGAGATCAAGTCGCTGATCGGCGCCTCGACAGGCGAGGTCGAAGCGGGCGTGCGGCTGGTGCGCGAGACCGGCGATGCGCTGACGGCGATCGGCGAGCATGTTGCCGTGATCAACCGCCACATGGAGGCAATCGCCACGTCGTCGCGCGAGCAGTCTCTCGGCCTCAACGAGGTCAACGCTGCCGTCAACCAGATGGACCAGGTGACCCAGCAAAATGCCGCGATGGTCGAGGAGACGAGTGCGGCCAGTGCCACACTTGCCACCGAGAGCGGCCGCCTGCGGGACCTGATCGGCAGGTTCAGGCTTGGCCAGCAGCAGGCGACTGCACCTGCGGCAAGGGCTGTCAGCGGGTCGGCTCCGCGTGCGGCGCGCTACGCAGCTTCGGGCAACGCGGCACTGAAGCAGGAATGGTCGGAATTCTGAGTTTCACCACAGCCTGAACGCGATCGAAGCCCGGCTCTCATGTGGCCGGGCTTTTGCATTTCGGCCGCCGCATCGGCGTTTTTGCATGGCAGCGCTGAATTTCCGCGACTTGTGGTAGATGCTGCGATGCACCATATGTGAGCAGTCAATAATGAAGCTAAAGCGAGAAGACAATGTCCTACGTTAAGTCCATCCGTGAAGGTTTCCTTGGCCGCGCCTTCGCCGTCATCGGTGCCGCAAATGCAGTCAGCGCCGCAGTCGATGCAGGCCGCCGTCCGCAGGGCCGTCATCTGAAGACGCTCGGCATCGATGCCGATGTGTTCGATCACATCCGCCGCTAAGCGCCGCTGAAACCTACGCATGAAAATAGCCCGCAACCGGTTGGTCGCGGGCTTTATTTTTATCTTGGTGACTGCGGCTGATGCCCCGCCGCAGTCTTGTTATCAGGCCTCCACGCTCTTGGCGTGATGGCCGTGGGCCAGTCCTTCCGCCGCTTCCTTGCGGTTATGACGGATCGAGGACCAGAGCGAGATGCCGATCAGCGTCGCGCCACCGAGACCGGTGATCACCTCAGGAATGTGGTAGAGCGTCTGGACATACATGATCACTGCCAGGATCAGGATCGCGTAGAACGCGCCGTGTTCCAGGTAGCGGTATTCCGTCAGCGTTCCCTTTTCGACCAGCATGATCGTCATCGAGCGAACATACATGGCGCCGATGCCAAGGCCGATGGCGATGATGAAGAGGTTCTGCGTCAGGGCGAAGGCGCCGATGACGCCGTCGAACGAGAAGCTGGCATCCAGCACTTCCAGATAGATGAAGGCGCCGAGACCGCCGCGGGCGGCTTCGCTCATCGCCCTCTGCGAGGCATCCAGCAGGCCGCCGATGACTTCGACAGCCAGGAAGGTGACGAGACCATAGATCGCGCTATAGACGAAGGTGGTGGCTTCCTCGCCTTCCAGAAGCGACGAGAAGAGCAGGATGAGCAGGAGAACGACAGCGATCTCGATGCCCTTGATGGCCGCACCGCGCGACATCATCCGCTCGAGCGAGGAGATCCAGTGGATATCCTTCTCGTGGTTGAAGAAGTAGGAGAGGCCGACCATCATCAGGAACGTGCCGCCGAAGGCTGCGATCGGCAGGTGGGCGTCGTTCATGATGCGGGCATATTCGGCCGGTTCGCGGGCGGCGAGGATGATCGCGTCGATCGGGCCGATACCGGCGGCGATGACGACGATCGCCAGCGGAAAGACGATACGCATGCCGAAGACGGCGATGACGATACCCCAGGTCAGGAAGCGATGCTGCCACTCCGGCGTCATCTCTTTGAGCTTGTTGGCGTTGACGATGGCGTTGTCGAAGGAGAGCGATATTTCCAGCACGGCCAGAACCGCGCAGATGAAGAAGACGGTCGCCATGCCGCCGATCGTGCCAGTCGATTGCCAGCCGAGAATGGCGCCGAGCGCCAGGCCGACTGCGGTGATGATGAAGGACCAGCGGAAATATCCAAGGGTCGACTTATGGCTTTGTGCCTGGTTCATGGCCGCACCTCATTGGTGCGAACATCGTTTCTGACATTGGGTGTCGTGGAGGAACGCGGCATGCCAGAACGGGCATGCGCGAAAGGCATGGTGAACTTGTTCATCGATTGAAAATCCGCCGGCTCTCTGCAGGCGGTACCGACATCACGAGAGCGCCGTAAAAACTCTCGCCAGAGGGGCCCGGCACCAGTGTTTGTCCATCGCCGATGTTTTTCGCATGGGGGGCAACCACGCACATCTCTGCGGCGACAGATCAGCCCTTAGGTAATCAACTTATACAGGCAGTCAAGAGGGGAGACGTCTGATCCCAGCACGATTTTCTTTGGAACCTTACGCAGCCCCGGCCGTTTGAATGAGGTTGAGCGATGCGATGCATCGCGGGTGCGATGATAAGGAGGCCGATGATGCAGACTTCGACCCACTCCCCCGACAAGAGAACCGAGGCAGCCGACCGCATGAAGCGGGCACGCCCGAACCGCATGCAGAAGGCACAGGTGCTGCCGCCGCATCAGGTGGATCTCACCCTGCCGCAATCGCCGGTGCATGACGTTCATGTTCCCGCGCATGTGACCGGCAGCGATCTTTCCAAGGGCGGCCCGGATATTGCCGCCGATGCCATCAAGAACAAGCGCTAAGCCAGTAGCCACTATGAAAGGTGATACGCGAATGGACACTCGTCTTGTGCCGCAGGACATCTATCTCCAGCATGAAGAAGAATGGCGGATGATCCGCACAGCCGAAGACAGCGGCAAGGATGAGCGCAGAGGCAGCGTTGCCTGGAAAGGCATCAAGGCGAAACCGAAGGCTTCGCCATCCCTCGATCAGGAAAGATCGGTCCGCAATTGATGCAGATGAGCCCGGCCCAGCCGGGCTTTTTCTTTAGTGGTGATCTTTCTTGTCGGAAGCAGAGAGGCGCTTTTCCATCTTGCCGAAGGCATAGAGAACGCAGACGGCCGCCACGGTGGCGAAGAAGGCGATCGGCCAGTAGCCGAAGCCCATGGCGAGACCGATCGCGCCGGACAGCCACATGCCTGCCCCTGTCGTCAGTCCCTTCACCCGGCCGCGGGCAAAGACGATCATTCCCGCGGCCAGAAATGCCACGCCTGCCGTGACCGCTTCGATGACGCGGAGCGGATCGATGCGGACCTGCTGGTCGTCGGCAATGCCGGGCATATGCACGGCCTCGATCGAGATGATGCCGAAGAGGGCGGCGGCGAGACTGATCAGGATATGCGTTCGAAAGCCCGCCGGGTGATCACGGGCCTCGCGCTCGATGCCGATCAGGCCGCCAAGGATGACCGCGCCGATCAGGCGGGCGAAGATAACAGGATAGTGGATGCGCGACTCGGGAAACATGTCGGCAAAGACAAGGTCCATGGCTTTAGTTCTCCAGCGAAGAATTCTTCGCTGACTAACGCCGGCAGGTCACCTTTGTTCGGCTTCAGAAACCGATCGTCTCTTCGTATTTGTCCCAGGAGCTGTACATGGCGTAGCGGCCAAGGCCCTTGATGGCGAAGTTTCCGTAATAGGGGCTGAGCTGGAATTCGGCAGCCGTCTCGCTCATCTTCTCAACTGCGCCGACATAGATCGCCGAGGCAAGGCCGGTCCGGTTGGCGCCGTGTTCGCAGTGGATGAGAAGCGGCTTCGGCGCATCGGCCATGATCTTTGCCAGCTTCTGCGCTTCCGCGATCGGCAACTCGCGCGAGGAGGACATCGGGAAGTCGATAAGGGTGATGCCGTTTTCGGCAGCCGCCTTCTGTTCGTCCGTGTACCATTCCGTGCGCTTTTCGTTGCGCAGGTTCAGGATAGTGCGGATGCCATAGTTCTTTGCGTAGGCGTTCACGTCGGCGCCGCTCGGCTGCGCTGAGCGATAGAGCTCTCCGGCGATCACCTCGTGGAAATTGCCGGTCGCCTGTCCGAGTGCCGCATGCGCGCCAATAAGGGCTGCCAATCCGAGGATGGCGCCTGCGGGCCAGGCTATGAAGGACAGATAACGCATCAGACACCGGTTGCTTTGCGCGCGACTAGCCACCAAAATGGGGGCTCAATGTGACGGATGCCAGACCGCACGCATATTATTCTCAGATAGACCTTGTTCCGCTTCGTTGTCCAGCCTCGGCAGAAGCCTGTGCATAGCCATGCCGCTCGCCAACCTTTCGGAAAGGATTGCCGTCCAATAATCCGGCTACTCACGGGATTCGGGACAATGGCGAAGACAGCGACTCGCGGCCGTAGCCGCAAATCATCGGGACGCAGCAAGAGCAGCGGCAGCGGCATCCTGCCCTGGGCGGCGATCGGCATTCTGACCGTCGGCGGCATCTATGCGCACGACAACTGGAAAAGCGTGAAGCCGATGCTGGCCCGCGCACCCGATGTCTCGACGATCACGGCTGCAATCAAGCCGGATGCTCCGAAGGCCACAGCGCCCAAGACTGCGGAAACGAGGACTGCCGAGCCGAAGCCGGCTGTTGCTCTCGCTCAGCCGCAGCGTCCGCTGCCGCCGGCCGATGTGCCCGTGCCCGCCGCCCAGCCGGTCAAGGCATCGCCGGCCGATACGCTAAGCGGCAAGGCCGCCTTCGGCTATTGCGGCCAGGGCGAGCATGTGAACTGCGTCGGTGATGGCGGGGTGTTCTGGTACAAGGGCGAGAAGATCGTCGTTGCCGATGCGCTGGTGCCAGATGTCACCAATGCGCGCTGCGAAAACGAGCGGCGTCTCGGCTTTGCCGCCAAATCGCGTGTCTTCAAGTTCCTGAATGCCGGACCCTTCACCATGAATACGGCCGGCAAGGGCGGCAATGACGGCGCCCCGCGGGTGATTTCCCGCGACGGCCGTTCGCTTGGGGCGCAGCTCACGAACGAGGGGCTGGCACGCAAGCCAGGCGCCGGCGGCGCCTGGTGCGCCTGATCTGATTATTTCTTGGCGGGTTTGCCCTCGGGCGCAGGCGCTGGTGATGCTGCCGGCGCCTTCGGCTGAACCGGCGCCTTGCCGTTGGTCTGGAAATTGGCAGCGAAGGTGCTGTCCTTGCTCTCGGCGGTGCATTCGATCGCAACCGGCTTGCCGCCATAGGGATTGCCGAAGGTGCAGCTGCCGGCAACCTTCACTTCGCCGGTCATCTTCTGTCCGACGCCCGTGGTCACCAGCGTCAGCGGGATCCGGGCATTGCCGTTCGAGGCAGGCTTGATCGCTTTGCCGTCACCCTGGAAGCCCAGCATCTTGCCCTGTGCCGTGAAGATGAAGGTCACGTCGCCGTTCGGCAGCGCCACGGCCGCGATCTCGTTCTTGCAGGGCTTGGAAACATCGAGCTTGCCGACGACAAGCTTGGAGCACCGGCCGGCCAGCGTGGTGACGCCTGCGCTCGGAAAGTTCTGGGATTGGGCGGAGGCCGAACCGGCAAAGGCAAAGGCGGAAATGGTGGCAGCGGAGAGGGCTGCCGCGGCGGTAATCAGTCGTCTCATAAGGTTGCAAATCCTGTCATGCTGCTCGTCTGATCTGTGACTGGCATGTTTGTGTGTCGGAATTTTGCTTTGTTCAAGCCTTCGAGACCCGCAAAGATAGATGGCAGGCAAAAATGAAACGGGCCGCTACAGGGGATCGCGGCCCGTTCCAGGAAGCGGGGGCGCCTTGGCGGCAGCCGCCCTCTTTATCTCTTCAGTGCTGGCGGTTGGCGTCTTCCATCGACCAGCCAAAACGCCAAGCCTCATAACGCGCGTACCAAGTTTCGAGGGCTGCAGCGTCCCAGATGGGCATGAATTCCGGGTGCGACATAGGGTTGTCACTCAGCCGGCATCCCAGGATGCGATCGCGGATGCCCCGCTCCTGCATATTCAGCAGCTCTTCGATTTCCATATGCGTGCCCTCAACCACCGGCCCCTCAGCCGACCCGTTCAAGGAAACATTTCCCTTTGCTAATGTCCACAAAAGCCGAACTCATCCCCGTTATTCACAGGATTAATCACGAAAAAGCCTTGACGCACTCGGTGATGCGCCAATGCAACTTCTATCTGTTTAATCCAGTGCGAATTTAACCTTATTAGAATCTTGTGATGGATGTGTGCTGTTACGCCAACTATAGATTTTTATGGGTTGTAAGAGGGCGTGATGGGCAAGGTCGTATCGAAGATCATCCGGATATTGTTGCATCCGGCATGTGTTTGCATTGCCGCGATATTGTTTTTCGCGCTGATCCGTTACCTCGATACCCGCTGGCGGTTCCTGCCCTATACATTCGCCGTGACGCTGGTGATCGCGGCGATCTTCTTCCTGTTTTCGCGGCGCCCCGTCTTCTCGTTCTATGGCGCGGCGGCGATCGTGCTGTTGCAGACGGCGGCGTCGATCGTGAAGTTCAAGCTCAAGGGCTATTCGCTGCACGTCTTCGATTTCATCTTCACCAGCACCGATACGGCAATCCTAGGGTTCCTCATCAAGTATTATACGCCGCTGGTGGTTGGGGCGGTGCTGGCACTCGCTGCGACCGGCGCATTCCTCTGGGCGCTGTTCCGCGCTGAGAAGCCATTGAATGCGCCGGTGCTCGTCCGGTTGCCGGCGTTGCTTCTGGCCGTCGGCGTCTCGATCGGCGCACATCCGACGGCGCGGCCGGGCGATCCGCCGTTCATCTTCGGCTTCAACGCCTCGTCGCTCTTCATGTCCTTCTGGCATATTCCGAGCCTGATCGGTGAACCGCCGCTGGCCGCCAAGCTGCGGGCCGTCCAGACGCAGGGTGCGCTTGCGGATACGGTGGAATGCGGGCCGGAGGTGGGAAGGGCCGACCTCTATCTTGTGCTGTCGGAGAGCCACGCGTCGCCGATGCGGTTTCCCGAGATCAGCTTCCCGCCCGAGATCGCCGACACGTTCCGCTCCGGCGACGGTACGATCAAGCCGATGTTCGTCGAAACCTTTGGCGGCGGCACCTGGATGAGCAATTTCTCGATGCTCACGGCACTTTCCAGCGCCGATTTCAGCTGGCAGGCGCCCTATGTGAACCAGCTGCTCGAAGGCAAGATCAAGGGTGCGCTGCCGGAGATGCTGGCGCGCTGCGGCTATCGCACGGTGGCGATCATGCCGATGAAATATAATGCGGTAAACGAAGGGCCGTTCCTGCGCTCGATCGGCTTCCAGGAGGTCTACGACGCCGCCGATCTGGCGCTGCCGGAATGGGGTGTGAGGGACAAACTCTACTTCGACTTTGCCGAAAAGCTGATTGCCGAGCACCGCAAGACCGACACGCGGCCGCTGTTTCTGTCGATGGAGACGATGTTTGCCCATGCGCCCTACGACAAGGAAATGGTGCCGCAGGCTCTCGTGCCCGCCGAGAGCTTTGCCGATGACCGGAAGGTCAATGAATATGCCAGGCGCGTGGCGCTTGCCCGCGCAGATTTGCAGGCGTTTCTGGATCGACGTGCCGAGGAGGCGCCGGAGCGGCGCAGCGTCGCCGTCGATTTCGGCGATCACCAGTCCGAAGCGACGCTCGGCTACGCGCTGGCGCTCGATCCCGCGAAGAACATGTTCGCCGATTTCCGCTCGCCCGTTTACGAAACCTACTTCGCGGTCAGGGGCTACGGCGTCGCTATCGACTATGCAAAACTCGATCAGGCGGAGGACATCGCCTTCGTCATGGCCCGAATTCTGAACGCCACGGGGCTGCCGATCTCGCCGAAATTCAGAAACCTGAATGAACTGAGTGAGGCCTGCGGCGGGCGCTATCACACCTGCAATGACCGCGGGATTGTCGATGAACACCTGAAAAAGCTAGCAAATTCAGGGCTTCTGGATGCCAGCTGACGGCTAAAATCGTCATCACTAATGTTGTAAAAATATCGTTAAAATTGCCCATAACAAGTTTTTGTTCATCTGCCGTTCAGAAAACTGTTTGGGAAAGACGCAAAGTGGCGCACACTCCTCCTTGTGAATAAGGAGATAGTGCATGATTCGATTGACCGCGGCTCTGACGCTGTTCTCAGTCTATGCGTTTACGATGTTCTTCATCGCATCCATTCCTGAGACCCCGTACCTGCAAACCGCAGCAACGACGATAACCGAAGACGCATCGCTTACGAAGTGAGTTGGGCGAAGAGGGCAGGCTTGGGGGCAAGCCTTTGTACAGGGTGGTGGCGTAAATGATACGCTTCCCTGTGTGACAGAGCTTTTATTGCTTTGTCGTGGTGTCAGGAGTTGCGGCCGGGCCGCCTGACTTTGCTGCGAAACCCTCCCATCACCGCGCTGCCGATTTTTATCCAAGCTTTGCCGGCTAGGTTTCAGCGCGTTTCTCATCCCGCTAATAATCAAGACAAAACAAGCTGCCAGAAGCTGGACGACAGCCGTCTGCCGTACGCTTAGGTTGTGCATTTTTCGCCGCTACGAATCGGGCGTTGTTTCTCCATCCTCGCGCAAGCTTAGTGCGACACATATCCCAGCAGGACAACGGCACATTAAGTTGTAATTGCTGGTTGTATGTGCGCCTGGATTTGCAGTTCGCAAATTGAGGCTTCGAGCGCAACGATGTTGCGATTGCCGTGCCGAGGCCGTGGTTGGGGGACCGTGGCTCGGCTCTATGTGCACTGTCCTGGCATCGGCTCCGTCGAGCGATGTCTTCCAAAGCAGTCTGTCGAACCATCCCCTCATGTAGCAACGCGCGGTGCGCGAAGGCTCCGGTCGTGGCTGGAGCGCGCGGACTGCGGCTTCAGGGATGCGAGAGGCAGAGAAATGTAATCGCCAACGCCGGGGCAGGGCAATTTCATGACGTCGATCATCTCCTCCTTTACCAGCAGCCAGATCAAATCCCTGTCGCCGAAGACGATCCGGGAACTCTCGGCAGAGGATATTGCAGGGCTTTCGCCCGAACAGCTCAAGAACCTCAGCAAGGATCAGGTGGCGGCTCTTGAGGCCGAGGATATCCAGGCGCTCAGCTCCACCCAGCTGGGCGCGATCTCGACGAGCGCGATCGGCGGGCTGAAGCCGGAACTGCTCGCCGTGCTCGATGCGGCAAAGATCGCAAGCCTCGGCAAGGATCAGCTGGCGGCATTCAGCGCCACCCAGATTGCATCCCTTACTCCCGATCAGATCGAAGGCCTGACGGTCGACCAGATCAAGGGGCTGAGCGCCACGCAGATCGCGTCGATCGGCCCTGACGATATCATCAAGTTCACGCCTGATGAGGTCGCCGCCATCACGCCTCAGGCGATCAGCGGCCTGAAGCGCGAGACGATCGCAGCGCTGAGCGACGAGCAGATCGCCAAGCTGAGCGCCGACCAGATCAAGGCGCTGACGGCGCAGCAGATGCCAGGTTTCAGTGCTGCCCAGCTCGGCACCTTCTCGGCCGTTCAGATGGGCGCCCTGACGGCAACGCAGGTCGGCGCATTGAGCACGCTGCAGATCGTCGGCTTCAGCGGCAGCCAGATCGGCCAGCTGAGCACAGCGGCGATCGCCGGCCTCAAGGCAACGCAGATTGCGGCGATGACGGAAACGCAGCTTGAGGGCCTTAACGTGGCTCAGGCGGCCGCGTTGACGGCGGCGCAGGTGGCGGCCCTGACACCCGCAGATATCGAGAAGTTCACGCCGGACGAAATCGGTGCCATCGGTGCTAAAGTCATCGGCAGTCTGAAGCCGGAAGCCGTGGCCGCGCTCAGCGCCGAACAGATTGCCAAGCTGAGCCCTGACCAGATCAAGGGTCTGGCGTCGAAGCAAATCGTGATGTTCACGGCCGATAAGCTTGCAGGCTTCTCCCCGGCGCAGATGAGCGCGATGACGGCTGTGCAGGTCGGCGCCCTGACCAACGCACAGATCGCCGGCCTCAGCGCCGCGCAGATCGGCCAGCTCAGCACGACGGCGCTTGCCGGTCTCAAGGCGACCCAGATCACCGCGATGACGGCCGATCAGGTCTCCGGTTTCTCGGCCGCACAGACCGCCGTTCTGACGGCTGTCCAGGTTGCCGGCTTCACCGCTGCAAACTTCGCCAAGCTGTCCGATGATGCTGTCGTGGCTATCGGCTCCAAGGCCATCAGTGGCCTGAAGGGCGAGGTGATGCCCGTCTTTAGTGATGCGGTCTTGAGCCGGTTGAGCACGGATCAGATCAAGGCGCTGACACCGAAGCAGATCGCCGGTTTCACGCCGGCCCAGGTCGGATTGCTGTCCGAGACACAGATTAAGACCCTGTCGGCTGCGCAGGCGGCGGCGCTGACCACCGCGCAGATCGGCGGCCTTAGTGCCACCCAGATTGGCCAGCTGAGCAATGCCGCCTTCAGCGGCCTGAAGGCGACGCAGATCGCGGCGATGACCGGCGATCAGATCGCCGGGCTGACGGCCAGCCAGATCGGCTTTCTCACCGTCTCGCAGATCGCCGGCTTCGGTGCCGGCAACATTGCCAAGCTGAGCCCGGAGGCATTCGCCGCCATTCCTGCAAAGGTCATCGGCAGCCTGAAGGGTGAGGCGGTTGCCGCTCTCACCGATGCGCAGATTGCCAAGCTCAACGCCGACCAGGTCAAGGGCCTGACCTCAAGGCAGATGATGAGCTTCACGCCGGAACAGCTCGGCCTGTTTTCCGAAACGCAGATGAAGGCCCTGTCGGCGGTCCAGGTCGGATCGCTGAGCAACACGCAGATTGCCGGGCTTAGTGCGGCCCAGATCGGCCAGCTCAGCAACTCGGGTGTTGCCGGCCTGAAGGCAACGCAGATCGCATCGATGAGCGCGACGCAGCTCGAAGGGCTCAGCGTAGCGCAGGTCGCGGCGATGACGGCAGCGCAGATCGCCGGGCTGACGCCGGAAGATATCGCCACCTTCACGGACGACGAGATTGCGGCCATCAGCACCAAGGCCATCAGCGGCCTGACGAATGATGCGATCGCCAAGCTCAGCGAAAGCCAGATCGGCCATCTCAGCGCCGATCAGATCAAGGCTCTCACAACCAAGCAGATCGCCGCTTTCACGCCCGAGCAGTTCAGCAAGTTCACCGATACGCAGCTCAAGGGGCTGACGGCGGCGCAGGCCGGATCTCTCACCAGCGCGCAGATCGCCACACTTTCCGCAGCCCAGATCGGCGAGCTTACCAACGTTGCCGTCAGCGGTCTGAAGGCCACACAGATTTCGGGCATGACGGCGGATCAGGTGGCCGGCTTTACGGCGGCGCAGACCGCGGTGATGTCGGCGGCTCAGGCCGCCGGATTTACCGCGACCAATATCGTCAAGTTGGCGGACGATGCCGTCGCAGCCCTCAGCACCAAGGCCATCAGCGGCCTGAAGAATGAGGCGATTGCCAAGCTCAGCAATGATCAGGTCTCGATGCTGAGCGCAAATCAGCTCAAGGCCTTCACCGCAACGCAGATCACCGCCTTCACGGACACGCAGCTCGGCACCTTCACCGACGAGCAGATGAAGGCGCTGTCTGCAGCGCAGACCGGTTCGCTGACGGCCCCGCAGATCGGCGGGCTGTCCGGCGAGCAGATCGGCGAGCTTACCAATTCGGCCGTGACAGGTCTGAAGGCTGCGCAGATCGCGGCCATGACGCCGGGTCAGGTTGCGGGTCTGACCGCGGCTCAGCTTGCCGTCCTGACGGCAGCGCAGCTGGCCGGGTTCACCGCTACAAATGTCACCAAGCTGTCGGATGACGCGATTGCCGCCATTAGCCCCAAGGCGATCGCCGGTCTGAAGGGCGAGGCGATGGCGGCGCTCACCGACAGCCAGATCGCCAGTTTGAGCCCGGATCAGATCAAGGGCCTCAGCGCGCAGCAGATTGCAAGCTTCACGCCGTCCCAGCTCGGCAAGTTCAGCGGCGATCAGATCGCGGCGCTGTCGGGCGTTCAGGCCGCGGCCTTGACCAACGACCAGATCGCCGGTCTCTCCGCCGCCCAGATCGGCCAGTTCAGCAATGCGGCGGTCGCCGGATTGAAGCCGGCGCAGATCGACGCGATGAGCGATGCGCAGCTCGAAGGTTTGAGCGTTGCTCAGGCCGGTGCGCTGACAGCCGCGCAGCTTGGTGCGATGACGGCGGCGGATCTCGCCCGGTTCACCGACGAGGAACTGGCAGCGATCAGCCCCAAGGCGCTTGCCGGCCTTAAGAGCGAAGTCATCGCTGCTCTGAGCGACAGCCAGATCGGCAACCTGACGCCGGAGCAGATCGCCGGTCTGCTGCCGGCCCAGATTGCCAGTATCAAGCCCGCCCAGGTCGCCCGCTTCACCGACGAACAGATCGGCGCGCTGTCGGCCGCACAGGCCGGAGCGCTGACGGATGCGCAGATCGATGGCCTGTCCGCCGGTCAGATCGGTCAGCTCAGCAATGCGGCCGTTGCCGGTCTCAAGGCCTCGCAGATCACCGGCATGACGGCTGACCAGGTGGCAGGCTTCACGCCTGCCCAGGCGGCTGTGCTGACCGCGGCGCAGACGGCCGGTTTCACGGCGGCGAATATCGCCAAGCTCAGCGACGAAGCCGTTGCCGGTCTCACGCCTGCCGCGATCGCCGGCTTGCCGAATGAGGCGGTTGCCGCGCTGACCAGCAGCCAGATCGGCGAGCTCAGCACGGACCAGGTCAAGGCGATCGCGACAAAGCAGATCCCGGGCTTTACCGCCGCGCAAATCGCGCAGTTCAGCGAGGCGCAGATCGGCGCGCTGACGGCGGCGCAGACAGGCGCGCTCACCGGAGCGCAGATCGGGGCGCTGACACCGGCGCAGATCAGCCAGCTCAGCAGCGCGGCGATTGCCGGCCTGACGGCGGCACAGATCTCCGCCATGTCGGCAGACCAGGTGGATGCCCTCGGCGCTGACAAGATCGCGCTGCTGACGGCCGCCCAGGTCGCCGGCTTCACGGCCGCCAATATCGCCAAGATGAGTGACGAGGCATTTGCCGCGATCAGCCCCAGCGCGATCGGCGGGCTCAAGCCTGAAGTGCTCGCCGGTCTCAGCGACAACGAGCTCGCTTCGCTCGGCCCCGACAAGATCAAGGGATTGACCGCCCAGCAGATGGCCGGCTTTACGGCCGGTCAGCTCGGCAAGTTCACCGAAGAGCAGATCGGTGCGCTATCGGCGGCGCAGACGGCCGGTCTGACCGAGACGCAGGTCGGCAGCCTCAGCGCGGCCCAGATCGGCCAGCTGAGCAGCGCGGCGGTTGCCGGTCTCAAGCCTTCGGTGATCGCCGCCATGTCGGCGGCGCAGCTTGAAGGTCTGAGCGCGGCCCAGACGGCGGCGCTGACGGCGGCCCAGGTCGGCGCATTGAGCCCCGAGGCTATCGCCAAGTTCTCCGCCGATGAAATCGGCGCGATCAGCGCCACCGCGATTGCCGGCATGACGAATGCCACGATCGCGGCTCTCAGCACCGAGCAGGTCGCGAGCCTCAGCAAGGAGCAGATCGCCGGGCTGCAGCCTACGCAGATCCCGGGCTTCACGGCGGCGCAGCTTGGCAATTTCACCGATGAGCAGATCGGTGCCCTGTCGGCAACGCAGGCCGGGGCGCTGACCAATACGCAGATATCGAGCCTCTCTGCCGCCCAGATCGGCAAGCTCAGCCCCACGGCCACGAGCGGCCTGAAGGCGAGCCAGATCACGGCCATGTCCGCCGATCAGGTCGCAGGCCTGACGGTGGCGCAGGTAGGCGCACTGACGGCGCTGCAGGTCGCGGGTCTCACGCTTGCCAATATCGCCAAGATGAGTGACGAGGCCTTCGGTGCCATCAGCCCCCGGGCGATGATGGGCCTGAAGGACGAGATCATCGCGTCGCTGAACGACAGCCAGATCAGCAAGCTCACTGCCGATCAGCTCAAGGCGGTCACCGCGCTGCAGATGACGCACTTCACCTCGGACCAGCTCGCCAAGTTTACCGATGCGCAGCTCGGCGCGCTGCTGCCGTCGCAGGTGGGGGCATTGACCACCGCTCAGATCACCAATCTGACGCCGGCGCAGATCGGCAAGCTCAGCGATGCCGCCATCACCGGCCTGAAGCCCAGCCAGATCGCTGCCATGACGCCTGCCCAGATCGAAGGTCTGACGCTGTCGCAGACGGCGAAGCTGACCGCCGAGCAGATCGCCGCAATGGCACCCGAAGATGTGGCAAAGTTCGCCATCGACGAAATCTCGGCGATCAGCGTCGGCGCCATTGCCGGCCTCTCCGTCGATGACATCTCGAAGCTCGACAGTGCGCATGCAAATGCGTTCACGACGCAGCAGGTCGAGGCGATGACCAACGACCAGCTTGCGGCAGTGATCGCGGCCTACAACGCCGTCTGAACACCAGACAGGGCAGGGGTGCGCTAGCACCGCTGATCGCAATCGGGTCCGCAATCTTGCGGGCCCCTTTTTCGTTTCCGAAGTCAGATTTCGATTCGCGGCGCGAACCGGCGATCATCGCGTGGCGTCGAAACGAATTGTCGAGGATGTGAGATCGGATGGTGGGCGTGACAGGGATTGAACCTGTGACCCCTACGATGTCAACGTAGTGCTCTCCCGCTGAGCTACACGCCCATCCGATGGCGGCGCATAGATCACAAAACCTTTGGGGCCGTCAATAGGCTTTTTTGAAGTTTTGTGACGCGACGCCTGGAAGCCTTATGCGGCAAGCATTTTATTCACTTCATCGACCAGGTCGCGGAGGTGGAAAGGCTTGGAGAGGACCTTGGCGTCCTTCGGTGCCTTCGAATCGGGGTTCAGCGCGACGGCTGCGAAACCGGTGATGAACATGACCTTCAGGTCCGGATCGAGTTCGGTGGCGCGGCGCGCCAGCTCGATGCCGTCCATTTCAGGCATGACGATATCGGTCAGGAGAAGGGAAAAGGGTTCTTCGCGGAGCCGGTCATAGGCGCTCGCGCCGTTGTCGTAGGACAGAACCTTGTAGCCGGCCTTTTCGAGCGCCTTCACAAGGAAGCGGCGCATGTCATTGTCGTCTTCTGCAAGCAGTATCTTCTGAGTCATTATCCAGACCGCTGGTGAGATGAATTTTTATGGAAGGCTCCAGCCATTACACTAGTCCTTCCCCAGTAAACAACCGGTGAAGTGACGGCCCAAGGCTGTCATCCCCTGTACATAGTATGGACTTGAGGCCGGGCAACTGGCAACATAGGCCAAGTCAGCCTCGAACGACATGGTTAAGAGGGCAGAAGGTGCCGGAAATCCGCGAATACGAGCTTTTTGAGATACGTGAGCCCGTGTCGCAGACCATTCCCTTCGTTTATAATTCCCCCCATAGCGGCCGTATTTATCCACCGGAATTTATCGCTCAGTCGCGTTTGCAGGGCATTTCGATCCGCCGTTCGGAGGATCATTATGTCGAAGAGCTGTTCTCGGCGGCGAGCATGCTCGGTGCGCCGCTGCTCTTTGCAAACTTCCCGCGCGCCTATCTCGACGTTAACCGTGAACCGTACGAACTCGATCCGCGGATGTTCGACGGCATGCTGCCGTCCTATGCCAACGTCAATTCGCTGCGGGTTGCCGGCGGTCTCGGGACGATCCCGCGCATCGTTGCCGAGAACATGGAGATCTACTCTCACCGGATCCCGGTCCAGGAGGGGCTCGACCGCGTCGAGAGCGTCTATAAGCCCTACCATGCGGCGCTGCGGCGGCTGATTGCGCGTACCCATGTGCAGTTCGGCTTCGGCGTGCTGATCGACTGCCACTCGATGCCGGGCAATATCCGTATCGCCGGCAGCAACCAGCGGCCGGATTTCATCATCGGCGACCGCTACGGGACGTCGGCCTCGGCGGAGCTGTCGCGCACTGCGATCAGCATTTTCGAGGAAATGGGCTTCAACGCCATCCGCAACAAGCCTTATGCCGGCGGCTTCATCACCGAGCATTACGGCCGCCCCTCGCGCGGGCTGCATGCGCTGCAGATCGAGGTGAACCGTTCGATCTATGTGGATGAGGTGACGCTGGAGAAGCGGGCCGATTTCCCTGTCATCGCCAATGCGGTGACCAGCTTCATGCGGCAGATGGCCGATTATGTGCAGCGTTTCGCCGACGATACGGCGCTTGCCGCAGAATAATTCCTTCCTCCAGGTCAAAAAAAACCGCGCTCTGCAGCGCGGCTAAGTCTAGGGAGGAAACACCCAAGGAGGGTATTTACAGTCAGAAGACTGTAAGAAGAAGCTACTATTGCATTGCACAATCGTCAAGCAAAATATTGCGGTGCAAAATATTTAGGCAGATAAACGCCGATTGCCTGAAGTGTTTGCATTTTAACGCAGTTTCGCTATGAAAAGCGCCATTCCCGAGGCTAAAAACGGATCCGCCATGCTCCCCGACCGCTCGTTCTTCAATCGCCTGGCGGAAGCCGCCAAGGCTGAGACTTTGCCGCGTTTCCGTTCCGGCCTCAGCGTCGTCAACAAGCTCGCCAGCGGCTTCGACCCGGTCACCGAGGGTGACCAGGCCGCCGAAGTCGCGATCCGCCGGCTGATCGAGGAGCACTATCCCGAGCATGGCATTCTCGGCGAAGAGCATGGCAGCGTCGGTCTCGACCGCGAATATGTCTGGGTGATCGATCCGATCGACGGGACCCGCGCCTTCATTTCGGGCGTTCCCGTCTGGGGCACGCTGATCGGCCTGCAGAAGAACGGCCGGGCCGTCATGGGCATGATCGAGCAGCCGTTCACCGGCGAGCGCTATTTCGCCGACGAGAACGGCGCGATCTATACGGGTCCCGAGGGCGAGCGGCGGCTTCAGGTGCGCGATTGCGGCAGCCTTTCCAACGCCATCCTGTTCACCACCTCGCCGCATCTCTTTACCGGCAGCGAGATGGACAAGTATCGCGAGATCGAAAGCCAGGTACGGCTCTTCCGTTACGGCTGCGATTGCTATGCCTACGCGCTGCTCGCGGCCGGTCATATCGATCTGGTGATCGAAAACAGCCTGAAGCCCTATGATGTCGGCGGCATCATCCCGGTCATCGAGAAGGCGGGCGGGATCATGACGACATGGGATGGCGGACGGCCGGAAAATGGCGGTTCGATCATCGCCGCAGGCAGCCGCGCCGTTTATGAGCAGGCGATCGCCATTCTGCAGCGCTAAAGGGCGCGGGCGTCAGACGCCGATTCCTTCGACCTCCTGCTCAGCCTCGGCATCGCTGCCGGGGATGAAGGCGTGGAAGGCGGCGAGCGCGGCGGCGCGATAGGCGTCACGCTCCTGGAAGATCTCGTGACGGGCGCCGTTGATCGGCACCAGCTGGCCGGCGCGGAAATAGCGCGACAGCCGCTCCTGGGCGATATAGGGCACGACGCCATCGCGGGTGGGGGCGATCACCACCGTCGGGATGGTGATCGAGAACAGGTGGTTCGGCGTCATCACCTTGTCGATTGTCTTGAAGGATTCGACCAGCCAGCGGGCTGTCGGCGGCCCGAGCGTCAGCTCGGGATGGTCGCGCATCATCGAAACGTTGCGCTCGAAGCGCACCTCATCCGAGGTCAGCGGATTGTCGCGGAATTCCGGCTCGCGCAGCTTACCGGTCAGCGGCATGGAGCCGAGCCCGATGGCGCAGGCGGCCGATGCCATTCTCCTGATCGTCGAGGCGGAGGCCGCCTGGCCGATCAGGCCGATGAATGGCGCCGAAAGCACCATGCGCTCGATACGGGTGGCGAGATAGGGTGCTGCCGAAAGGGCGATCAGCGCGCCGGTCGAATGCGCCAGAATGTAGAAGGGCAGGCGGGTATCGGGCAGCACGACCTTCTCGAGGAAGATATCGAGATCGCGCTCGTAATCTGAAAAGCGGCGGACATGGCCATGCTGGCGCTTCTTGACGAGGCGTGGAGAGCCGCCCTGGCCACGCAGATCGAAGGTGGCGACCCAGAGACCCCTGGCAGTCAGGTCGCGGATCGTCTCGAAATATTTCTCGATATATTCGTTGCGCCCCTGCAGAAGGACGACGGTGCCCTTGGCAACGGAGGCGTTGGAGCGGAAGACGGCATAGCGCAGCTTCTGACCGTCGAACGTCTCGAAATAGCCTTCGGTCCGGTTGTCGGGTGCCGGATTGTCTGGTGTCGAGATGAGAACCTGATCCATGAGCATTGCCATCGTTCGCTGAGCTTCCAGTCTAGGGGATAATGCACGAGGGCGTGAAATCAACTCTTAAAGATCGCCACCTGCCAAGAGCAGTGGAGAAAAAAGAGACCGGCGGGGCGAGAGGGATGCCCGGCGCCGGTCCATAATCGGACTGAAGAAGAAGGGACGATGCACTTCAGCCATCGGGCCAGTTTGATCACCCGACGATCCGATTCCTAAGGCAGGGCGGCTGAACGCATGCCGAACCAGGTGTTCATGCGTGGTTCACGGGTGTTAACGGCAGGGCTTGAACTCGCCAAAAACCATCACCATCTGAATTCTGCAGGCGCCGGAAGGGCCTGCGAAACCGTCCCGAAGCTGCCGAATATGGGGTTTCAGGGGCATCTTTATCGCAACTCGTCGCTTCCCAAGGAGGACACTATGCGTCACGTCGATTTCTCTCCCCTCTACCGTTCCACCGTCGGTTTCGACCGTCTTTTCACGATGCTCGACAGCCTCGCTCAGCCGGATCAGGGCCAGACCTATCCGCCTTACAATATCGAGCGCACCGGTGAGAACACCTACCGTATCACCATGGCCGTCGCCGGGTTTGACGAAACCGAGATCTCGATCGAAGCCCAGGCTCACGCTCTGAACGTCAAGGGTGAAAAGAGCGAAGACAATGCCGAAGGTAGCGAATTCCTCTATCGCGGCATCGCCAAGCGCACTTTCGAGCGCCGCTTCCAGCTGGCCGACCATGTCGAGGTCACCGCCGCTTCGCTGAAGAACGGTCTCCTGCATATCGACCTTCTTCGCAGCATTCCCGAGGCCATGAAGCCCCGCAAGATCGCGATTGCCGCCGAGCCGGTGAGCGCGCCGAAGGCGATCGAGGCTCAGGTCAACAGCTAACCAATTCCTCCCAGGAATAGGAAAAGGCAGGCGGCGCTCCGTTGGAGCGCCGCTTTTTTATTTGCGTCATGTTCGGGAGGATCAGGCCGGGCTTGCGGCCTGTTCGATTTCCTTGGCAGTCGCCCGCTTCTTGGCGGCGGCTGCATATTTCTGGGCGATGACGGCGCAGGCCATCAGCTGGATCTGGTGGAACAGCATGAGCGGCAGAACGATGGCGCCGATCGGCTGGCCGACGAAGATGACGTTGGCCATCGGCACGCCGCTCGCCAGGCTCTTCTTGGAGCCGCAGAAGGTGATGGTGATCTCGTCGGCCTTGTTGAAGCCGAGCAGGCGGCTGCCGAACATGGTGAAGAGCAGCACGAAGCCGAGCAGCAGCATATCGACGATGATGACGGCGGCGATGTCGCCGATCGAGAACTGGTGCCAGAGGCCCTCGATGACCGCCTTGCTGAAGGCCGCGTAGACGACCATCAGGATCGAGCCGCGGTCGACGGGCATCAGGATCTTCTTCTTGGAGCGGATCCAGTCGCCGATCCAGGGCTGCAGCACCTGGCCGAGCACGAAGGGCAGCAGCAGCTGCAGCATGATCTGTTCCAGCGCATCCCAGGAAAAGCCGCCATGGCCGCCGACCGAGAAGAGCAGGCCGACGAGCAGCGGCGTCAGGAACATGCCGAAGATATTCGATGCCGAAGCCGAGCAGATCGCCGCCGGAACATTGCCACCGGCCATCGAGGTGAAGGCGATCGACGACTGCACCGTCGAGGGCAGGACGCAGAGGAAGAGGATGCCAAGATAGAGCGGTTGCGGCAGGATCCAGTCCGGGATGAAGCCAATCGCCAGGCCGAGCAGCGGGAAGAGGGCAAAGGTGACCAGCAGGATCGCCAGATGCAGGCGCCAGTGCAGCACGCCGGCGATCACCACATCCCGCGACAGGCGGGCGCCGTGCAGGAAGAAGAGAAGGGCGATGGCGAAATCCGTTGCGATGTCGAAATAGCCTGCGAACGCGCCATTCGCAGGAAACAGCGAGGCGAGGATGACGGTGCAGACAAGCAGGATCGTGAAGGTATCGGGCAGGAAACGGCGCATGGTGGTGGTCCCGGGCAATAACAAGTTCATTGTCTTGTCATCCATTATGATTCAGGATGCAAGGAATAACAGTTATCACGAAATGGGATCGTTATGCTTGATCTGACCCAATTGCGCAGTTTCGTCGCCGTCGAGCAGATGGGCAGCTTTACCCTTGCGGCGGAGCGGCTCGGGCTTGGACAATCGACCGTCAGTCAGCATATTCAACGGCTTGAAAGCTCGGTCGGCCGGAAGCTCCTAGCCCGCGATACGCATAAGGTGGTGCTGACTGGCGATGGCGAGGCGTTGCTGTCGCATGCCCGCGCCATGCTTTCCATCGAAGGACAGGTACAGTCGCTGTTTCGGGGAAACAGCCTGCGCGGCAAGCTGCGGCTCGGCGTTTCCGAGGATTTCGTGACCAGCCAGCTGCCGGCCGTGCTTGAGGATTTCGTCCGCTCGCATCCGTCTGTCGATCTCGAGCTGACCGTCGCGCTCTCGGGTGCGCTCTATGAGATGCAGGACAATGGCGAGATCGATCTGGTTCTCGCCAAGCGCAGGCTCGGCGATGCGCGCGGCAAGCTCGTCTATCGCGAGCCGCTGATCTGGCTGGCGCGCGATCCCGAGCATGTGCTGCAGCAGAGCCCACTGCCGCTGATCGCCTTTCCGGCGCCCAGTGTCACGCGCAGCATCGCGCTGGAGGCGCTGGGGCGGACGCAGGTGGCCTGGCGGATCGTCTGCACCTGCGGTAGCCTGAGCGGCCTGACGGCGGCGGCGCGGGCCGGGATGGGCGTGCTGGTCCAGCCGCGCAGCATGGCGCCGGCGGGATTGAAGGAGATCGCGCCCGGGCGGTTGCCTGTTCTCGAAGATGTGGAATTCGTGCTGGTGCCGCGCAAGGGGGCGGACCGGGCGCTGGTTTCTGCTCTGTCGGACGACATTCTCGGGAAGGTTCGCAGCCTTCGCTCCGGCGGCTGACAAGAAAAACCCCGCCGGAGCGGGGCTTCTCTTCGATCAATAGGGGCCGACGCACTGCTGGCGGGGACCGTTATAGGGCTGGAACGTGTTGTCCGATGCCCTGTAGGAGCGATAGCGGCTGTAGCACCAGCGGGTATGCGAGTTGCCGCCGTAGTAGCGCGGCTGCGTGGCAGCGCTCAGCGCACCACCGATGATCGCGCCTGCTGCCAGACCGCCGATGATCGCACCGGCATTGTTGTGGTGGTGGTGATGGTAGTAGCGGCCGCGATAGTAGCGGTTGTTGTAGTAGCGCCTGTTGTTGCCGTGCCACCCATGGCGGATCCAGCGGCGGTCGCGGACCTGTTGTACATCCGAGGCAATGCCGGGCGATGTGATGTCGGGCCTCTGGATTGCCATGACCGGGAAGGCCTGAGCGGGGGCGATGCCTGTAAAACCGGTTACAAGCGAGACGAGTACGATTGCGAGCTTTTTCATGATTTTTCACCTTTCGCCTGTAAAGTCCTGAGGCGAGGGTAAAGTTCCGCAACACTTTGCTTTTGTTTGTATCTTCACGCAAAAGTTAACGCCCTACTTACTATTTTAAGCAGGTCTCAACCCTGTCGCTTAGGCGTTTGGTCAGATTTCGGTTCGTAATTTAGCACCAGGTAAAGGTCGTCGTTCGGGGCAAGGGAGAACGGACCGATGATTTATGGTGCAGTGTTCATATCCGGGCTGGTTGCCTGCGTGATGATGATCGTGGTGATCGGCCACGAAGCAGAAAAAGCGGATCAGGGAGCGCCCCAATCCGCCGTCTTCGGGCATCAGAATTGATGCTGTCTTATGCCGCCAGGCATTTCAGGAAGCCGTCGACATCGGCTTCCGTCGTGGCGAAGCTGGTCACCAGGCGGATCAGCGTTTCGTTGTCGCTGACAAGTTCCGGCATGGAAACCGGGATCGGCCATTCATAAAATTTCGCACCGCGGCTTTCGGCCGTCTTCGCAGCACTCTTGGTGATCACCGCGAAGACCTCGTTCGATGCCGTCGGCCAGGCAAGGCGGGCGGAATTGCTGGCGCCGATGCCGGCGCGCAGGTGATCGGCCATGCTGTTCGAATGGCGGGCGAGGCCAAGCCAGAGCTCTTCCTCGAAATAGGCATCGAACTGCGCGGCAATGAAGCGCGACTTGGAGAAGAGCTGGGCGGCGCGCTTGCGGATGAACGGCATTTCCTTTGCTTCATCCGGATTGAAGAAGACGATCGCCTCCGCACACCAGCAGCCATTCTTGGTGCCGCCGAAAGAGAGAATATCGACGCCGCGCTTCCAGGTCATTTCGGCGGGTGTGGCGCCAAGCGCCACGAGCGCATTGGCGAAACGGGCGCCATCCATATGCAGCGGCAGATTGCGCTTCCTGGCGATCGAGGAAATCTCGCCGATCTCCGGCAGCGAATAGACGGTGCCGATCTCGGTCGCCTGGGTGATGGTGACGGCGCTGGCGCGACCGTGATGCACGGCGTCCTCGGGGTAACCGGCGATCTTTGCCGAAAGTTGCGCCGGATCGATCTTTCCGAACTCGCCGCTGACGGCAACGAGGCGCGAGGCGTTGGAAAAGAACTCCGGGGCGCCGCATTCATCTTCGATCACATGGGCTTCCGAATGGCAGAAGGTGATGCCGCCGGGGCGCTGGACGCTGGCAAGCGACAGCGAATTGGCAGCTGTGCCGGTCGAGACGAAGAAGACGGCGACATCGCGCTCGAAGACTTCGGAAAAGCGGGCCTGGACCTTTTTGTCGAGGTCGCTGTTGCCATAGGCGGCAGCAAAGCCGGTGGAAGCGGAAAGCAGGCGCTGGGCAATGGCTTCGTGAGCGCCGGCCCAGTTATCGGATGCGAAGAACATGAGGAAACCGTTTATCAAATGAAAAGGCGGGGCAAATCCCGGCACGGACATTACGCCATTGCGGTGAGCGATCAAGGCTCCATTGCAGTGAGCGACAAGGGGCCGCTGGCCGATCCATCACGAAATCTGATTTCGGCAATCAACAAACAAAATAATGCAAAACTGTGTAATTTTATTGCGTACCAAAAATACAGATTGTAATTTTCGTTCGGAAGTTCATGTTTTTTTAATTTGATGGTCTTGCGGGCGCCCCAGCCTTCTGTCATAGAGCTAGTGAATTAGGGCAGGGTTGCTGTCCTATTTTGGCCTTTATGGCCGAAGAGGCGCCGAGAGTCCTGACGTTTTCAGGCTTTCACGTTATAGTCGCCAGGAGCGCGGGCAATCGGCCCAAGCGGAGGCGGCTGGCAGGCGCGGAGCGCGGCGGATCGCTTTTGGCGGACGCATGCGGCCGGATCTTCACAATGCAACAGCGCTGTCACGCGCCGAACCTAAGATCGGGGACGGTGCATGACGAAAGGCCGCCCGCAGTCCCCGCGGGCTTTGACAGGAGCGAAGACGATGACGAAGAAGACGCCATCCACGAGTTTTGACCAGATTGCTGCAGCCGATGCGCGCGCAACGGCCAAAACGCGCAAATTCGCTTCCGGTCTACCTGCCAAGCAGGGTCTTTACGATCCGCGCAACGAGCATGATGCCTGCGGCGTCGGCTTCGTTGCCCATATGAAGGGCCAGAAGTCGCATCAGATCGTCAAGGACGGTCTCTTCATTCTCGAGAACCTGACGCATCGCGGTGCCGTCGGCGCCGATCCGCTGATGGGCGATGGCGCCGGTATTCTCGTGCAGATCCCCGACCGCTTCTTCCGCGAGGAGATGGCGAAGCAGGGCATTACCCTGCCGAAGTTCGGCGAGTATGGCATGGGCCATATCTTCATGCCGCGCGACGAGAAGCAGATCGAGCATTTCAAGAAGGTCATCAAGGACGTCATCGTCGAAGAAGGCCAGGTCTTCCTCGGCTTCCGCGATGTGCCCGTCGATAACTCCTCGCTCTCCAAGGCGCCCGAGATCGCCGCCACCGAGCCGCATCACGTTCAGGTCTTCATCGGCGCCGGCAAGGATGCTGCGACCAACGACGAGTTCGAGCGCCGCCTCTTCACGCTCCGCAAGGTGATCTCCAACCGTATCTATGACGAGTTCGACGGCGAGGAGAGCAACTTCTATCCGGTGTCGCTGTCGTCGGCGACCGTCGTCTACAAGGGCATGTTCCTGGCCTATCAGGTCGGTGACTACTACAAGGACCTGGCGGACCCGCGCTTCGAATCCGCGGTCGCCCTCGTGCACCAGCGCTTCTCGACCAACACCTTCCCGTCCTGGAAGCTGGCGCATCCGTACCGCATGGTCGCCCATAACGGCGAAATCAACACGCTGCGCGGCAACGTCAACTGGATGGCGGCGCGTCAGGCTTCGGTTTCCTCGCCGCTCTTCGGTGAGGATATCTCCAAGCTCTGGCCGATCTCCTATGAGGGTCAGTCGGATACCGCCTGTTTCGATAACGCGCTCGAGTTCCTCGTGCGCGGCGGCTATTCCATGGCGCATGCCGTGATGATGCTGATCCCGGAAGCCTGGGCCGGCAACCAGTCGATGGCTGCTGAACGCAAGGCATTCTACGAATATCACGCCGCTCTGATGGAGCCGTGGGACGGCCCGGCGGCCGTTGCCTTCACCGACGGCAAGCAGATCGGCGCCACGCTCGACCGCAACGGCCTGCGCCCGGCCCGCTATCTCGTCACCAACGACGACCGCATCATCCTCGCCTCGGAAGCTGGCACGCTGCCGGTTGCCGAAGAGGATATCGTCCAGAAGTGGCGCCTGCAGCCAGGCAAGATGCTGCTGATCGACATGGAGAAGGGCCGTATCATCTCGGACGAAGAGGTGAAGTCCGAGCTTGCGACCAAGCATCCCTATCGCAGCTGGCTGGATCGCACCCAGCTCATCCTCGAAGACCTGAAGCCGGTCGAGCCCCGTGCGCTTCGCCGCGACGTGTCGCTCTTGAACCGCCAGCAGGCCTTCGGCTACACGACCGAAGACACCCGCATCCTGATGTCGCCGATGGCGACGACGGGCCAGGAAGCCGTCGGCTCGATGGGCACGGATACGCCGATCTCGGCGATGTCCGAGAAGTCGAAGCTGCTCTACACCTATTTCAAGCAGAACTTCGCGCAGGTCACCAACCCGCCGATCGATCCGATCCGCGAAGAGCTGGTCATGAGCCTCGTGTCGTTCATCGGCCCGCGTCCGAACCTGCTTGACCATACCGGCATGGCGAATGCCAAGCGTCTGGAAGTGCGCCAGCCGATCCTGACCAATGGCGATCTCGAAAAGATCCGCTCGATCGGCCACACGGAAGACCGCTTCGACACCAAGACGCTCGACTTCACCTATGATGTCGAGCGCGGCGCCGAAGGCATGCCCGAGATGCTCGATCGCCTCTGTGAGCGCGCCGAAGCTGCGGTCAAGGGCGGCTACAACATCATCGTTCTCTCGGACCGTCAGCTCGGCCCGGACCGTATCGCCATCCCGGCGCTGCTGGCGACCGCTGCCGTCCATCACCATCTGATCCGCAAGGGTCTGCGCACGTCCGTCGGCATCGTCGTCGAAACCGGCGAACCGCGCGAAGTGCATCACTTCTGCCTGCTGGCCGGCTACGGCGCCGAAGCGATCAACCCGTATCTCGCCTTCGACACGCTGCTTGACATGCATGCCAAGGGCGAGTTCCCGAAGGAAGTCGATGCCTCGGAAGTCGTCTACCGCTATATCAAGGCTGTCGGTAAGGGCATCCTGAAGGTCATGTCCAAGATGGGCATCTCGACCTATCAGTCCTATTGCGGCGCGCAGATCTTCGATGCGATCGGCCTGCAGCAGGAACTGGTCGACAAGTATTTCTTCGGCACGGCAACGATGATCGAAGGTGTCGATCTCGCGGCGATCGCCGAGGAAACCGTTGCCCGTCACAATTCCGCTTTCGGCAAGGATCCGCTGCTCGCCACGACCCTCGATATCGGCGGCGAATATGCCTACCGCATGCGCGGCGAAAGCCACGCCTGGACGCCGGATGCCGTTGCGACCCTGCAGCACGCCGTTCGCGGCAATGCCGAGGACCGCTACCGTGAATTCGCCGAGATGGTGAACACCTCGGCGCTGCGCATGAACACGATCCGCGGCCTCTTCAACATCAAGAGTGCCGAGCAGCTCGGCCGCAAGCCGGTCTCCATCGATGAGGTCGAGGCTGCTGCCGATATCGTCAAGCGCTTCTCGACGGGCGCCATGTCCTTCGGCTCGATCAGCCGTGAGGCGCATACGACGCTGGCAATCGCCATGAACAGGATCGGCGGCAAGTCGAACACCGGCGAAGGCGGCGAAGAGAGCGACCGTTACATGCCGCTGCCGGATGGTTCGTCCAACCCGGAACGCTCGGCGATCAAGCAGATCGCGTCGGGACGCTTTGGTGTGACCACCGAATATCTCGTCAATGCCGACATGCTGCAGATCAAGGTCGCGCAGGGTGCAAAGCCCGGTGAAGGCGGTCAGCTGCCCGGCCACAAGGTCGATGCGACTGTCGCCAAGACCCGTCACTCGACGCCGGGCGTCGGCCTGATTTCGCCGCCGCCGCACCACGACATCTACTCGATCGAAGATCTGGCACAGCTGATCTACGACCTGAAGAACGTCAACCCGACATCCGATGTCTCGGTCAAGCTCGTCTCGGAAGTCGGCGTCGGCACGGTTGCTGCTGGCGTTGCCAAGGCGCGCGCCGACCATATCACGGTCTCCGGCTTCGACGGCGGTACCGGCGCATCGCCGCTGACGTCGCTGAAGCATGCCGGTTCGCCCTGGGAAATCGGCCTTGCCGAGACGCAGCAGACGCTGGTGCTGAACGGCCTTCGTTCGCGCATCGCGCTGCAGGTCGATGGCGGTCTGAAGACCGGCCGCGACGTCATCATCGGCGCGCTGCTCGGTGCCGACGAGTTCGGCTTTGCGACGGCTCCGTTGATCGCGGCAGGCTGCATCATGATGCGCAAATGCCATCTGAACACCTGTCCGGTGGGCGTTGCGACGCAGGATCCGGTCCTGCGCAAGCGCTTTAAGGGCACGGCAGAGCACGTCATCAACTACTTCTTCTTCGTCGCCAACGAAGTGCGCGAAATCCTGGCCTCCCTCGGCTTCACCAAGCTCGATGACATCATCGGCGCTTCGGAGCTGCTCGAGAAGGACGAGATGCTGGCGCATTGGAAGGCCAAGGGTCTCGATTTCAGCCGCATCTTCCACAAGGTCGAGGCTGAGAAGGAAGCGACCTACTGGACGACCCGCCAGAAGCACCCGATCGACGACATTCTCGACCGCAAGATGATCGAGCAGGCGCAGCCGGCTCTCACATCCAAGACCCCGGTTGCCTTCGAAGTCGACATCAAGAACGTCGACCGTTCGGCCGGTGCCATGCTGTCGGGCGAGGTGGCCAAGCGCTACAATCACCGCGGCCTGAAGGAAGACACGATCAACGTGACCCTCAAGGGGACGGCTGGCCAGAGCTTCGGCGCGTTCCTCGCCCGCGGCGTCACCTTCAACCTGATCGGCGATGGCAACGACTATGTCGGCAAGGGTCTCTCGGGCGGCAAGATCATCGTTCGTCCGCCGGAGAATTCGAAGATCGTCGCCGAAGACTCGATCATCGTCGGCAACACCGTTCTCTACGGCGCGACGGAAGGCGAGTGCTACTTCCGTGGCGTCGCGGGCGAGCGCTTTGCGGTCCGTAACTCCGGCGCGATCGCTGTCGTCGAAGGCGTGGGTGACCACGGCTGCGAATACATGACGGGCGGCGTCGTTGTCGTGCTCGGCGCAACGGGCCGCAACTTCGCGGCTGGCATGTCCGGCGGTGTGGCCTACGTTTTCGACGAGAGCGGCGACTTCGCCAAGCGCTGCAACATGGCCATGGTCGAACTCGAGCCGGTTCCGGAAGAGGACGACATGATGGAGAAGCTGCATCATCACGGCGGCGATCTGGCGCACAAGGGACGTGTCGACGTCTCCGGCGACATGACGCGTCACGATGAAGAGCGCCTCTACCAGCTGATCTCCAACCATCTGCACTACACGGGCTCCACCCGCGCCAAACAGATCCTGGACGCCTGGGCCGACTACCGCCCGAAATTCCGCAAGGTCATGCCGGTCGAGTACCGCCGTGCGCTTGAGGAAATGGAGCGCGCCCGGATGGGGATCGCTGCCGAATAACTTGCAGAGAAGTCCGCCGTGCCGGTGCATGGCGGATGACCGGACTATCTTCAAATGACCCGCGCCGATCGGCGGCAGCATCCTGCTGCTGGTCCGCGCGGATGGATCTCAGGGGATAAGTGCTGATGACGGTCGAAAGAAGCAACCTGCCTCCGAAGTTGAGGCTGATGATGGACAACTGGCCGCAGGCGAGGCGGTCATGAGTGTAAGGGACGAAAATATGGGTAAGGTTACAGGCTTTCTGGAAATCGACCGGCAGGTTGCGAAGTATCAGCCGGCGTCCGATCGTATCCGGCATTTCCGCGAATTCACGATCCCGATGTCGGACCCGGAAGTGCAGAAGCAGGCGGCCCGCTGCATGGACTGTGGCATCCCCTATTGCCACGGCCCGACCGGCTGCCCGGTGCATAACCAGATCCCGGATTGGAACGACCTCGTCTACAACAACAACTGGGAAGCAGCGATCCAGAACCTGCATTCCACCAACAACTTCCCGGAGTTCACCGGCCGCGTCTGCCCGGCGCCCTGCGAGGAAGCCTGCACGCTGAACCTCGAAGATACGCCGGTCGCGATCAAGACGGTCGAGCAGGCGATTGCCGACAAGGCTTACGAGCTCGGCTTCATCCGGCCGCAGCCGGCAACGGTTCATACCGGCAAGAAGGTTGCGATCATCGGCTCCGGTCCTGCCGGCATGGCGGCTGCCCAGCAGCTCGGCCGCGCCGGTCACGAGGTTCACCTCTACGAGCGCGAGTCGAAGCCCGGCGGCCTGCTGCGCTACGGTATTCCTGACTTCAAGATGGAGAAGAACTTCATCGATCGCCGCGTCGAGCAGATGAAGGGCGAAGGCGTGACCTTCCACTGTGGCGTCAATGTCGGCGTCGATGTGAAGATGGAGCAGCTGCTCGCCGATTACGACGCCGTTCTTTATTGCGGCGGTTCGGAAACGCCGCGTGAGGCAGGCATTCCGGGTACGGATTTCGCCGGCGTCCACGATGCGATGCCTTACCTCGTGCAGCAGAACAAGCGCGTCGGCCGCGAAAATATCGACAGCGTTGGCTGGCAGGCGGATCCGATCCTTGCCGGTGCCAAGCACGTCGTCGTCGTCGGCGGTGGCGATACCGCGTCGGACTGCGTCGGCACGGCTTTCCGCCAGGGCGCCGTGAAGGTCACCCAGCTCGACATCCGCCCGCAGCCGCCGGAGAAGGAAGACAAGCTCGCCGTCTGGCCGTTCTGGGCCACGAAGATGCGTACCTCTTCCTCGCAGGCCGAAGGCGCGGTACGCGAGTTTCAGGTCGCGACGCTGGAGTTCATCGGCGAAGACGGCCAGCTCACCGGCGTCAAGTGCTGCGAAGTCGACGAGCGCCGCAAGCCGGTTCCCGGCACGGAGTTCATCATCAAGGCCGATCTCGCCTTCATCGCCATCGGCTTCCGCGGCCCGTTCACCGATAGCGTGCTGAAGGATCTGGACGGCAAGCTGACGCTCAACACCGACCGCCGCGGCTCGACTAACGTCGTTGCCAACGACAGCGACTACAAGACCTCGGTCGACAAGCTCTGGACCGCTGGCGACGTGCGCCGCGGCCAGTCGCTGGTCGTCTGGGCGATCCGCGAAGGCCGCCAGGCTGCCCGCGCCATCGACGAAGCGCTGATGGGTTCGACGGTTCTGCCGCGCTAATCTGCCGGTCCGTCCGGTTTCAGACGAGCCGCTTGCGAGACATCGCAGGCGGCTTATCTATGCCTGCCATGACCTACTCGTTTCGAAAAGCCGTGCCTGAGGATGCCGCCAATGTTGCGGCTCTGGCGATCCAGGTCTGGCTGCATACCTATGCGAAGACAGGCATTCGCCGGGCGATTGCCGACTACGTTCTGCAGCAGTTCACCGAGGAAAACTTCAGGCGCCAGATCGCCTCGGATCCGCAATATTTCATCCTCTGCGAAAGCGAAGGCCATCTCGTCGGCTATCTGCGGCTGGATTTCGAGGCGCCATGCCCTGATGAGCCCGATATCGATACCGAGATCGTCACGCTCTATGTTCAGGAGCATTTTCTAGGGAAGGGTCTTGGCGCGAAGCTTCTGGAAGAGGCTGACCGCGTGCTGTCAGCGCGCGGCAAGCGTCATGCCTGGCTTGGGGTCAACCATCAGAACCTGCCGGCAATCCGCTTCTATGAGAAGCAGGGGCTTCGGCGGGGCGGCTCGACCTATTTCGAGTTTGAGGGAGAGCAGCACGTGAATTTCATCTACATCCGCTCTGCCGGTTAGCCGTTACTTCGCCGAAACCTGCTTCGGTTCCTTGGCCGGAAGGCGGTAGTCGTCGACGCGCCCGGCGGGAGCCTCTTCGACCATGCCGTCCTGCACCAGCATGTCGCGCGGCGACTTGGTGAGCGAGACCGGCGGTGCCTTGGCGCCGAGCAGTTCGGAGCCGCCGTCGAGATTGGGATCGGAGAGGCTGATCGGTTGGGTATGCGGCACGTTCGGCTCCGGCAGGCCGAGGCTCGGCAGGTTGCTGGTGTCGAGGCGCACGAGGTCCGGGCTCGCCTGGGTGCCGAGGATGCGACGGGCGGGCTTTTCGACATAGAATGCGACTTTGCGGCGGCCGGCCTGCGTCAGGTTGATGCCGTCGGAGGTGCGCAGGCGCACCTGCTGGCCGTTGATATCGGAACCGGTGACGATGAACTGGCCGCCTTCGTCGACGAAGCCGTCCCAGATGTCGACGAACTCGCCGCCGACGCTTTCCACCTGCTTGCGGTAGAGCTGGTTCATCTGCACCGCGTCCGAGGTCATCGAATCGGAACCGAAGGCGGGAAGACCGACCCAGAGCAGCGGGATCTTGCGGCTCGTGACTTCCTTGCCGAAATTCAGCACGCGTTTCTGATATTCGGCATACCAGGCCTCGGTGCGGAATTTCTCCTTGTCGCCGTTGATCGCCATCTGCTGGCGGTCGTTGGCGCCGATCATGACGACGACGATGGCGGGCTTCACCTCGTCCATCATCTTCAGGAGCTGCTCGGGCCAATTGTAATAATCGTCGCGCACCAGGCCGGAGGAGACGTTGCCGCGCGCATCGATGACGACGCCCGGCGAGGTGTTGAACGCATCGGTCATGCCGTCGCCGAGGCCGCTGGCCAGGAAGTCGCCGACGATCAGGATCTTCTGGGCGTTTTCGAGCTTTTGGACCGTCTCCTCTTGCGGAACGACAGGTGCCGGCTTCGGCGCGGATGTTACCGCCTTCGGCTTGGCCGGAGGGCGCTTGCGCTGCGGGCGGGGGCGCTCGACATCCGGCGGCGGCGGATAGTCGTCGACATAGGTGCGGCGGCCGAAGAAGAAATCGAGAATCGAGCGGCGCTCGTAGCGCTCCTGTGCATCGGCGAAATGAACGGGCGCGGTTACGCCGAAAGACAGGGCCAACAGCGCGATCGTCGCCGTCCGCCAGCCGGATTTACGCTTGTTGCCCTGTGGTCGCATGGTCATGTCCCGCATCTCGCGGCATTTTCGCATGGAGTGGGCGCGAGCGTCCACTCCGGATAGGATTTATGTCGCGAAATCTTGCCGTCTAGCGGCGCAGCGCGTTGAGCAGCGGAAGCGAGGGCTCGCCGTCGGCCTGCATCCCCAGGCGCTCCTGCACGGCCGAGATGGCGGCTTTCGAGCCGGAGCCGAAATTGCCGTCGACTTCGCCGTTGTAATAGCCGAGCGTCTTCAGGCGCGTCTGCAGCTCGAACTTTTCCTTCACGTCGAGCGTGCCGTCCGGCCGCGGCCAGCGCTGCTTCATGCCGCCATAACCGGCGATCTCGTCGGCGAGCAGGCCGACGGCAAGCGCGTAGCTGTCGGAGGCGTTGTACTTCTTGATGGTGAAGAAGTTCGAGGTCATCAGGAAGCCCGGACCACCGGCGCCGCCCGGCATCTTGAGGATCGCCTTGGTGCCGGCATCCTTGAAGCTCTTGCCGTTCGGACGCGTCAGCCCCATCGCCGCCCACTGGGCCAGCGTGTGGGTCTTGCCCGCCTGCTTGGCGGCAGAGGCCGGAACCGAAACTTCGTAGCCCCAGGTCTTGCCGGTCTGCCAGCCGTTCTTGGCAAGCAGGTTGGCCGATGTCGCCAGCGCATCGGGAACCGAATTCCAGATGTCGCGATGGCCGTTGCCGTCGGCATCGACCGCGTAGAGCAGGTAGCTGGTCGGAATGAACTGCGTATGGCCCATGGCGCCGGCCCAGGAGCCGGTCATGCCATCGGCGGAGATGTCGCCGTTCTGCAGAATCTTGAGGGCTGCGATCAGCTGCTTCTTGGCGAATTTCGCCCGGCGCTCGTCGGCATAGGCCAGCGTCGCAAGGGCGCGCGGCACGTAATGCAGGCGATCGTCCTTTTCGAGAACGGCGCCGTAATTCGATTCCATCGACCAGATCGCCAGGATGATCGTCTTGTCGACGCCGAAATGGCGCTCGATGGCGTTTAGAGTCGAGGCGTGCTTTGCGGCCATTTTGCGGCCGATCTCGACCGTGTAGGGGTTCACGCGGGAATCCACATAGTCCCAAATCTTGGTTGTGAATTCCGGCTGAAAGGCCGCCTTTTCAAGGACTGTAGGGTCGGGTTCGCTCACACCGGAGAAGGCTTTCCGATAGGTTGCCTTGCTGATGCCATTTTGCGCGGCAGTTTGATAAAAATCCGCGATCCACTTCTGGAACCGCTGGTCGGCAGCCGCGTTATGGGGTGCCAAACCGGCGGACGCGGTCACAACGAGGGCGAGGGCAAGACCACGAAGGGAGTATTTGTGATTTTTGGTCATCGGCAGTCCGTATCCGTCATCTCTGTTACAAGTGCGGCGGAGGGGCATTCCGTCCGGACCCGAGACTACCGGAACGAAGTCAACAAATTCTTTACCATGACAACGTCTTCCCGTCATCATTTGTAAAACAGTAGCGAATTTAGCTTAATTCACCCCAAATAGCTTGAGTTCAAAGCGATAAACCCCCCAGGAGGTTCTACGTGACGCAGCAGAAAAAAGTTCGTAAAGCGGTATTCCCGGTCGCAGGTCTTGGAACCCGGTTCCTTCCAGCGACGAAGGCCGTTCCGAAGGAAATGCTGACCGTCGTCGATAAACCGATCATTCAGTACGTGGTCGACGAGGCTCTGGAAGCCGGTATCGAACATTTCGTTTTCGTCACCGGCCGCAACAAGCACATCATCGAAGACTATTTCGATATCCATTTCGAACTGGAGCAGACGCTGCGCGAGCGCAGCAAGAAGGCCGAAATGACGCTGCTCGAAGCGCAGCTGCCGAAGGCCGGCACCGTCAGCTTCACCCGCCAGCAGGAACCGCTTGGTCTCGGCCACGCCGTCTGGTGCGCCCGCGAGATCGTCGGCGACGAGCCCTTCGCGCTGCTGCTGCCCGACATGATCATGAAGGCCGAAGGCAAGGGTTGCATGAAGGGCATGATCGACCTTTACGGCCAGAGCGGCGGCAACATCATTGCCGTCGAGGAATGCGCTCCGGACCAGGCTCACAAATACGGTATCGTCGGTGTTGGCGACGCGATCGGCGACGGCTTCCGCATCACCGGCATGGTCGAAAAGCCTGCCAAGGGCACGGCGCCCTCGAACTTCTTCATCAACGGCCGCTACATCCTGCAGCCGGAGATCTTCAAGATCCTGGAAACCCAGGAACGCGGCGCCGGCAACGAGATCCAGCTGACCGACGGCATGCTGAAGCTGCTGAAGGATCAGGCCTTCGCCGGCTACCACTTCCGCGGCACGACCTATGACTGCGGCGCCAAGGATGGCTTCATCCTCGCCAACGTCGCCTTCGCGCTCGACCGTGCGGATATCCGCCCGACCGTCGAGGAAGGCTTCAAGGCTTTGCTGAAGGGTCTCTGAAGTCCAAGCATCGGCCCGAAAATCGAAATCGATTTTCGGAAAGCCTGATGCGTAGATTCAAAGAGTTAGAGCGTTCTTTGTGCGTCCATATGGACGCACGGCGCTCTAGCGCTTTAACCGCAAACCGACACCGGCTCGCCATTGCTGCGAGTCGGTGCCTTCATCCCGCGTCGTCAGCTCGTAGCCGACAGTGCTCGTCAGATCGAGATAGCGGTTGATGTTCCAGATCAGACCGGCGCTCGTCGTGTAAACGGTCTCATCGCTGCTTGCTCCGGCCGGATAGTCGCGGAGCGTCACCCCACCCAGAACCGTTGCCTGCAGATTGTCGCGCAGCTGATGCGTGATCGTTGTCGACAGAGCATGCGAGACGTAACCGCTCAGGCCCGGCGTGGTGGAGGGCTGAATGCTGGTCTGCAGGTCGAAGCCGACATTGGTGCCGCGCAGCGGCGACCAGACGATATTGGCGTCGACGGTTGCCGTATCGATCGACGACAGACGGTCGTCGTCGAAATTGGCCGTCTCGTAACCGGCACTGACTTCGCCTCTCAATTTCTCGCCGAGATCGATCTGAACGCCGGCCTTGGCGCCGTAGCTGTTGCCGGAGCGGGCATAGCCTGAGCTGTCGCGCGTCTCGTCATAGACGGTCTTGCCGACGGTGCCTTCGATGAAGGGGATGAGCGCCGGGGAGAGCTCGTAGCCGATGCGGGCGCGGAAATTTCCGGCGGTCTGGTCGCGGTCGCTGAGGGAAACAGTCGTGCCGTTCGCCAGCGTCACGTCGGAATAGATCGTCCGGACGACACCGATTTCCGTCGTGCCGCGCAAGACGCCGAAGTCGCGCTCGATCGAGGCGCCGGTGCTGAATTCCTGGACGTTCGACTGCTCATCGGCGTCGGAGATGGCGTTCGGATCGTCGGTGTCTTCGCGGTAGAAGCGGTAGCCGCCCTTGAGATGGGCGGTGGTGTCCTCGGGCAGATCGAGGCGCAGATCGCCATCGATCTGGAAGGACGGCTGTTCCTCGCCTTCGCCGCTGATGTTCTGCTGCCAGCTGCCCTCGCTGGTGACTGTCAGCTGGTGCAGCCCCCAATCGGAGGTCAGCGTCGCATTGCCGTCGGTCTGCAGGAAGCCGCGGCTTTCCTTGATGCCGTTATCCTTGGTCGTCTCGGTATTGATCGACTGGGTGATCGACGGGCGCAGGATGAAGGTGCCGACGCGGATGCCGTCGGTGTCCTGCTCAGTCAGCGTATCGTCGGCTTTGCGCGGCAGGCGGCGCTCATCGATCGCCGGTTCGCGGGTGTTCAGGCGGCGGATGTCCTCGTCGAGGATCGAGCCGGTCGTCTCGTCGCTCGGCTGCTGGTCACCGGTTGCCGTGGTGGATGCCGTGCCGGTCTGCTGCGTGGTGCCGGTCTGGGTCGCCGTGCCATCGGGGGAGGGAACGCCGGGCTGGCCGGGATCCGGGACGCCGTCGCCATCGAGGTCAGCGGTCTGCGCCTGCTGATCGCCGGTGTTGCCGCCGGAAGAATATTGGGACGATGATTGATAGGCGGATGTGCCGCTGCCGTAGGTCTGCGCCGACTGCGCGAAGGCGATCTGCGGCAGCGCTACGGTGAGAAGAACGGCAGACACGGCAAAGCGCGTCGCACGGAGCGGCGTCAAACTGCTCGTATCACGTTCCTTGCCCATTCAGAATCCGCGTGTGGCATGCTTCAACTCGTTACCCGAAAGTAAAGTGTCATAGTTAATCATTCGTTTAGGACGAACGAGGCGGCCTGTGCTTGCGAGCGCGACAACGATGGACAGCCACAGTGAAAAGCGGTAACGCAAGCACATGATGAGAAAAGTCGTCAATCTGATCGAAAACAGCGTGCTGGAGTCCGCGCGGCGGACCATCAGCATCGAGCGGCGCGGCCTTGAAGCCCTTGAGCGGGCGCTCGACGATGGTCTCTCCGGACCCTTCAGTCAGGCCGTCGAGACGATCAGCGCCATCAAAGGGCGCCTCGTGGTAACCGGTGTCGGCAAGAGCGGCCATATCGGCGTCAAGCTCGCGGCAACCTTCGCTTCAACGGGCACGCCTGCCTTCTTTGTCCATGCCGCCGAGGCCAATCATGGCGATCTCGGCATGATCGGTGATCAGGACGCGATCATTGCCGTTTCCTGGAGCGGCCAAGCGCCGGAACTGAAGGCGATCCTGAACTACTCCCGCCGCTTCTCGATCCCGCTGATCGCGATTACCTGCGATGAAAAGTCCGTTTTGGGCGAGGCGGCCGATATCGTATTGAAGCTGCCGAAAGAGATGGAGGCTTGTCCGCACGGTCTGGCGCCGACGACATCGGCGATGATGCAGCTGGCGATCGGTGACGCGCTCGCCATGGCGCTGCTCGATGCGCGGGGCTTCACGGCCCGCGACTTCCACGTCTTCCATCCGGGCGGCAAGCTGGGCGCGAGCCTGACTCACGTCTCCGACATCATGCACAAGGGTGACCGTCTGCCGCTGGTGGCGGAGGGTACGCCGATGCAGGATGCGATCAAGGTTCTGTCGAGCAAGCATTTCGGCTGCGTCGGCGTTCTCGACGGCGACGGGAAGCTTTGCGGCATCGTCACCGAAGGCGATATGGCACGCAACCTGTCGCGCAATCTTGCCGAACTGGCCGTCGACGACATCATGACGCGGACGCCGAAGGTGGTGAAGCCGAAGGTGCTTGCGACGGCTGCGCTTGCCTTGCTCGAGGAATATCACATCGGCGCGCTGATCGTCGTCGACGACGACAACCGACCCGTCGGCCTCGTCCATTTCCACGATCTCCTGCGGATCGGCGTCGCCTGATCAGGCGGCTTCCACCGTCAGGTCGCGCCCGGTGCTGGCGATGACCCTGACGCGGGTGCCGGCCGGCAGGTCCGGTCCCATCACCTGCCAGATCGTATCATCCAGCTTTATCCGGCCGCGGCCTTCAGTGATCGGCTCCGCCAGCGTGGCGGTGCGCCCGACAAGGCTCGCGCCGCGCTGATTGAGGAACGGCTCGTCAGTCGTATCGTGGCGCAGCGTCAGCCGGCGGCCGATAAAGGTCGCGGCGACCGATAGCGCCGCGAACAGGATGAGCTGTACTTCCCAGACCCAGAAGCCCGCATCCCACAGCAGCAGCGACAGGATGCCGACGGCAAGCGCCGCCAGCCCGATCCAGACGAGGAAGAAGCCGGGCACGATCATTTCGGCGGCCAGCAATACGAGGCCGGCTACCCACCAGGTCCAAGGCCCGAGCTCTGCAACGATGCGTGCCAGCATGCGTCAGCGCTCCGGGTTCTGGCTGAAGGGGTTGACGGGCGGGGTGCTGCGCTGCGCCACCTGCCGGGGCGGCTGCGGCGCAGGCGGGGTGCTGCCGTCGCCGAAGACTTCCTTGGCGATGGCGCCGATGCCGCTCAGCGAGCCGAGAATCGACGATGCCTCGATCGGCATCAGCACGACCTTAGAATTGGATGCCGAGCCGATAGAGGTCAGGGCTTCGGTGTATTTCTGCGCCACGAAATAATTGATCGCCTGGACGTCACCGGCGGCGATCGCCTCGGAGACCATCTTCGTTGCCTTGGCTTCGGCCTCGGCCAGGCGCTCGCGGGCTTCGGCGTTGCGGAAGGCGGCTTCGCGCTGTCCCTCGGCCTGCAGGATGGCCGACTGCTTGGCGCCTTCGGCGCGCAGGATCTGGGCGTTTCGCGAACCTTCCGCTTCCAGAACCTGGGCGCGCTTCTCGCGTTCTGCCTTCATCTGGCGGGCCATGGCATCGACGAGGTCGCGGGGCGGCTGGATGTCCTTGATCTCGACGCGGGTGACCTTGATGCCCCAGGGATGCACGGCCTCGTCGACGACGCGCAGCAGGCGGTCGTTGATGGCGTCGCGGTTCGAAAGCAGCTCGTCGAGGTCCATCGAGCCCATGACCGAGCGGATGTTGGTCATGGTCAGGTTGAGAATGGCGTTTTCGAGGTTGGAGACCTGATAGGCGGCCTGCGCGGCGTTCAGCACCTGATAAAAGGACACGGCATCGGCCGAGACCGAGGCGTTGTCCTTGGTGATCACTTCCTGGGTCGGCACATTCAGCACCTGCTCCATCACATTCATCTTGGCGCCGACGCGCTCGATGAAGGGGGTGATCAGGTTGAGGCCGGGCTCCAGCGTGCGCGTATAGCGGCCGAAACGCTCGATCGTGTAGCGATAGCCCTGCGGCACCGTCTTGATGCCGGCAAACAGCACCAGGATGACGAAGATGACGAGTGCGATGACGACGATGTCGAAGCCGCCCAGGACCATGAAATTCCTCCACCGGTTGTTGCCGGAAAATCCGGCACACATCAAACGTGGAGACTTATCCCGTTATTTGCAACGATCCGCAACAAAAAGCCGCTGGCCGGATCAGACCCAGCCGAGCAGCTCCCGGCGGACGACCTTTTCGAGCACGCGCATGCCGTCCTCGCTGTCGTTGAGACAGGGGATATGGGTGAATTTCTCGCCGCCATTCTCATGGAAGGAATGGGCCGCCTGTTCGGCGATTTCTTCCAGCGTTTCCAGACAGTCGGAAACGAAGCCAGGGTTGAGGACTGCGATCTTCTTGACGCCATCCTGCGCCAGCTTCTCGACGGTCTTGTCGGTATAGGGCTGCAGCCATTCTTCCGGCCCGAAGCGGGACTGGAAGGTGACCATGAACTTCTCCTTCGGCAGGCCCAGGCGCTCGCGCAGCAGGCGTCCGGTCTTCTGGCACTGGCAGTAGTAGGGGTCGCCCTGCTTGAAGTAGGACATCGGGATGCCGTGGAAGGAGGCGAGCACCATGTCCGGCTCCCAGTCGAGCGTCGCGAGGTGCTGCTGCACGGAGTTGGCGAGCGCTTCGATATAGGTCTCGTCGTCGTGATACTCGGGCACGGTGCGCACCGCCGGCTGCCAGCGCATGGTCAGGAGCTTCTGGAAGGCCTTGTCGTTGACAGTCGCCGTCGTCGCTGCCGCATATTGCGGATAGAGCGGGAAGAGCACGATGCGGTCGCAGCCCGCCGCCTTCAGAGCGTCGATGCGCGAGGCGATCGAGGGGTTGCCGTAGCGCATCGCCCAGTCGACGACGACATTGGGCAGGTCCTTCAGCCGCTCGGCCATCAGGTCCGACTGGCTGCGCGTATAGGTGCGCAGATAGCTCTCGTCCTTGTCCTTGTTCCAGATAAGCTCGTAAGCCTTGCCCACCTTACCGGGGCGGGTGTTGAGGACGATGCCGAAAAGGATCGGGTACCATTTCCAGGGCGACCATTCGATGACGCGCTTGTCGGTCAGGAACTCCCGGAGATAGCGCCGCATCGATTTGTAATCGGTGCCATCGGGCGTGCCGAGATTGACGAGCAGCACTCCCACCTTGCCAAAGCTGACGGGCGGATGGTCCGCCGGGCGGTTCGAAATTTCAGCAGTCATACTGGCCCCAACGCTCATGATGTCTTCGCCCCGCTCATACGCAGCCGGGTTCGGTTGGTTCAACCCTATAAGTAGAAAAGCCGGCCCGGGGAACCCCGGACCGGCTTCGAAGATCGGGACAAATCGTCTTACTTGGCGGGAAGCTTCAGCTCCTCGCCGACCATGAGGCGGCGCGGGTTCGGGCTACCGTTGGCTTCGGAGATCTTCTTCCAGAGTTCACCGTTACCGTAAAACTGCTTGGCGAGATCCCAGAGCGTGTCACCGGCGGCAATGACGTGGCTGGACGGCGTTGCGGCGGCCGGTGCGGAAGCAGCCGGTGCAGCCGGTTCGGCAGACGGTGCCGATGCTGCAGGAGCGGCGGGCGCCGCCGGAGCAGCGGGTGCCGCAGGAGCGGCCGGGGCAGCAGCGGTGCCGGTTGCAGCGATCTCGGTGACGCGGCCATCGGTGTAGGGCTTGTAGGGGTTGTGCGCCGTCAGATACTCGACAGTGACGTCGGCAAGATCGGGGCCGAAGTCATAGGCGTTCTTGCCGGCGCTCTCGAAGATCGAGTAGCCGTCGCCGCCCGCGCGCATGAAGTTGTTGGTGGCAACGCCATAGGTCTTGGCCGGGTCGATCGGCGCGAAAGCGTCGCCGGTCTTCACCTGAACGTCGCTAACGCGGCTGCCGACGGGCTTCGACTGATCGAAGGTATACTTGAGACCCGCAACCTGCGCGAAACGGCCGGCGCCCTGGTCGATCTGGCTGACGCCGTTTTCCAGCGCCTTGACGACGTCGGCACCGGTCAGCTGGAAGGTTGCCAGCGTGTTCTGGAAGGGCAGGACCGTGATGACTTCGCCCTGGGTGACGTCGCCGCCATCGATCGAGGCACGCAGGCCGCCGCCGTTCTGGATGGCGATCTGGACGCCCTGGCTCTTGGTGCGGTCGAGCATCGCATCGGCGACGAGGTTGCCCATCGAGCATTCCTTGACGCGGCAAACGGTGCGGTCGCCCTCGATCGGGCCTTCCGAGGCGCCGATGACCTTCTTGCGCAGGTCTTCGATCGGCTTGGCGAGTTCGGCAATGCGTGCCGTCAGCGCCGGATCGGGTGTGAAGGAGGAGTCGATCAGGATCGGATCGCCCTTGGCGCTCTTGACGACGCCGTTGTCGTCGAAGTCGACGACGAGATCACCAAGATACTTGCTGTAGGAGGCGGCCTGGACGACCGGAACCTTGTAGCCGCCGGGATTGTCGACCATCGTCGGATAGGGGCCTTCGGCCTTCGGATCGGTGTTCGACAGCAGGCTGTGCGAGTGGCCGCCGACAACGACGTCGACATCCGGGATCTTGGCGATGAAGGCGAGATCGCGCGGGTAGCCGACATGCGTCAGCGCGATGATCTTGTTGATGCCCTGTGCCTTCAGGTCCTGAACGGCTGCGGTGATCGAGGCGACGTCGTCGGCGATCAGCACTTTCGGGCCAGGCGAGGAGAGTTCTTCCGTGTCGTTGGTCACGGCGCCGACGACGCCGATCTTCTGGCCGCCGACATCGAGAACCAGCGACGGCTTGATGCGGTCGCCGAGCTTCGAGCCGTCACCGGCGAGCACGTTGGCCGAAATGACCGGGAACTGAACCTTGTCGAGGAAGGTGGCGAGGCCGTCTTCGCTGTCGTCGAATTCATGGTTGCCGACAGTCATGACGTCGAACTTCATGGCGTTCAGCACTTCGGCTTCGGCCGCGCCCTTGTAGGTCGTGTAGAAGAGCGAGCCCTGGAAATTGTCGCCGGCATTGAGCAGCAGCACGTTCTGGCCCGAGAGAGCCTGGCGGCGCTGGTCGATCGCGGTCTTCAGGCGGGCGGCACCGCCGAAGCATTCCTTCTTGCCTTCTTCCTCGGCAGAGCAGGTGGAATCGAATTTGTTGATCGATTCAATGCGTGAATGGAAATCGTTGATGTGAAGAATATTGAGCTGGTAGTCCGCAAAAGCGGCGCTTGTGCTGAGCGCCAGCATGGATGCCGTCAGCAGACCGAAATTAAAGGATTTCGTCATCCTGTTCTCCTGATTTTCCGGCGGCAGCGCTTACCCCTGGCTGTTCCGCCGATCCCTCTTAGCCGTTACCCGGCGCGCCGGATGTTTTCATCAAGCCTGCGCAACCGCAAGCGAAAAGCTGTGCCAGTCCTGGCGCTTTCCAAGTAGCGGTAAACAAAAAAGCTCCCGCGAAGGGGAGCTTTTGATCGTCCGAATTTCGAGCGCAGTTACATGCTGCGCGTCAGCGTGAACTGCGAGCCGGAATCGGCGGTGCAATTCAGCTGGGTCGGGTTGACGAGGGCGCAATTGACCTTCGACTGCGTCTTGCGCACCAGCGAGGTCATGTTGATCTCGACCAGAGACGGCCCGGTGTTCACATAGGTACCGGAGGCGAGCAGCTGGTTGCTGTCGGTCGTGCGGGTGGTGAAGGTACCGGCCTGGAAAGTCGAGACGATGCCGTTCGGATCGCGCCATGCGCCTTCGACACCGGCCGGAGCGGCGCTTGTGGCGACAGGCATCGGGCGGGGATCAGAGGAAACACAGGCGGCGAGCGCTGCTGCGGCAGCCGCCAGCGCGGCAATATTTCTCAACTTCATAAGCTTCTCCGGCAATTGACGGCGGACTTTATCCGCAAGAGTTCGGAAAAAACATGGCGCGGGGCGGCCGCCAAGGCAAGTCTTCTGCAACGCCGAAGCGAATTTACACAGCAGGCGTTACAAAAATGCCCGCCTTGCGGCGGGCATCTTGGTTTTCACCGGTTCGCGGTTACGAGCGAACCAGGATGTTCTTGAACTGCCACGGATCCTTGGTGTCGAGATCTTCCGGGAACAGGCCCGGGCGGCCGTCCAGCGGGGTCCAGTCGGTGTAGTGACCTTCGACCGGGCCGAGGTAGGGCAGCTGCACTTCGAGGCAGCGCTTGTAGTCGATCTCGTCGGCTTCAACGATGCCGGCCTTCGGGTTTTCGAGAGCGTAGACCATGCCGGCCAGAACGGCCGACGTGACCTGCAGGCCGGTGGCGTTCTGGTACGGCGCGATGCGGCGGGTTTCTTCGAGCGACAGGCGCGAGCCGAACCAGTAGGCGTTCTTCTCGTGGCCGTAGAGCAGCACGCCGAGTTCGTCGATGCCTTCGACCAGTTCGTCCTCGTCGAGGACGTGGTGAACGGGCTGCGAGTTGCCGCCGTTGCCGAACATTTCATGCAGCGACAGAACGGCGTCGTTCGCCGGATGGTAGGCATAGTGGCAGGTCGGGCGGAAGGTCACTTCGCCGTCCTTGTCGCGCACCGTGAAGTAATCGGCGATCGAGATGGACTCGTTGTGGGTGACGAGGAAGCCGTACTGCGGACCCGGCGTCGGGCACCAGGTGCGAACGCGGGTGTTGGCGCCGGGCTGCTCGAGGTAGATGGCGGCCTTGCAGCCCTTCTTGTGCTTCTTGGCGTTCTTCGGCATCCAGTTTTCGTGGGTGCCCCAGCCGAGTTCGGCCGGCTGCAGACCTTCGGAGATGAAGCCTTCGACGGACCAGGTGTTCCAGAAGACGTTGAGCGGCTTCGGGTTCTTGGTGAGCTGCGTGTCGCGCTCGGCAATGTGGACGCCCTTGACGCCGAGCTTCTTCATCAGCTTCGCCCAGCCTTCGCGGTCGTGCTGATCCGGCTCTTCGAACTTCAGGCCCGTGTCATTGGCGAGGTTGACCAGCGCCTGCTTGACGAACCAGGAAACCATGCCCGGGTTTGCACCGCAGGTGGAAACGGCCGTCGCGCCGCCCGGGTTCTTTTCCTTTTCCTTGCGCACGGTTTCGCGCAGCGCATAGTTGGTGCGGTCGGCATTCTTCATGTTCTTGTCGAAATAGAAGCCGAGCCACGGCTCGACGACGGTATCAATGTAGAGAACGTCGAGCTTGCGGCAGAGCTTCATCAGGTCGAGCGAGCCGGTATCAACCGAGAGGTTGACGCAGAAGCCCTGGCCTTCACCTTCCGTCAGCAGCGGCTTCAGGAGGTCCTTGTAGTTGTCCTTCGTCACATATTCCTTGATGTGACGGACGCCGTGCTTCTTGAGGATTTCCATGTCGCCCGGCTCTTCGCGCGGGTCGATGACAACCAACCGGTTCTTGTCGAACTTGAAGTGGCGCTCGATCAGCGGCAGCGTGCCGCGGCCGATGGAGCCAAAGCCGATCATCACGATCGGGCCGGTAATTTCGGCATATACCGGGTGGTTCTGTTCCGTCATTCTTTTCTCCTGTGGAAGGCGACGAAGGCGATCTGCCTGAAGAATTCTTCAAAATGGGCTGAAAATTCGCGAAGTGACCGGCTCTAACCACAAAATGGCGTCACAATAAAGAGCGTTCGGCCGGGAAATCTAATATCAGGCGGGTGCGAGCTGTTGTGCAAGGCTGTGCAGCTTCTGCACGAGCTCGGCTTTCTGCAGTGTCAATCCCTTGTAAGCCGTCTGCTGTTCGTCGAGCGCGGCAAGCTGCGTGGCGAAGCTCGACGCGAGTTCGGCGGCGCGCGGGTGATGCTCGATCGCGGCGATCGGATCGACATAGATGCGGATCGTGAAGACGATGTCACCGGAAACGGGAAGCTTGCGCAACGTCTGCCGCTCGACGCGGGCGAACCGGTCGGCAAGCGTGAAATCCTCGGAAGACGGTGGGCGGCGGTGCTTGGACATCGGCAGGAAAAGATCGCCCGTCGTGTTGACCGACCAGTTCATACGCTCGACCGGCTGGGCGACCAGCAGGTTGTCGAAGATGCGGGTGATCAGCGCCGCGTTGCGCGTGCCCTCGCTGAAACCGGGCACATCGGCATGGATCGCCTGCACCGGCCGGCCAAACTTTTCCTGCAGCGACCAGGACGACGGGAAGGAGACATGGCCTGCGACCAGATGCCACCCATCGTCCTTGCGGCGCATGATGACCAGATCGTCCTCGACGAGAAGGCCGGCGCGCATCAACGGCGGGAGCGACACGTCGGTGAGATCGACTTCGGTATCGCCGGCCGTGACGATGTCGCCGTGCCGGGAGTAGCGATCCGGGTATGCGGAACAGAGATGATCGGCGAGGAGGGCGAGACATTCTTCCTGTGCCGCTTGCGTATCGTCTTCGGCCACGAACACATCCTGGCGGTGTGCGGCAAGAAGCCCGCGCTTTTCCGCCAGATAGCGCGCGAGATCACCGTCCGGCTCGATCCAGCGGCCGATGTCGAGCGGCATCAAGCCGATGGTGAACGGCTTGGACGATCCATCATAGGGTGTGTAAGCGGGAAGTTTCATTGTCAGGAAACTGCCGGTTTGCGGTGATTGATGCAAGAGTAAAGAGGCTAGCCCTTCAACGCTTCCAGTCCCTCATTAACCGTCGTCAGGGCCACTTCGGTCACCTCGTACTTCGCCACCCCATGCACCGTAAACGGATCGGCGGCGACATAGGCTTCGATCTCGGCGCGGTCGCCGGTGGCGAGGATGACGCCGCCGTTGCGGGGGACCTTGCGGCCGGAGGCCAGGAACCAGCCCTTGGCATAGCCTTCCTTCACCCAGGCCATATGCGGCTCCATGTGCTTGTCGGCCTCTTCGTTGGGCTTCACATAGGTGAGGGAAAGTATGAACATCTTTGATCCCGGGGGTTGTGCCGTTTTGGGGCTGTTGATAACAGAAATTGCACTGCCTTATCCATTTTCTTTTTATAGTTTTGAAGCATTGTGCCACACATCGCCATTAGTACGCCCGGAACCGTCGCATGACCAATATATCGGAGCGGCTTGCGGAGTTGCAGGAGGAAAGCGCCGTCATGATCGTCCTCTACGATCAGGACGACCGTGTGCAATATACAAATGCCGCCTTTCGCTCCACCTTCGCGCTTGAGCCGGACGAAACGCCCACATGGGCAGAGCTGATGCGCCGCAACACCAAGGCGGGGCGCGGCACCATCATTCGCACCACGGATTTCGAGGCATGGCTGATGTCTGCCCAGTCCCGCCGCGGCAAGCTGCCGTTCCGGGCCTTCGAGATGGATGTCGTCGACGGGCGCTGGTTCTGGATGACGGAGACGGTGCAGCGCGACGGCTGGATGCTGTGCATGGCGAGCGACATCACCCATATGAAAACCAGCCAGCGGGATCTGCGCCAGGATCGCGATTTCGCGCTGAGGGCATCGCAGACCGACGAGCTGACCTGTATCTCCAACCGCCGCTTCATGATGGCTGCGCTGGAGAACATGATCGCCCGCCAGGAAACATCGGCGCTCAGCGGCTGCATCTGCATCGTCGATCTCGATTTCTTCAAGCGCATCAACGACAATTTCGGCCATCAGGTCGGCGACCAGGTGCTGATCGACTTTGCCCGGCGGGTGCAGCCGGTGATCAGGCGCCGCGACAGCTTCGGGCGGATCGGCGGCGAGGAATTCATGCTGGTGTTTCCGGATACGACGCTGGAGCAGGGCAAGCGGATAATCGATCGCGTGCTGGAGCTGGTGCGCATTGCCCATCCGCTTCCGGCCCTGCCGGGGTTTTCCTATACCTGCTCGGCGGGCCTTGCAGAGCTCAAGGCCGGGGACACGGTGCAGCAGCTCTATGCGCGGGCCGGCGAGGCGCTCTACATTGCCAAGCAGAGCGGCCGTGACCGGCTGAAGATCGCAGCCTAGGCAAGCACCGCGGGGATCAAGCCGCGTAGCGAATTGCCCATGTAGAGCCTGCCCCCGGCGATATCGGCGAGGCTGATCCTGCCGACGCGGGCCTTGCGCTGGCAGATGAGTTCGGTGCGTAAGACGCCTGCAAGCAGACCGCAGGAGATCGGCGGCGTGCGCAACAGGCCCGAGCCGTCGTCGAGAAAGACCGAGGTGATCGTGCCTTCGCAGACCTCGTCCCTCTCGTTGAGCATCAGGACCTCGTCCGCTTCGCTTGCGGGATATTCCGCCCGGGCGGCTTCGTAGACCTCTCGTCGCGTGGTCTTGATCCGCAGCAGCCTGTCGGCGCTGTCGAGCCTTTGCGAGGCGATGCGGACTTTCCAGATTGTCTCCGGTGCCAGCGGGGTGAAAGCCGACCTCGTTACATTGATCCGCCCGGCAGCATCGAGCGTCAGGCGGACACGAAGCGGTGTCGTTGCACCGGTTACCGCCTCTTCCAGCCTGTCCTTCGCCTGAAGCGGTGCCGGGAAGCCGATGCGGCGGGCGGAGCGGTCCAATCGGGCGAGATGCAGCCGCAGGCGCGTGAAGCCGATACCGGGTTCGAAGCGCAGGGTCTCAATCAGCGAGAAATTGCTCATCGGGCAATCTCCTGATCGCCGATGGCGAAGCGGGCCTTCAGCAGGCATTCCTCGTATTCGGCTTCGGCGGTCGAATCGAAGACGATGCCGCCGCCGACATTGAAGACGGCGCGGCCGTTGTCGAACAGGCTGATGGTGCGGATGGCGACGGAGAAGCGCATGGCGCCCGCCGGAGCGATCATGCCGATCGCGCCGCAATAGACGTCGCGCGGCCGGTCCTCGAGATCGTCGAGGATCTGCATGGCGCTGAGCTTCGGGGCGCCGGTGATCGAGCCGCAGGGGAAGAGGGCGGAGAAGATATCGCGGATCGTCAGATCCGGCAGGAGTTTCGCCTGCACGTGGCTGACCATCTGGTGCACGGTCGGATAGGTCTCGATATCGAAGAGTTTCGGGACATCGAGTGTTCCGACTTCGGTGATCCGCGAGATGTCGTTGCGCAGGAGATCGACGATCATCCGGTTCTCGGCCTGCGTCTTGATATCGGCGAGCATCGCCGCCTTGATTGCCTCGTCCTCGGCGGGATCCGCGCCACGCTTGGCGGTGCCCTTCATCGGATGCGTCTCGATCCAGCCGTCCTCGTCGGTGCGGAAAAAGAGTTCCGGCGAGCGCGAGAGGATCACCGGGCCGCCGAGATCGGCATAGGCGCCGTATTTCACCGGCTGCCGCTCGATCAGCGACCAGAAGGCCGCGAGCGGATCGCCGCTCCAGCGCGCCTCGATCGGCATGGTCAGGTTTGCCTGATAGCAGTCGCCCTGTCGAAGGTGCCAGTGGAGGCGGTCGAAGCGCTCTCTATAGGTTTCGAAATTCCAGCCGGCTTTCGGGGCGGTGAGGAACTCTTCGTTGTCGCGGCGGCGGACAGGCTGGGCGAGGGGGTGATCGCCGGATGCAGGGGCGTCGAAGATGCCGAAGCAGAGAAGGGGGGACCGGCGCTCCGCAGGGAGTTTGGGGGCGAGCTTGTCCTCGAAGAGGTAGCCGGCCTCGTAGGACATATAGCCCGCAAGCCATTTGCCGGCGGCTTTTGCGTCCTGCATGCGTTTCAGGGCCGGGAAGAATTCGGCGCGGTCGTTGGCGATGATGATTTCGGACGGCTCGGAAAAGAGCATCGTCTGATCCGAGGTATCGTCGCGGAAGAGGATGAAGCGTGCGTTGCCCACCTACGCCTCCCTCATCCCTGCTCCCCGAGCTTGCTCGTGGGATGTCACAGGGATCCAGTGCGCCCAAGTCCTTGGGCGCGAAAGACTCCCTTCACGACGCAGACACGCCGTGGCTGGATTCCTGTGACATCCCGTGGGCGCAGCCCTAAGGGCACAGGAATGAGGGAGTGGGTGGGTTGGCGTCATTCGTTCTCTCTTGGGCGGCAGCAAGGACGGCGCAACCCGCCTGACATGCGGAAAGTCGTCTCGCCGACCGCCCTTCGGGCCACCTTCTCCTCGCAAGGAGAAGGCCTATCACTTCAGCCCTTATCCAAAGCTTCCAATTCGTCGATCAGCCCTTCGATCATCGACAGGCCCTTGCTCCAGAACGACGGATCGGTGGCGTCGAGGCCGAAAGGCTTCAGGAGTTCGGAGTGATGCTTGGTGCCGCCGGCCTTGAGGAGCTCGAAATACTTGTCCTGAAAACCCTTGTCGGCCTTCTGGTAGACGGCATAGAGCGAGTTCACCAGGCAGTCGCCGAAGGCGTAGGCGTAGACGTAGAAAGGCGAGTGGATGAAGTGCGGGATATAGGCCCAGTAGGTCTCGTATCCCTCGGAGATCTTGATCGCGGGGCCTAAGCTTTCGGACTGCACAGAGAGCCAGAGCTCGCCGATATCGTCGGATGTCAGCTCGCCGGCCTTGCGGGCGGTGTGCACCTTGCGTTCGAATTCGTAGAAGGCGATCTGGCGCACGACCGTGTTGATCATGTCCTCGACCTTCTGGGCGAGCATCGCCTTGCGCTCGCGCTTGTCGCTGGTCTTGTCGAGCAGCGCGCGGAAGGTCAGCATCTCGCCGAAGACCGAGGCGGTCTCGGCCAGCGTCAGCGGCGTCTGGCACATCAATGCGCCCTGGCCGCCGGCCAGCACCTGATGAACGCCGTGGCCGAGCTCGTGCGCGAGGGTCATCACGTCGCGCGGCTTGCCCATGTAGTTGACGAGTACGTAGGGGTGCGCGGAGGGAACGGTCGGATGCGCGAAGGCGCCAGGCGCCTTACCGGGGCGAACCGGGGCATCGATCCATTCCTCGTCGAAGAAGCGCTTGGCGATCGCGGCCATCTCCGGTGCGAAATTGCCGTAGGCGGAGAGGACCGTATCCTTTGCCTCGTTCCAGGAAATGACGGCGTTCGAGGTTTCCGGCAGCGGCGCGTTGCGGTCCCAGAAATTCATCTGGTCCATTCCGAGCCACTTCGCCTTCATCGAATAGTAGCGGTGCGAGAGGCGCGGATAGGCTTCCCTGACGGCGGCGGCCAGCGCATCGACGACTTCGCGCTCGACGCGGTTGGCGAGATGCCGGGAGTCGGCGATGTCTTCGAAGCCGCGCCAGCGGTCGGCGATGTCCTTGTCCTTGGCGAGCGTATTGGTGATCAGCGTGAAGGTGCGGATATTGGCCTTGAAGGTTTCCGCCAGAGCCATCGCCGCCTTGTGGCGTGCTTCCGGGTTCGGATCCTGCAGCATGTTGAGCGCCACTTCGAGCGGCAGCTTCTCGCCGTCGATCTCGTAGCGCAGCTCGGCCATCGTCTCGTCGAACAGACGGTTGAAGGCAGCGGCCGATGTCATCGACTTCTCAAGGAAGAGCTGCTCCAGCTTGTCGTCGAGCTGATAGGGCTTGTCCTTGCGCAGGTCGACCAGCCACGGGCGGTAGTGACCGGCGGCGGGATCGTTCGCCATGCAGGCGTCCATCACCACGTCGTCGATGCGGTTGAGCTCAAGCGCGAAGAACAGCAGGTGGCCGGAGAATTCGGTGATGCGCGCCTGGACGTCGCCATAGAGCTTGCCGTTCACCGGGCTCGTCGTATCGGAGAAATAGGTGAGGCCGGCAAAGGAGCCGAGACGGCCGATGATATCGTCGAGCGCCTCATATTCCTTCAGCGCCTGGCCGATACCTTCCGCACCCGTCTTGGTAGCTGCGGCCGCCAGCTTGCCCTTCCACTTTTCTTCGAAGGCGATCGAATTCTTGCCGGCCTTTTCCATGTCGCTGGTGAAGGCGGTCGAGATTGCGGAAGGGTAGAGATCCTGCAGTTTCCAGACCGGAAGATCGCCGAGCGCAGCGTCGGATGCACCGGCGGCAGATGTTGCCGAAAAATTAAGACCGGCGGCGTTGAGCACAAAATTCATGGCAGGGCTCCTCTTCCTCTTTTCAAACAGGTCTGACTGTCTATGCGCCAGAAGCCCCCGCATCAAGGGGTTTTCGGCAGTCAAAAGGCCCCGCTTCGGCACGGAATCGCCATCGTCACAATCGTTAAAATGCGATTATTTCTCAAAACTGGATGTTCAAGCCTTTCGGGCAGAGTGCAACCTAGGTTTCGCATGAAGTGAGGCGACAATGACCGGTTACAATGAGCTCAAAGGGGCAGGGCAGATACTCGTGGTCGAGGATGACCCGGTACAGCGCCGTCTGTTGAAGAACGCAATCGAGCGCCACGGGCACGTCGTCCATCAGGCAGAAAACGGCCGCATCGGCCTGGAGATGGTCAAGCGCGATGCTGGCCTTTTCAATGTGATCGTGCTCGATCTGATGATGCCGGAAATGACCGGTCTCGAGTTTCTTGAGGCGGTGCACGAATTCGGCACACAGATCCCGGTGATCGTTCAGACCGGCCAGGGCGGCATCGAAACGGTCGTCCAGGCGATGCGCGCCGGCGCCTTTGATTTCGTCGTCAAGCCGGTTTCCCCGGAACGTATCGCAACGTCGATCGCCAACGCGATGAAGCTCGACCAGCGTGAAGTGAAGGCCCGTGCCGGCCGCCGCTCGCGCTCCGGCGTCGTCGGTTTCGATGATATCGTCTCGGCAAGCCCGGCGATGATCCGCGTCATCGATCTGGCGCAGCGCGCCGCCCAATCGAATATCCCGGTCGTTCTCGAAGGCGAGTCCGGCGTCGGCAAGGAACTCGTCGCCCGTGCCATCCAGTCGGCCGGCGATCGCTCCGGCAAGCCGTTCGTGACCGTCAACTGTGGTGCGATCCCGCACAATCTGGTCGAAAGCATTCTCTTCGGTCATGAGAAGGGTGCGTTCACCGGCGCGACCGAACGCCACATCGGCAAGTTCATGGAAGCCGACGGCGGCACCATCTTCCTCGACGAAATCGGCGATCTGCCGCTCGAGGTTCAGGTGAAGCTGTTGCGTGCCGTGCAGCAGGGCGAGATCGAAACGGTCGGCGCCCGTACGGCCCACAAGGTCAATGTCCGGCTGATCTCGGCGACCAACAAGGATCTGATCGAAGAGGTCAAGAACGGCCACTTCCGCGAGGACCTCTACTATCGCCTCAACGTGTTCCCGATCACCATTCCGGCGCTGCGCAAGCGCAAGGAAGACATTCCGCATCTGGTGCGCGTCTTTGCCGACCGCTTTTCTTCGGAACAGAAGAACGGTCACCGCATGACGGTCAGCGCCGGCGCTCTGGCGCTGCTGACCGCCTACGACTGGCCGGGCAATATCCGCCAGCTGGAAAATGCGATCTTCCGCGCTGTCGTGCTCGCAGAAGGGCATGAGCTGACGGAATCGGACTTCCCGCAGATCGCCGCGCAGTTGCCGGAATACGATGTCGTCGATCATCTGGCGCTGGTGGCCGACAACTCGCACCGTGACCGCGAAGCCGAGTTCGCAGCGGCCGATTACAGCGTTCCGCCGCCGTCGATGATCGACACGTCTGGCCGCCATGGCGAAACGGCTGATAACGCCATCGCCAGCGTCAACCCGGCGGGCGAAGTGCGCAAACTTGCGGATGTTGAAGAGGAGCTGATCCGATTCGCCCTTAAATTCTATCGGGGCCAGATGAGTCAAGTTGCGAGGAAACTCGGCATCGGACGATCAACTTTGTACAGGAAGCTGAAAGATTACGGCATCGACCCCGATAATCCCCAGAAAGACGCGGCATAGCAGCTGCCGCGTTAACATTCCCGCAAGCATGTCCGGTTACTGTTTATAAACCACTTGTTAGTCGATCGTTGACTATGTAAAGAAAAGGTTGATCGTGTGTGGCATTTTTGCCATCGTGTCACCGCATTTGACAGTCATTGGGACAGCCGGACTATTAGGGCAGTCTGACGGGGATTGAGTTTGCCGGATTTGAATGAGCATACCAAGCCTTCGCGCTTGAGCTGGCGTGCACGTTGCGCCAACGTTAGCGGAAAGGCGGTTAGGACGGCGATGGCCGCCCTTCTCGCGCTCGCGGTGTCCTCACCGGTATTCGTCGGCACGCCGTCCGAGGCGGCGGGGGAAACCCGCAGCCTGAAGCTCTATTTCATTCATACGGGTGAAAAGGCAGTCATCACTTACAAACGCAACGGCAAGTTCGATCCGAAGGGTCTTGAGCAGCTGAACCGATTCCTCCGCGACTGGCGCAAGAACCAGCCGACGAAGATGGACCCGCATCTGTTCGACCTGATCTGGGAAGTCTATCGCCAGAGTGGCTCGAAGGACTACATCAACGTCGTCTGCGGTTTCCGTTCGCCCGGTACCAACGCCATGCTGAAGGCGCGTTCGCGCAATTCCGGCGTCGCCGAAAAGAGCCAGCACATGCTCGGCAAGGCGATGGACTTCTTCATTCCCGACGTGAAGCTCGCAACGCTGCGCGCCATCGGCATGAAGATGCAGGTCGGCGGCGTCGGTTTCTATCCGAAGTCCGGTTCGCCCTTCGTGCACATGGATGTCGGCGGCGTTCGCGCCTGGCCGCGCATGAGCCGCGACGAGCTGGTCCGGCTTTTCCCGAACGGCAACACCCTGCATATCCCGGCTGACGGCACGCCGCTTCCGGGCTACCAGCAGGCACTCGCCGACTACAAGCGCCGCGTCAATTCCGACACGCTCGTTGCTGCCGTTGGCGGCGATAACCTTGCTTCGTCCAAGAAGCCGAAGACGCTGTTTGCGGCGCTGTTCGGCGGTGGTGCGGACGAGGAAGAGGATAGCTCGGACGATTCGGCGCCGGTCGCAGTTGCCAAGGCAACGCCGACGAAGCCGGAAGCTCCGGCTGCCGCGGTTGAGCCTGCCGCGCCGGAAGACGTTCAGGTGGCTGCGGTCAACGCGCCGGTTCCGCAGGTTCGTCCGGCCTTTGCCGGCCAGCTCGGCGGTGGCGAAGTTGCCAATGCGATGCTGCCTGCCAATTCCGGCAATGCTGCCCAGCAGGCGCTTGCCGCCGCAACGGCGCAGGAAGACCAGCCGCAGCAGTTTGCCGATCTCAGCACCTACCGCGTCCCTGTTCCGGAGCTGCTTGGCCAGCGCCGCGAGCCGGGTGATGCGGAAGTTGCGTCTATCGATCCGTCGATGGCTGTCCCCACTCCGGTCGATCGTCCGGTGGCTGCAGAGAACCTGCTTGCCGCTGCTGCCGACGCTGATCCGGATGCTGCAGGCGACGAGGCCGAGGCGCAGCAGCTTTCGCCTGCCGTTGCCCAGCAGCTCGCCAAGGATGGCGCTGCGGCCAACCAGCAGGTCGCGGCTCTCGCGCCGTCGACCGTCGAGCAGGCGATCAGCGCTGCGATGCCGGGTTCGGCGAAGCCCGCTGAGAAGGCTCCCGTCCAGCTCGCTGCTCTGGCGCCCGCCAAGACCGCAAGTTTTGGTGACAGCTTCGACATGCCGCAGCAGCGCGCCAGCGACGATGTCGCCCCGGTCGCGCCTTCCAAGGGCGGCCGTCCGACCAAGGCCGTTGCCGCTGCCGCCGATGCTGGCCGCGCTTCGATCCGCACCGAGCCGAAGCTGACGCAGAAGATGATCTCGCAGTGGGCGCTGACGAACTCCCGCATGGAAATGGTCACCAAGCCGGTCAAGGCGCCGCGCTTCGTCAGCCAGACGCTCCGCGCCCAGCCGACGGCCGTCTATGCCGAAGGCTTCAACGTCAAGACCGCTTCGATCGATCCCGGCCGCTTCAGCGGTACCGCCGTCAACTTCATGGAAGTGAAGAAGTTCAACACGAACTGACCGGTTTCAAGTTCAATGAAAAGCCGCTGGAGCGATCCGGCGGCTTTTTTGTTTGGGTTCTGTCACGGCAATAAAAAAGCCGCCGAGGCGCGGGGCCTGGCGGCTTTCGAAGCGAATATCTGGGATCAGCCTTCCGGCGGAGCCTCGATCATGCCGAGCGCGTGCAGGTAGGTGTCGAGGATCGCATCTTCTTCCATGCGTTCCTGCTCGTCCTTCTTGCGCAGAGCGACGACCTTCTTGAGGATCTTGGTATCGAAGCCCATGCCCTTGGCTTCGCCGTAGACATCCTTGATGTCGTCGGCAATGGTCTTCTTTTCTTCTTCCAGGCGTTCGATACGCTCGACAAAAGCGCGAAGCTGATCGCGGGCGACGCCATGAGCATCAGACATCCGTGTTCTCCTGATTTTTCGGATTGGAATTCGTGGGCAGTGACTGCCGTGAAGCGGCGCCGCGGTCAAGTCCCTTCGGCAGCGATGATGTTATTTGTGGGGATTGTTTTCGGCAAAAGCCGTCTTCTGTGCTTCCTATGCCTCGTTCTGGTGGATGTTCTTCCACTCGTCATAGGGCATGCCATAGACGATCTCGCGGGACTGGTCCTTGGTGACAGGCACACCGTTTTCCTCGGCCGCCTCGCGGTACCAGTTCGACAGGCAGTTGCGGCAGAAGCCGGCGAGGTTCATGAGATCGATGTTCTGGACGTCGGTGCGCTCACGCAGATGGGCGACCAGCCGGCGGAAGGCGGCTGCCTCGAATTCGATCTGCTGTTCCTTCGTCAGTTCCGTCATCGTCTCCTCCTTCATGCGTAGGGGCCGGTGCGCGAGGGATGCACCTTGTATTCGTGCAGCGTCGGATCGGCATTCATCGCCGCAAAGACCGGCGCCAGCCGTTCGGCCCATTCGGCAATCCCGGCCTCGTCGCCGATCAGATCCTGGCGGACCTCGAGGAGCGCGTGGGGGATGCCCGTCACCATGCAGTGCTGGTACATGGTATCGCCCTTGAGCGCGCCGTCATAGGGCTCGTTGTCGCCGACTATCAGATCGGGATCGCGGCGCAGCATGTCAAGCAGCGGGCCGACGGCGCGGTGATCGCTATCCCAGAGCACGGCGGCGTGCCAGGGGCGGGGAACGCCCTTCCACGCCGGCGTATAGGAATGCAGCGAGAGGACCAGCGGCGCCTTGCCGGTGGCGCTGGCGACCTTGGCGATCTCCATCGCTACGGCATCATGATAGGGGCGATGGAAGCGCTCGATGCGGCCCTGCCATTCGGCCTTGGAGATCGGGTGATTGCCGGGAATGATCGCGCCGTCGGAGATCTTCATGATCAGCGTCGGGTCGTCTTCGCCGCGGTTCGGGTCGATCAGCAGGCGGGAGAAGCCGCCGAGAACGGCGGGTACGCCGAGCCTTGCCGACAGGCTGCGCACCAGGCCCTCGATGCCGATGTCGTAGGCGATGTGGCGGGCGAAGGCGGTCTCCGGCAGGCCGAGCTTTCCGTAGCTTTCGGGTAGCCGGTTCATGGCGTGATCGCCGAGGATCACCATGCCGCTGTCATGTTTGCCGGGTAGGATTTCGAAGGGTTGGAAGTCTTCCATCAGCGAATGGCCATTCGTCATTTCGGGCGAGGGGTCACTGATCGCATGCACGTGCCGGAGGTTCAAGCCGGATCATCGCGCATCTGCGGCAACGCGATGGTCACAAGCAGGTTATGAAAGGAATATAATCGATTAGCATCGCGTTGACATTCGCCGGATGGCGGCGCAAGAAGGCACGGGAAAACGAATAACCGTGGGAGCAAATCGGAAGCCGTGTTGATGCAAGCCGCACCAAGTTTCCTCACCCGGTCCGGGCCGCTTGCCCGCCTCGCATTGTTCGCATTCGCAGCCATGATGCCATTCTTCGCCGCAAACGCGGCCCGCGCGGACTTCCGCGTCTGCAATGGCACGCAAAATCTGGTCGGGGTCGCCATCGGCTATCGTGCCAAGGATGGCTGGATTACCGAAGGCTGGTGGCAGGTCCCGGCAACGACCTGCGCGACGCTGATCGAAGGAGAGCTGCAGTCGCGATACTATTACCTCTACGCAGAAGATGCCGCCCGGGGAGGCCGTTGGACGGGCGATGTGCAGATGTGCGTAGCGGAAAACGAGTTCAAGATCACGGGCGTCAATGACTGCTATGCCCGTGGCTATCAGAAGATGGGGTTCAAGGAATATGATACGGGCCGCCAGGGCAGCTGGATGGTCCAACTTTCCGATACGCCCGGAACGCAAGAAAGCCCGAATTGATGAAGCGTAACCGCAAAGTAAAAATCCTCGCAACGCTCGGCCCCGCCTCCAGCGAAGAAGCGATGATCGAGAAGCTGCACCAGGCCGGTGCCGACGTTTTCCGCATCAACATGAGTCATGCGAGCCATGACCTGATGCGCACGCTGGTCCAGCGTATCCGCTCGGTCGAAGCGCGCTCCGGCCGCCCGATCGGTATTCTCGCCGACCTGCAGGGCCCGAAGCTTCGCGTCGGCAAATTCGCCGATACCAAAGTTGACCTGAAACCCGGCCAGACGTTCACGCTCGATAACAACGAAGCCCCCGGCGATGCCACCCGCGTCTTCCTGCCGCATCCTGAAATCCTGGAATCGGTGCAGCCGGGCCATCGCCTGCTGATCGACGACGGCAAACTCGCCCTGCGCGCTGAGAAGTGCGACGGCAAGAGCATCGTCACCACCGTCATTTCCGGCACCAAGATTTCCGACCGCAAGGGCGTCAGCCTTCCCGATACGCTGCTCACCGTCGGCGTTCTGACGGACAAGGACCGCGTCGATCTCGACGCCGTGCTGGCGACCGACGATGTCGACTGGGTCGCGCTTTCCTTCGTGCAGCGCCCGGAAGATCTCGCCGAAGTGCGCAAGATCGCCAAGGGCCGCGTCGGCATCATGTCGAAGATCGAGAAGCCGCAGGCAATCGAGCGCATCGAAGAGATCATCGAGCTTTCGGACGCGCTGATGGTTGCCCGTGGCGACCTCGGCGTCGAAATGCCGCTCGAAGCCGTTCCCGGTATCCAGAAGCAGCTGATCCGCGCCTGCCGCCGTTCGGGCAAGCCGGTGGTCGTTGCTACGCAGATGCTGGAATCGATGATTACCGCTCCGGTTCCGACCCGCGCTGAAGTCTCCGACGTCGCGACCGCCGTGTTCGAAGGTGCGGATGCCGTCATGCTGTCGGCCGAATCCGCTTCCGGTGACTATCCGGTCGAGGCAGTCGCGACCATGGCGTCGATCGCCAGCGCCATCGAGCGCGAGCCGCACTATCCGGGCATCATCTACGCCCAGCGCGCCCAGCCTGAGGCAACCGGTGCCGACGCGATCTCGCTCGCAGCGCGCCAGATTGCCGAAACGCTGAAGCTCTCGGCCATCGTCTGTTATACCTCGTCGGGCACGACCGGCCTGCGCGCCTCGCGCGAGCGCCCGCAGGTTCCGATCCTGGCGCTGTCGCCGATCATCAAGACGGCCCGCCGTCTGGCGATCGTCTGGGGCCTGCACTGCGTCGTCACCCATGACGCGACCGACCTCGACGACATGGTCAACCGCGCCTGCCGCATCGTCGCCGACGAAGGCTTCGGCAAGCCGGGCGACCGCATCATCATCTCGGCCGGCGTTCCGCTCGGCACGCCGGGCGCGACCAACATGATCCGCATCGCCTATATCGGCTCCGACGGCCGCAGCGGCATCTGATAAGTTCGAGGCTTGATCTCGATAGCCCGCCGGGAAACCGGCGGGTTTTTCTTTTGCCGTAATCTTGAAAGCACGATGGCGACATGCGAGCCTCCGGAAAAATCCGGGAGGTGGATATGGACGCCGTTACAATTCTCGCCTTTGCCGCAGTTTCTTTCGTTGGGATTGCGACGCCTGGGCCGACGGTCCTGCTGGCGCTCAACAACGGCTCGCGGTACGGCGTCAGGCGGGCGATTCCCGGCATGCTGGGCGCCGTGTTTTCGGATTTCGTCCTGATTTGGGCGGTTGCCGTTGGTCTCGGTGCTTTGCTTGCCGCGTCGGAATTCTGGTTCTCCGTGCTGAAATATTGCGGTGCGGCCTATCTCGCCTTTCTCGGCGTCATGCTGCTGCGATCGAAGGGATCTCTCGATGTCGCGCTCGCGGAGCAGGGCGGCGAATCCCGGTCAGCGATTGCTATCGGGCTGAAGAGCTTCATGGTGGCTGTTACCAATCCGAAGGGCTACCTGTTCTTTTCCGCCTTTCTGCCGCAGTTTATCGATCCCACATCGCCACAGGCATCACAGTACCTGCTGCTTGCGCTCGTCTTCTCCGCGCTCGATTTCGTCATCATGTTCGGCTACGCGGTGTTCGGTTCGCAAGCGGCGCGCTTTCTCAAGACGAGCGGTGCCATATGGCTTGAGCGCGCCTGCGGGGGCGCGCTCCTGGCTCTTGCGGGGTCGCTCGCGTTTTACCGCCGGGCAACGGCCTGAGAGGCGGCTGGCAGCGACATGTGCCCGACGCGGTAGATCTGGCCGTCGCCTGATATCAACGGCATATCCGCGTAGAGCATGAAGCGGATGAGCGACCACGATCTGGCTTCGAAGCCGGAAATCGAGGCCAGCGCATCGCGCTTGCGGCCCATTTGCCTTGCACGCTCGGTCTCTTCCGAGCGGAGAGCCGTGAGATCGGCGTGCGGCTCGATCGGGCGACGCTCGGCGGTCGCGAACTTGGCATTGCAGAGATCAGCCGCCGCTTCGGCGTGCCACACCATCCACTGGTCGATGCCTGGCCGGCCGAAAGATTGCGTCAGCGCCTGGAAGCCCGGGCCGGTGATGAAGTTGCTCGCGCCCTCCGGCTGTTCCCAGAGGTAGAAGGGGGCGTAGAGATTTTCCTGGCCGCCGAATTCGCCTCTCCTGGCGCTGAGATAGGCCTTGAAGGCGAGATGCGGAAAGCCGTCGGTGCCCGGGCCGCGCTCGCGCATGCGGCGGTCGATGATGCCCATGTCGTAGTCGGCGGGCAGGGTGAAGCTGTATTGCATGGCGATCATGACGATATCTCCACGGGTTCCAGCCAGTCGACGAAGCGCTCCCCATCGGTTGCCTGGATGCTGACATAGCTGAAGGGCGCATCCTCGGCCGCGCCATGCCAGTGTTTTTCGCCAGCCGCAAACCACACGGCGTCGCCGGGCCTGATTTCCTCGACCGGGCCGCCGTCGCGCTGCGCCCGTCCTATGCCCGAGAGGGCATAGAGCAGTTGTCCGCGGGGATGCGTGTGCCAGTTGGTGATTGTGCCGGGATCAAGCGTGGCGCGCATCGCCGCATTCTCTCCGGCGGCACTGCCTTCCAGCAGCGCCTCCACCCAGAAAGGCTCGGATGCGATGCCATCGGGGGAGCGCACGGCGCCTCCCGGACGGCGGATCGTCATGGCCGTGGGATTGCCGCTCATGACGGCTCTCCCATGGCGCGGGCACGCCAGTTGTCGTCGGCCATCTGCACCACGCCGTCGCCGAAGGACCATTCATCGGGCTGCGAGCTGACGATGGTGATCATGATGTCTTCCTTGCGCAGACCCGGCGCCTCGCCCAGCAGTTCGGCGGCGCGCTTGAAGAAGGCTTTGCGCGTCTCCGTGCTGCGGGGGCGTCCGGCGCGGATGGCAAACAGGACGAAATCGTCGGAGCGGGGTCCGGCCAGATAGTTGCGGTCGAAGATCAGCTCGCCGGGTTCATGCTGCTGGATCTCATGGAACCGATCGGCCGGGGGCACGTCGAAGGCCTCGACGAGGGCGCGGTGGATGCCATCGGAGAGGGCGCGCAGATATTCCGGCGACTTGCCTTTGAGGAGAGAAATGCGAACGAAGGGCATGGGAGCCTCCTTGTTTGAAATCTTGACAGGAGGACCATCGCACGGCAAATTAATCCATAAAATCAGAATATATCGAACGTATGATCCTGAAAAATGGGATTGATGATGCGCAAGACAAATTTCGATCTGGATGTTCTCCGCACCTTCGTGACCGGCATGGAGCTCGGCAGTTTCGCCAAGGCGTCCGGGCGTCTCGGCCGCTCGACATCGGCCGTCAGCGCGCAACTGAAGAAGCTGGAGGAACAGGCGGGAACGCCGATCTTCCGGAAGTCCGGCCGCGGGCTGGCGCTGACCGATGCCGGGGAGACGATGCTTGCCTATTCCCGGCGGCTCTTGGAGCTGAACGATGAGGCGGTGGCGGCGATCCAGAGCGTCGAGCTCGAAGGCTGGGTGCGGCTCGGCCTGCAGGAGGATTTCGGCGAGACCGTCTTGCCGGAGGTGCTCGGCCGTTTTGCCAGGGCGCATCCGAAAGTCCGGATCGAGGCGCGCGTGGTGCGCAATGCCGAACTGATCGAGCGGGTGACGACCGGCAAGCTCGATCTGGCGCTTGCCTGGAGCAACGGCAATGCGACGGCGCATTGCGAGATGGTGGGCGAGGTGCCGATGCTGTGGGTTGGACCGGCTTCGGGGCCGCAGGGCTGGACAGTCGAAAGCGGCGAGCCACTGCCGCTGGCTTCGCTCGAAGCGCCCTGCCTGCTGAGGACAGCGGCAATCGATGCGCTCGACCGGGCCAACATTCCCTGGCGGCTTTCCTTCGTCAGCCCAAGCCTCGGCGGCCTCTGGGCGGCGACGGCGGCAGGGCTCGGCATCACCATCCGCACGCCGCTCGGTCTCCCTGCTAAGGTTAAGCCGGTTTCGCCTGAAGCTGCCGGTTTGCCCGCTCTGCCGTCGCTCGGCTTGATGCTGCATCGCGCCGAGGCGGATCCGGATGCGGCAACCGCGCGGCTGTCATCGATCGTGCTGCAGGCAGCACAGGAAGCGCTTGCCGGTCTCTCGCCGCAACAGATGCTGCTGCGCGCCTAGGCGACCAGTTCGCTCTGGGCGTTGCGGCGGATGACGGCCGGCGGCTGGCCGAAGGCGCGCAGGAAGGCGCGGCGCATCCGCTCGCGGTCGGCAAAGCCGGTCTCGCGCGCCACGACATCGATCGGGTGCCGGCCCTGTTCCATCATCAGCCGCGCCGCTTCCAGCCGCAGGTTCTCCACGGCCTTTGCCGGGGACTGGCCGGTCTCGGAGCGGAAGGTGCGGCTGAACTGGCGTGGGCTCAGATGCGCGGCGTCGGCGAGCTCCTCGACGGAGAGCGTGCTCGTCAGATTGCTTCTGGCATAAGTGAGCGCCTTCTGGATGCGGTCCGATTTCGGCTCGAGATCCAGGAGCGTCGAGAATTGCGACTGGCCACCGGCGCGGCGGTGGTAGACGACCAGCTTGCGGGCAACGGCGCGGGCGACGTCGGCGCCATGATCGTTCTCGACCATCGCCAAAGCCAGATCGAGACCGGCAGTCATGCCGGCCGAAGTCCAGATCGAGCCATCGACGATGAAGATGCGGTCTTCATCGAGCTTGATGGCGGGATAGCGGGATTTCAGCTCGCGGGCGAGATGCCAGTGGGTGGTGACCCTGCGGCCGTCGAGGACACCGGCATCGGCCAGCAGAAAGGCGGCCGTGCAGATCGAAGCGAGCCGCCGCGAGGCATCTGCCGCCTTACGAATGAACGCGGCCTCGCCCGCGGTCGGCAGGCGGATATCGGGCGCGCCGGAAACGATCAGCGTATCAAAGGCAGGATCAGTGAAGGCTTCTGTATGGATGATCATGCTCAGCGAGCTCGGCACCGGACCGCCGGTTTCCGAGACATAGCGGATTTCGTAGGCCTGCTCGCCAAGCTGGATATTGGCGAACTCGAAAGCCGAGACCGCGGCGAGGCTCATGATCTGGAAGCCGGGATAGACAAGAAAGCCGATGCGCTGCATGGCCGAAAACTCCGTTTGTCCTAAAAGGTGGTTTATATGACATTCAGGACATCGGCAATTCCTCGTAAAACATCCCTCAAGCGATGGCACCCGCCAAAGCAATTGAAGGAGAAAGACCATGAGCGATTTGAACAAGGGCATCGCGCTCGTCACCGGCGCGTCATCAGGCATCGGCGCGATCTATGCCGACAGGCTTGCCAAGCGCGGCTACGATCTCATTCTGGTGGCGCGCAATGGCGAACGCCTCTCGGCGCTCGCGAGCCGCATCGGCGCTGAGACCGGCCGCAAGGTCGAGACTGTCGTTGCCGATCTCGGCGCGCAGGCTGATCTTGCCAAGGTGGAAGCTGTGCTGAAGGGCGACCGCAACATCACGCTCTTGGTCAACAATGCCGGTGTCGGCGGCACGGCGCCGCTGCTTTCGGCCGATGTCGACAAGATGCAGCAGATGATCGACCTGAACGTCACCGCGCTGATGCGGTTGACCTATGCCGCAGTGCCGGGCTTCGTTGCCCGCGGCGGCGGCGCGATCATCAATATCGCCTCGATCGTGGCAATCGCGCCGGAGATCCTCAACGGCGTTTATGGTGGCACGAAAGCCTTCGTGCTGGCCTTCAGCCAGTCGCTGAAGCATGAGCTGACGGACAAGAATATCCGCGTTCAGGCCGTTCTGCCGGGCGCCACCGCGACGGAATTCTGGAGCATTGCCGGGATGCCGGTCGAACACCTGCCGGGCGAAATCGTCATGTCCGCCGAAGCGATGGTCGATGCCTCGCTCAAGGGCTTCGACCAGGGCGAGTTCGCGACCATCCCGGCGCTCGAAGACTCAGCGCTGTTGCAGGCCCATGAAGATGCGCGGCAGGCAATGATGCCGCACCTCTCGCGCTCCGTGCCTGCAGCCCGATACGGCGTCTGAGTTAGCCGAAGCGCTCCAGCGCCGTCGCGAAGACATCGGTATCGACATTGCCGCCCGAGGTGATGGCGATGACGGTGTCACTCTCCAATGCCTTGCCGTGGAACAGTGCCGCGGCAAGAGCCACTGCGCCGCCCGGCTCGACGATGATCTTGAGCCGCTTGAAGGCGAGCGCCATGGCGCGGAGTGCCTCTTCATCGGTGACGACGATGCCGGCGCCGGCGAGGCGCTTCAGGATCGGGAAGGTGATTTTGCCGGGCTCGGGCGTAATGATCGCATCGCAAATCGAGCCGGTCATCGCGGCATTGCGCTTGATTTCGCCTGACGCCAGCGAGCGGGCGAAGTCGTCGAATTTTTCCGGCTCGCAGGTGCGGACCGTGAAGGACGGCGCGCTGGCTTCCAGCGCCAGAGCGACGCCGGAGCTGAGACCGCCGCCACCGCAGGGGATCAGCACTTCTGCTGTCTTGATGCCTTCTTCTTCCGCCTGCTCGGCGATCTCGAGACCGGTCGTGCCCTGTCCGGCGATGACCAGCGGTTCGTCGAAGGGTTTGACCAGCGTCAGGCCGCGCTCGGCGGAGAGGCGGTCGCCGATCGCGTCGCGGTCTTCCTTGGCGCGGTCGTAGAGCACCACTTCGGCGCCGAAGGCGCGGGTGTTGTCGATCTTCAGCTTCGGTGCGTCCGAGGGCATGATGATGACCGAGGGAACGCCGTGCAGCTTGGCGGCAAGGGCCACGCCCTGGGCATGGTTGCCGGAGGAGAAGGCGATGACGCCGCGCTTGCGGACATCTGGCTCCAGCCCCGATACCGCCGACCAGCCGCCGCGGAACTTGAAGGAACCGGTATGCTGCAGACATTCGGCCTTCACGAAGACCCGCCGCCCGGCCATTTCATCGAGGAACGGCGAGGAGAGCAGCGGCGTGCGCCTGGCATGCCCGCGCAGGCGGGCACGGGCGGCAACGATCATTTCAATGGATGCCATGGGATGTTCTTTCGGCTGATGTGCTGCGCCATGAATAGAATGTGACAAAGCCGTTGTGAACGGCGGTTTTTGTCACGGTGACACGAATGCCGGGGCGCGGCTTGGGCTCGCCGCCGTTCCGGCCTGCTCGCGCCGCCGGTATTCGGTTGGGCTCGCGCCTGTTACCCGCAGGAATTCGCGATTGAAGTTAGACTTGCTGATGAAGCCCGCCTCAAACATCACGCTGGTGACCGGCAGCTCGGTGCGGAGGAGCTGATCGCATGCGGAGCGGATGCGGAACTCGTTGACATATTGCGAAACGCTCATGCCGTGGATGCGGTTGACCGCCGTCGAGACACTGCGGGCCGGCAGGCCGAGCTTGCGGGCGATGCGGTTCAGATTGAGTTCGGGATCGCGGTAGACCTGCCTGGTCTCCATCAGGCTGTCGAGATGGGCAGCAACGGCGCCATCCTCCTCGGTCGGCAGGCTGGGCGGGGGTGGCGCTTCGGTTACCGGCTGCTCCGGCTGGCTTGTTCCGGCAGCGGCCGCCGCGCTGCCGAGGATCAGCAGCACAATGACATTGCCGAGCGCCACGATCCGCCCGGCATGGGCGCCGCCGGTATTGTCGAAATCCAGGCTGATGAAGACGTCGCTGAGCGCAGAGGCGATCAAGGCGACGGCCGTTACCATAAGGGAGCGATGGGAAAGGAAGGCGCCGTCGAGCCGCGAGGCGACGAGGCCGTCGGCGCCGCTGCGCGAGATCCAGAGCAGGCTGAGGCCGTAGCCGAGAAAGATCAGGATCAGGCTCAGACCGACGATATCGCGCCAAAAGGCGAAGGCGAGCGCCACGCCGATCGCCGGCAGGAGATGCGGCCATTGGCGCTTCAGCGGACGCGGCGTCTCAAGTGTCAGGTCGGCGAAGCTGGCGAAGGAAAGCGGTGCGACGAGTGCCGCCAGCACCGCCTGAAACGGCATGATGGCGAGCGTGTCATAGCCCCAGCGAAAGCCGATGAGGACGGATTGCAGGGCATAGGCAGCGATCAGCGCCAGAAACAGCCGGCGGCCGGGCGCATTCCATTCCTCCGTCCGCAGCATCCTGACGAGCAGGATGAGCAACAGCAGTGCGACGACGAAGGGTAGCGGCACGAAAATCATGGTCGGCGTCCGGATGATTGCCTTGAGGATATGAGCACGAGAATGGCCTCGATCGCAATTGCGGGCGACCCGAAACACGATCTAGGTCTCCGGAAAATTGCGGGAATTGCACCTTGGTCTCGCCGGATCTGCCGGCCTCACTCAAGGAGCAAACCGATGAGCCTCATCCTTTCCATTCCGCTTTTCTTCATGACCCTGCTGTCGGCCTTCGGCGGCTCGATCACGCCGGGCGAGACATTCGATATCACCGCGATTCGCTCGATCGTCATCCGTGGCGATTCCAGCTCGATCCGGATCACCACGGATGCCGGAAGGCCCTATGAGGCCGTGACGACGGGGCGGCGCATCGGCTGGTTCTCGTCCTGGTATTCGAACTGGTTCTTCAATGCCTGCAAGGATGAGAGCCGGGTGCAGATCGACGGGACGTCGATGACGATCGATGTCGCGATTTCGGCCTGGAGCGATATCGGCGATTGTGCGCCTGATGTCTCGGCGAACGTACCGGCGGGGGCTTCCGTTAAGATCGACCAGCATGCCTTCATGGCGCGGCTCGACGGCAATTTCTCGAGCTTTCGCACATCGGGCAATGCCGCCGATATTAGCCTCGACGGTCATGCGTCGGAGGTCGATATTTCCGGCACTGCTGTGCGGGCGAACCTCACCTATGCGTCCATCGCCAGGAACGAAAAGATCGGCATCGAGGCGACCTCGCTCGATGCCACGCTTGGGTTCGGTGCGGACGTGCCGGTCGATTACACGGTTACGGCCAAGGCATCGCTTGTCGATGCCGAGAAGCCGAGCGTGCCGGGTGCCAAACCGCAGGTGACGATCCGGGGCGATTATGTCCGCGCCCGGATCCGCTGATCAGTAACCCTTGGCAGCGCCCTCGACGGCGCGGCTGTCCATGGCGCCGTAATAGCGTGCGCCGCCGCCCTTTTCGATATGGGCAAGGCTCTTGCCGCCGACGAGGATGCCGGCTGCCTGGCCCCAGACCGGCGCGTCATTGCCGCCGTCGAATGTGTAGCCCATGGCGGCGAGCGTCTTTTCCGTGTCCGGCGAAAGCGCGTAGGGCTCGAGGAAGACCTTGTCCGGCTGCCACTGGTGGTGGATGCGCGGGGCGTTGACGGCCTGGCTGATATCCATGCCGAAATCGATGACGTTGAGGATCGCTTCCAGCGTGATGGTGATGATGCGCGAGCCGCCGGGGCTGCCGATCACCATAAAGGGCTTGCCGTCCTTGGAGATGATCGTCGGGCTCATCGAGGAGAGCGGCGTCTTCTTCGGCGCGATGGCGTTTGCCTCGCCCTGCACGAGGCCGTAGAGGTTCGGCACACCGGGCTTGGAGGTGAAGTCGTCCATCTCGTTGTTGAGCAGGATGCCGGTGCCGGGTGCGACGACGCCGGCGCCGAAGGAGCCGTTCAGCGTATAGGTGACGGCGACCGCATTGCCCTCGTCGTCGATGATCGAATAATGCGTCGTCTCGGTGCTTTCCTTGCCGCCGAGCGGCTTCAGGTCGGCCGACTTGCCGGCCTTGTAGGGATCGATCTTTTCACGGATCTCGGTGGCATAGCCCTTGTCGAGCAGCTTGCTCACCGGGTTGTCGACGAAGTCGGGGTCGCCGAGCGCGGCGTTGCGGTCGACATAGGCGTAGCGCATGGCTTCCACCATGGCATGCACCGTTTCGGCCGAGCCATAGCCGAGATAGGAGAGCGGGTAGCCTTCGAGGACGTTGAGAATCTCGCAGATGATGACGCCGCCGGATGAGGGCGGGGGCGAGGAGACGATGTCGTAGCCGCGGTAATTGCACTCGATCGGCTTCAGCTCGCGGACGGAATATTGCTCGAAATCCTCCTCGGCGAGAATGCCGCCCTTCGACTGGCTGGCCTTGACGATCGCTTCGGCGGGCTCGCCCTTGTAGAAGGCGTCGGGGCCCTTCTCGGAGATTGCCTGGAGTACGGTACCGAGCTCCGGCTGAACAAGCTTTTCACCGGCGGCCAGCGGCTTGCCGTCCTTCAGGAAGATCTTGGCGGCAGCTTCGTCCTTGGCGAGGCGCTTGGCGCTGTCGGCGAGGATCGCGGCATCGCCCTGCTCGAATGTGAAGCCATCCTTGGCGAAGGCGATGGCAGGTGCGAGAAGATCGGCACGCGATTTGGTGCCGTATTTCTCGCGGGCGGTCTCGAAGCCCATGACAGAGCCCGGCACGCCGACGGCGAGATAGCCATCCAGGCTGGCGCGCGGCACGATATCGCCCTTGGCGTCGAGATACATGGTCTTCGTGGCGGCAAGCGGCGCGCGCTCGCGGAAATCGAGGAAGGCGGTCTTGCCGTCCTTCATGCGGATGGTCATGAAGCCGCCGCCGCCGATATTGCCGGCGGTCGGATAGACGACGGCGAGTGCATAGCCGACGGCGACTGCGGCATCGACGGCATTGCCGCCGTTCTTCAGAACCTCGACGCCGACATCTGTCGCCAGATGCTGGGCGGTCACCACCATGCCATGCTGCCCTTCGACGGGCGCGGGCGAGGCGGCGAAACTGGTGGAAAGCGGGCTGAGAGAGAAGGCGAAAGCGGTGAAAAGCGAAATGGTTCGGGCCTGAAGCCGGTCCATGAGATCCCCTCCAAAAGATAAATTATCGAGTGGATATGGTTCGGCTTTTTGCCGGTGCAAGGTTTCAGGCGGCAACTGCCGCTATCTCTCCGGCAAGGCGCGCTTCCGCCGCGCGTGCGGCGGCCTGCAGATCGCGCGAAAGACCGGCGATCTTTTCGAGCGCGGCGATCGCCACATCGGTCGCGAGATAATCCGGCTTGTGGCCGACGCCGCGGATCTTCACCAGCTCGGAGCCAGCGATATCGCGGGCAAGGCCCTGCGAATGAAGATGCTCCCAGACGATATCGTCGCTGTCTCCTGTTATGATAACCGTCGGCGCGGCAATCTCGGGGTAGCGGTGCGATTCCGCCTCAAGATAGGCATGGAGACGGGTGAAGTCGGCGGCGTTGTTGTAGAAGGTATCGGGACGCAGCACGAGAGACGGGCCGGTGCTGGCGATATAGTCCGATGGCCTGAGGTTCGGGCGGAATACGTTCAGCGTGCCCTGTTCGAGACGCCGCATACCCATCGGCACGACGAGGGCGTGATTGAACAGCCAGCCGAGAACGGGTGCCGTCGCGACGTGATAATACCAGTCGATACCGCCGGGCCATGGATGGGTGGCAGGCGCCAGAAACAACAGGCCCGCCGTCTTTTCCGGATGATGGACGCCGAAGGCGGCGGCAATGGCGCCGCCGAAGGAATGGCCGACGATGATCGCCTTCTCGATCCCGCGCTTTTCCATCAGCCGGGCGATCGCAGCGGCCTGGCCGGAGGGGATGGCGTTTTCAGGTCCGCCGCGTTCGGAATAGCCGTGACCCGGCCGGTCGACGAAGAGCATTTCGGCGCGGCCCTGCAGCGGACGCAGGAAGGCGCCGGTCTGGTCGAGCAGATTGCCGCTGGCGCCGTGAATGAAGACGACGGGCGGCAGGTCGGCGGCCTCCGGGCGCGGGATATGCAGCGAGTTCAGGCGATAGCCGCCGACATCGATGAGTTCACCGACATTGGGATAGGCGCGTTCGAACTGGCGGGCCTTGTAGGAACTGTAACCGATCGCGGCGGCAATGGGGGCGAGGAGGGCGGAAACTTCGGCAAGCATGGTCGGACCGGGAGGGTGTATCACTTATCCCTAAGATTGGGTGCGGCGCGCCGCCGTCAAGATCAGGTCCGGCTGCCTGCGAGTTTTTCCGAGAGGGTGTTCACCTGCTCCTGCGCCGTGCGGTTGGCGGGGAAGACGTCGAGGAAGCGCTCCCAGGCCTTCAGCGTCAGCTGATCGTTGCCGGTGTCGTTGAGGATGGCCGCCATGCCCGACAGCGCGCCGAAATGGCGGGGGTCGAGTTCCAGCACATGCTCGATATCGGACATCGACTTGCGATAGTTGCCGGAAGCGTAGTTCAGCGTGGCGCGGCGGTTCCAGCTTTCGGCATAGGTCGGCTTCAGCGCGATTGCCTCGTCGAGGAAGTCGAGGGCGGCGGCGCTGCGCTTGTCCTCGATCGCCTTGTCGGCCCATTGCATCAGGAGATTGACGGTGGCGCTGCCGGAATCGTTCCATTCCGTGCGGATTTCCTGGGCGATACCGTTCGCCTTCTCGGGATCACGCTCACGCTTCAGCTGGGCGTAGAGATTGTCGAGGCGTTGCTTGGGGGAGGCATTGGCATCCGGCTGCTCGACAATAACGTCCTTTTCCGCAGCGGCGGCAGGAGCGATTGGAGCGAGGAGACCAAGGGTCAGCGGCAGGGCCGCGGAGAGCAAAGCAAAAAAGCGCATGGCGGACAATGTAGCCCGCCAACGCACAAGATCAAAGAAAATTTGACGTGATCACCGTAGCGACCCACCGGAAAGCATGGCAGCGGCACGAATGCCGCCCAGATGCTCCGGAACGCTAGATCAGCCCTGACGAGCCTTGTAGCGCGGGTTCAGCTTGTTGATGATGTAGATGCGGCCCTTGCGGCGAACCAGACGGTTGTCACGGTGACGAGCCTTGAGCGACTTGAGCGAATTCTTGATCTTCATTTTTCTGATCCGCGATCTCTGGGGGGAATTTCACATTCGCCCGTATCTTTAAACATTCAAAAGCGCGCTCGTGGCGCGCCTTTAGGTTGGGCAGGCAGATAACCCGATGGCATTCCTGTGTCAACCACATGAAGGCCTTTTATCCGGCAAAATCCTAGGTTTTCGCCGTCAGCACCGTCACGTGGCCCATCTTGCGGCCCGGCCGGGACTCGGTCTTGCCATAGAGATGGACGAGGGCATCCTTGCGCTTCAGCCAGTCCGGAACGGTCAGGATGTCGTCGCCGATCAGGTTCTGCATCACGCAGTCCGAATGGCGCCCGGCATCGCCGAGCGGCAGGCCGCCGACAGCGCGAATGTGCTGCTCGAACTGGGAAACCACGCAGGCGGCCTCCGTCCAATGGCCGGAATTGTGGACGCGCGGCGCCATCTCGTTGGCAATCAGGCCGCCATCCGCCAGCACGAAGAACTCGATGCCGATGACGCCGACATAGCCGAGCGAGGAGAGAATCTTTTCGGCGGCGTTGCGGGCAGCCTCGGCGGTGGCGTCCGAAATCGATGCCGGGATTGTCGAGGTATGGAGGATGCCATTCCTGTGGACATTCTCAGCCGGATCGAAGGCAACGACGGTGCCGTCGGTCGAGCGGGCGGCAATGATCGAGACCTCACGCTCGAAGGCGACGAAGCTTTCGAGAATCAGCGGCACGCTGCCGAGCGCGGCATAGGCGCCCTCGGCGCTATCGGCCGGCGAGCGGAATACCTTCTGCCCCTTGCCGTCGTAGCCGAGGCGGCGGGTCTTGAGCACGCCCTGCCCACCAAAATCCTTGAGTGCGGCTTCCAGGCCTTCCTGGCTGTCGACGGCATGGAATTTCGCGGTCGGGATGCCGCAGTCATTGATGAAGCGCTTTTCGACCAGACGGTCCTGCGCCGCTTCGAGAGCCTTCGGCGGCGGATAGACCGGAACGCTTGCGGCGAGCGTTGCGGCGGCAGCAACGGGCACGTTCTCGAATTCGTAGGTAACGACGTCGCAGAGCCTGGCGAGCTCGGCAAGCGCTGCCGGGTCGTCATAAGCGGCGGTGATCTGGCGGTTGGCCACCTGGGCGGCCGGAGAATCGGCCTGCGGCTCCAGAATGATCGTGCGGAAATTCAGCCTAGCTGCCGCCATGGCAAGCATGCGGCCAAGCTGGCCGCCGCCAATGATGCCGATCGTCTTTGCAGTCATCTGTCGTCCATCGGGTATTCGGCGATCGCGCCGCTCTGGCGTTCGCGCCATTCGTCGAGCCTGTCGGCGATATCTTCATCGGAAAGGGCGAGAACCGCGGCTGCGAGGAGCGCCGCGTTGATGGCGCCCGCCTTGCCGATTGCCAGCGTTCCGACGGGAATGCCGCCCGGCATCTGCACGATCGAGAGAAGGCTGTCCTGGCCGGACATGGTCTTCGACTGAACCGGGACGCCGAAGACCGGGAGCGGTGTGAAGGCGGCCGTCATGCCCGGAAGGTGGGCTGCGCCACCGGCGCCGGCGATGATCACCTTGAAGCCTTCGTCACGCGCGTTCTTGGCGAAGTTGACCATCCGATCCGGCGTGCGGTGCGCAGAGATGATGCGCGCCTCGTAGGGAATTTCGAGCGCCTCGAGCGTGTCGGCGGCGTTCTTCATGGTTTCCCAGTCGGATTGGCTGCCCATGATGATGGCAACGGGTGGTCTGTCTGTCATCGTCAACGGCACGTTCCCCTTCAGGCGATGATATCCGGGATAATCTGATCCTCGATCTTCGTCAGCTTGTCCTTGATCACAAGCTTCTTCTTCTTCATGCGCTGTACGCGCAGAGCATCGCAGCCGGTAGCAATCATGGCGTTGATCGCGGCGTCATAATCCTCGTGCTCCTGCCGCAGCCGAGCTGCTATGAGCCTGATTTCCGCCTGTTCCTGATCGGCCATTTGCATTCCCCATTACCGTCCTCGGACCTTGTCCGTTCTGCCGATGATTTCCGCAAGCTCCTATCACCAAATAGCGGTAACGGGAAGTTAGTGTTGATCATGAATTTGCCATCTAGGCACCACGTTTTCGCCTTCGACAAGCCTTCAAAAATATGTCACAGTCGAAAGGTTGACGCCTAGAACTCCAGCGATGGATGGCTGGGGAAGGCAAGAGGAAGGAAGGGTCAAATGACTGTTCAAGCTCATCTTGAGTCACTTGAGAAGAAGCATGGAGCTCTTGAGGAGGAGCTGCACGCGCTGATGACATCTCCCTCTAAGCGCGATGCAGACATTGCAGAGTGCAAGCGCAGAAAGCTGCGTATCAAGGACGAAATCCAACGTCTGAAATCTTCCGTTCACTAATGGAATAACTCGAGATCACCGGTCGATCACTTGCAGTCTTGAAGGACAAAAATCCAAACTTTAAATAGGTTTAGCAAGGGCCCGGTGGCTTTACAAAATCGTGCGTCAGTCCATTCAGTGCGGAGTTGGACTGGCGCATTTTCATTTGTAGCGGGTGCTTTACGCCCAAAACTGATCCAGCCACAGATTGAGCCTGTCGAAGCCGCGGTTGTTGACCGCGTAGATCCGCCGCGTGCCCTCGGAGGTAACTGAGACGAGGTTCGAATCCAGAAGCGCTTTCAGGTGTTGCGAAACCGCCGGGCGGCTGATCGGAAGCGTTTCGGCGAGTTCATTGACCGTCTTCGGCGCGCGCCTCAGCTGCTCCAGCAGGAACCGCCGGTTCGGATCTGATATCGCGGCGAAGGGGTCGATGTTCGACATGCCGAAACGCTACGTCAAAGACCGCTTTCCGGCAAGGAAATTGTGCGGTGCACCCAAAGTCGATTGTCTGCCGGTGAACGCCCGGATTTGCTGTAAAGGCGGACTTCGTTGTAAACCGTCAGCTCTCTTGGATGACGAGGAGATGCAGGATGGACCGCTTCACCGGTGGCTGCCTCTGCGGTAATGTCCGTTTTGCCGCGACGGGAGCACCTTACCGCGTCGGCATTTGCCATTGTCTCGATTGCCGCAAGCATCACGGCGCCTTGTTTCATGCTTCGGCGATCTATCCTGAAAACGCAGTCGAGGTTCAAGGCGAGACGGGGAGCTATGCCGGCCGCTTCTTCTGCCCGCGCTGCGGGTCGCCGGTCTTTGGCCGCAGCGGCGATGAGGTCGAGCTGAACCTTGGCTCGCTCGATAAACCCAATCAGTTCAAGCCGACCTACGAGCTCTGGATGATCCGCCGCGAGGCGTGGCTGCCGGCATTCGCCTGGGTCCGGAGCTATGAGCGCGACCGCGACAATGCCGGTCGATCGGAAGACTAGAAACCGAGACCTTCTCGCATGATGAGGAACGCGGCGATCATCGCCATGGCATACATGAACGGATAGAAAATCTCCGGCTTCATGCGGCGCACGCACCAGGCGCCGGCGATCGTTGCCAGCGGTGCGAAGGGCAGGAGGGTCATCGAGGTGACGAGGTTCTTGGTGTCGAGTTGCCCGAGCGCGAAATAGGGGATCAGCTTCACGGCATTGAGGATCGCGAAGAAGCGGACGCTGGTGCCGGTGAATTCGCGCGGCGGCAGCTTCAGCGGCAGGGCATAGATCTGGAAGGGTGCGCCGCCGGCATGGGCGACGAAGCTGCCATATCCCGACAGCGTGCCCCAGGCGCTCGCAAGGATTGGGCGCTGGCCGCGCGGCGGCACGACTTTTCCGGCGCCGGGGCCGAAATTGTTCCAGAAGTAGCGCAGGCAGAAAAGCACGGTGACCGTGCCGATGACGATGCGCAGCGCATTGCCGGGAATGAGCGCCGATGTCGCCCAGCCGAGCGCGATGCCGAAGAGCGCGCCGGGAAGCATGATCTTCAGCGTCGTCCAGTCGCCATGCTGGCGCCAGATGATCAGCGAGATGATGTCCATGAAAACGAGGATCGGCAACAGGATGGCGGCCGCTTCGACCGGCGAGACGACGAGGGCGAGGAAGGGGACGCCGATCAGCGAAAGGGCATCTCCCATGCCGCCTTTCGCGAGGCCAACGAGCAGGACAGCGGGCACTGCCGCATAAAAGAATGACAGTTCCGGCAGCATGCTTTTCAAGTCCTCCCCTTGCCAGCCCCGTCTATCGGAATTACTCACACAAAACGAGTGCGGATTTACCGCCTGCTGGCGGAATCGGCAGAAAATGGAAAGACTTCATGAGCACCGAACCGGAAAACCGCTGCCGCCTGGTCCTGATCGCGCCTGACATTGCAGACGCCGACGAGAGGGCGAAGATTGTTGGCGATGCGCTGAAAGGCGGAGACGTCGCCTCGGTGATCGTGCCGCAATACGGCCTCGACGACGGCGTTTTCCAGAAGCACGCTGAAAAGCTCGTGCCGATCATCCAGGAAGCGGGCGCGGCTGCCCTGATCGCCGGCGACAGCCGCATCGTCGGCCGCGCCAAGGCCGATGGCCTGCATCTGACCGGCCCGGCTGCCGAGATCGCCGAAGCGATCGACAAATATGCCGACAAGCTGATCGTCGGCGGCGGCAATGCTACCGATCGCCACAATGCGCTGGAGATCGGCGAGGAACGTCCCGACTACATCTTCTTCGGCAAGCTCGACGGCGACATCAAGCCGGAAGCGCATCCGAAGAATGTCGCGCTCGGCGAATGGTGGGCGTCGATGATCGAAATTCCCTGCATGGTGATGGGCGGAACCGATCCTGCTTCGGCGCTCGTGGTTGCCGAATCCGGCGCCGAGTTCGTGGCGTTGCGGCTTGCCGTTTTCGCCGATCCGGCGCAGGCGCCGGCGATCGTTGCGCAGGTCAACGCACTTCTTGACGAAAAAGCGCCACGGTTTGAGGATTGAAGTCGCGCTTATGCCGATCCGCGCCGTCCACATTCGCCGTCTGATTCTCGCCGCTGCCGCGTTTTCCGCGGCCATTCCCTATGCGGTAATGGCCCAGACGATCGACAATGTGGTGACGCGGCCGGTTGGCGGCGATGCCGAACCGCTGAAGAAGGGACGCCCGCCGGAAGGCGTGCAGCCCTCGACCGGTCTCGGCGTTCTCGACCGCATGGGCGCGAAGCTTCCCGACCTGCCGCCTGAGAAGGACTACAAGGGGCCGGTTGACGAGGCCTATGGCGCCTATCAGCGCGGCTATTATCTGACGGCGATGCAGCTTGCGCTGCCGCGCGCTCAGCTGGGTGATCCCGCCGCACAGACGCTGGTTGCCGAAATCCAGTATGCCGGTCTCGGTGTGCGCCGCGATCCGAAGAGCTCTGCTTTCTGGTACGGCAAGGCAGCCGAAGGCGGCGACGGCGCGGCGATGTTCAAATATGCGCTGATGCTGATGGCCGGCGAAGTCGTGCCGCGCGACAAGGCCAAGGCCGACGAATATATGAAGAAATCGGCTGATGCCGGCAATTCTTCCGCGCAGTTCAACTGGGGCCAGATCCTCACCTCCGACCATCCCGGCCAGGACGGACTGAAGCTCGCGCTGCCCTATTACGAGAAGTCGGCGGAGCAGGGCATTGCCGATGCGCAGTATGCGGTAGCTGAACTCTATTCGACAATGCCCGATATTCCGGACGAGAAGCGCCGTCTTGCGCGGCCCTGGATGGCGCGTGCTGCCCATGCCGGTTTCGATACCGCGCAGGTCGATCTCGCCGTCTGGATGGTCAATGGCCAGAACGGCCCGCGTGACTTCGTGCACGGTTTCCAGTGGATGCAGCTTGCCGCCAACCGCGGCAACGTGGTGGCGCAGAACAAGCTCGCGCATCTCTACATCTACGCGCTCGGCACCAAGCCCGATCCGATCGAGGCGGCCAAATGGTATGTGCTGTCACGCCGGGCCGGCCTGCCCGATCCTGAGCTCGAGGATTTCTTCCTGGGGATCGAGGACGATCAGCAGAAGGCGGCCATCGACCGGGCGAACAAGTTCCGCCGCCTTCCGTAGGCTTTAAGTCCTAGAACAGCGCGTCGGCGAAGAGGTCTTCGTCGTCACCGGCAGCCGCGGGGGCTGCCGCAGCGGCCGGTGCCGCTTATTCTTCGATGGCCGGAATGATGGCGCGGTGGACGTTGCGTTCCTGAACCATCGTGTAGAGCTTGAAGATCTTGCGGTCGAGCGGAGCGATCAACTCGGCGATATCGTCGATATTGGCGATTTCCATGCCGGCGACGTCTTCGAGAACGGTGGCGCAGCGCACCAGCGTTTCACCGAGATCGTGCTCGAAATCGAGCTTGCCGATCATCAGGGTGATCTTGCTGGCGACCTCGCGGCCGTGCTCGGCCAGAACCTTCAATTCCTCTTCCATCATGTCGGCGCCCGAACGGATGCTGCCGACGGCAGCCGTCAGGCTCTCGGCGAGACCGCCGGAATTGCCGCCTGCGGCAGGGGCCATGTTGCCAGCTGCGGCTTCGAGCGCCGGCAGGCCGTTGACGATCGCATCGGCGGAATCGTCGAGCTTGCCTGCGAAGATGCGAAGCTCCGCGGTCACGACATTGATCGACTTGCCTTCTTCGCCGAGACGGCTGCAGCGCAGGTTGGTGTTCAGTGCCATGTAGTTGATGTCGGTCTTGACGGCGCGGATATTGCCGATCGCTTCCAAAAGCTTGGCCGCGGTGCCGAGCGTCGACTGGCTGACCTGGTCGGCCTGACGGCTGGAGGCATCCACCTGCTTGACGATCTCGTGTGCGGCCGAAACGCTGGATTCCAGGGCGCGCATGAAATTGCCTTCGCCGCCGCCAGCCATCTGGTCGCGCAGCTTCATGATCTCGTGCGTGTCGTGGCCGAAGCTCTTGATTGTCTGCACGACATTCTGCGAGTCGCGGCTGAAATCGGCGGACATTTCCGCCATCTGTGCCGCGGTCAAATGATTGATGACATTGCGCAGCCGCTCGCGCTGGTCGGCATTCAGTGCCTTGCCATCGCCATCGAGGAATTCGTCGAGCAGCGAGAAGGTGCTCTGGACGTGCTCGATGCGCTGGCGGGTGATGTCGCCGATCTGCAGGGCCGAAAGGGTGGAGGCGACCTTGGACTGAACGCCGCGGGCGATCGCACCGACTTCGCGGGCGATGACGCCGAGCTTCTGGCGGTGTTCGGCGATCTTCTGCGCATCCTGGCGCAGTGCGCCGGCAACGGCGGGCACGGTTTCCGAATAGCTCTTCGACAGGTTGGCGCCGACGCTCAGCGCCAGCTTTACTTCCTTTTGCAGGCTATCAAGGTGGCCGGCGAAGCGATTGACTTCCTCGGTGCCGGAATAGATGCGCTCAAGAATTTCCTGGGCGAAGCCAGCGAATTCCGGGAGACCGGCGCCGGTGATCTTTACCGTCACGGCGAAGGTGCGGAGATAACGCATGGTCTCCTGCATCTCGGCGATATGCTTGTGCAGGCCGCTGCCGGTTTCGGCGAGCGTCGCAAGTGCCGTCTGGCGCGCCTGTTCGGTGACTGGCAGGGCGGTCAGGCTTTCGACGGTGGCGCGCAGATCAGCGTCGGCATTGCTCGACTCATTGTTGTCGAGAGCCTTGGTGATGTTATCGAGGGAATTCAGCAAACGGTTGAGAACGTCCATGACGGACAGCAGCACCGTGCCGCCTTCCAGGAAGCGTTCTTCGACCTGGCTGCGCGCGGTTTCGAGCGTCTGACTGACCTCCGTACCGGTGGTCAACTCTATCGCCTGTGCCGATCCTGCCCCGTTTGCCACGTTGTTCCCTTTACTTATTACTTCTGCAAAACTGATGCTATTTTTACGGGCAGGATGGAAATGAGGGGTAAACGCCGCCGACTCGCCTGCGTTGTGATTAACGATGCGTAAAAAATGCGGAGCCTTTCTCGTTAGAAAGCTCTCATGTTAATTTAACCATACGATTTTGCTTATCAAAAATACCCATAAAAATTGCCGACTATAACTTATCTTGGGTAAGAATTTGGGAGTCGGGACTCGCGGCAATTGTAGATCGGTTACAACCACAGTTTACTCCCCGTTAAGCCTGTCATGAGAGTCCTTTAGAGGAATAAAAGTATTTCTCATGCCTCGGGGGCTGTCTTGAGCGGCGATAATCAGCATCGCGATTCTATATCATTGCCTGAAGTTCTAAGTATCAGGAATGTATTGGATCTTAGCGCGACAATTTCTAGTGAAATCGAAAGTAAAGATCGAATTATACTGGAAATTCCATCGAGTGCGGAGGCCGATCTGAGCTTCGTGCAACTCGTGGAATCCGCACGCCGCCAGGCCAAGCTGCAAGGCAAGACCCTGACGCTCTCGTCCCCTGTTGGCGAGCGTATTCTCAAGGTTCTCGAACGCGCCGGCTTCGTCGAAGCCTTCACCGCCGAGGACGCGAAGTTCTGGTTGCATAAAGAGGTTACAGCATGAGCGCCAATATCCTGACAGTTGACGATTCCGCCAGCATCCGGCTGACGACCAAGGTCACGCTGACCAATGCGGGCTATACCATCACCGAGGCGGTCAACGGTGCCGAAGGTCTGGCAACCGCGCAGACCGCGCAGTTCGACCTGATCGTCACCGATCTGAACATGCCTGTCATGGACGGGCTGACGATGATCGAGGAGCTGCGCAAGCTGCCGAGCCAGGCGGGCGTGCCGATCATCTTCCTCACCACCGAGTCCGATGCCGATCTCAAGGCCCGCGCCAAGGCGGCCGGTGCCACCGGCTGGCTGACCAAGCCGTTCGATCCTGAAAACCTCGTGAAGATCGTCAAGAAAGTTCTCGGCAGATGAGCACGCTCGATCCGGTCGCAGTATTCCGCACGGAAGCCGCCGAATGCCTTGAGGCAATCGAGGCCGGGCTTCTTGATCTCACCCACCAGCTCGACGACAAGGGCCTCGTTGATGCCGTCTTCCGCGGCCTGCACACCCTCAAGGGTTCCGGCGCGATGTTCGGCTTCGAGGCGCTCGCAGCCTTCACGCATCACTGCGAGACGGCATTCGACCGCGTCCGCAAGGGCGAAGTTCCGGCAACCGCCGAACTGGTGGCGGCGGTACTGGCGGCGCAGGATCACATGCGCGCGCTCGTCGATCAGCCCGACGCCGACCACGGCGATACTGGGCAGAAACTGCTTGCCCAGCTGCAGGCCGCCGTCGGCGGTTCCGCGGCACCGAAGGAAGCGGCACCTGCTGTAGCGGTACCTGCAGCCGTTGCTGCACCTGCTCCGCAGAAGAAGCTCAATCACTGGCGCATCCGCTTCAGCCTGCCGTCCAATGCGATGGCCAACGGCACCAACCCGCTCGGCCTGCTCGACGAGCTGCGCGAGCTCGGCGAATGCACGGTGCGCGCCAATACAGCCGGTATCCCGCCGCTTGGCGAATTCGTCGCGAACGAACTCTACATCTCCTGGGAAGTGACGCTGAAGAGCGAGCAGGACCGTTCGGCGATCGACGACGTCTTTATCTTCGTGATGGATGACATGGAGCTCGAAGTCGTCGATATCGATGACGCCGCCCCGGCTCCCGCGCCTGTCGCAGCCGAGCCGGTCAAGGCCGCCGAGCCCGCACCGGTCGCGGCGCCCGTTGCCGCACCGCAGGCTGCCGCCGCTCCGGCCTTCAAGCCGGTCGAGGCCGTTCCGGTCAAGCGCGATGCGCCGGTCGCTGCGGCCGTCGACAGCCGTCAGGCGAAGGCACAGGAGAACGTTCGTGTTCCTGCCGAGCGCCTCGACGAACTGATGGACCGCGTCGGCGAGCTCGTCATCGCCCAGTCGCGCCTCAGCCAGCTGGCAAGCTCAAGCTCGGATATCGCACTGCGCTCCGTCTCCGAAGAAATCGAGCGCCTGTCGGGCGAGCTTCGCGACACGATGATGGTGCTGCGCATGGTGCCGGTCGCCACGCTCTTCTCGCGCTTCCGCCGCCTCGTTCATGATCTTGCCCGCGAAACCGGCAAGTCGATCGAGCTGATCACCGAAGGCGAAAGCACCGAAGTCGACAAGACGGTCATCGAGCGCCTCGCCGATCCGCTCGTCCATCTCGTCCGCAACTCGATCGACCACGGCCTCGAAACCCCGGCCGACCGCCTTGCCGCGGGCAAGAGCGAAGCCGGCACCGTGACGTTGTCCGCCCGCCAGTCCGGTGGTGAAGTGATCATCTCGATCAAGGACGACGGCCGCGGCATCAACCGCGAACGGGTCCGCGCCAAGGCCGAATCTTCGGGCCTCATCGCTCCCGGCCAGCAGCTTTCCGATCAAGAACTGTTGCAGTTGATCTTCGCGCCGGGCTTTTCGACGGCTGCTACGATCACCAATCTCTCCGGCCGCGGCGTCGGCATGGATGTCGTCAAGAAGACGGTCGAGGCGCTGCGTGGCGCCATCGATATCGAGAGCCGTCCGGGCGAAGGTTCGGAAGTCTCGCTGCGCATCCCGCTGACGCTGGCGATCATCGACGGCCTTCTCGTCCGCGTCGGCTCCGGCCGCTACGTCATCCCGCTCTCGGCGGTCGAGGAATGCCTCGAACTGTCGCTGGAAGAGGATCTGCGTTCGCGCGGCCGCAGCTTCATCTCGCTGCGTGACAGCCTGGTACCGTTCCTGCGCCTTCGCGATCTCTTCCGCACCGGCACCAAGCCCGACGTGCATCAGAAGGTCGTGGTCATCTCGACCGGCACGGAGCGCGTCGGCCTCGTCGTCGATCAGATCATCGGCGACCACCAGACGGTCATCAAGTCGATGTCGAAGCTGCACAACGACGTGGTGACCTTCTCGGGCGCCACCATTCTCGGCGACGGCAGCGTCGCACTCATTCTCGACGTCGGCCATCTCGTGGCCGCCGGTCAGCAACAGGAAGCGCAGATGAGGGTCGCAGGATGAGCGCCGTAGCCGAACGTGTAGACCAGCATTGGGCCTATGCCGAAGAAGTCGAGGTCCTGACCTTCGACATGAACGGCGAGACCTTCGCTCTCGAGGCCGTCATGGTTCAGGAAATCCTGGACCTGCTGCCGGAGACTGCCGTGCCCGGCGCGCAGTCCTATGTGGCGAGCGTCATCAATTTCCGCGGCAAGGTCATCCCGCTCGCCGATCTACGCCTTGCCTTCGGCATGGAGGCGACGGAGGCGACGATCGACAGCCGCATCATCGTTATCGAAATCGACCTGCAGGGCGAGCGTACGCTCGTTGGCCTCAGGACGGACAAGGTGAATGAAGTCACCACGCTCGCAAAGACGGCGAGCGAACCACCGCCAAGTGTCGGCATGCGCTGGCGCGCCGACTACATCAATTGCCTCGTCAAGCGGGGAGGGGAGTTCATCATCATCCCCAATCTGCAGGCAATCTTCTCCGCCCGGCACGACAGCGCCGGCAACTCAAACTGAAACGCCGTTGATATCAGCTAGGGGGCTGGGACGATGCGACTGACAATTAAAGCCAAATTGGTGACAGCGTTCACCTTCATCATATTAATGCTCGTGGGCACCGCCGGTTACGGCATCATGAGCCTGGGTTCGCTCAACGACACGCTCGGCAACCTGCTCGCAGGCCCGGCCGCGCGTCTCGATCTTGCGCAGCAGATCAATATCGCGCAGCTCGAAGCGATCCGTCAGCAGAAGAACCTGCTCACGGCCCGCACGCCTGACGATATCGCGTCTTCGATCCAGAAGGGCGATCAGGCTCGCAAGGACTTCACCGACGCGTTCAACGGCGTCGTCGCGATCGCCAGCGAAGAAGGCAAGCCGCGCTGGGCGCAGATTGCCGAGTTCTCGAAGGCATTCAACCAGTCCGACGACCAGATCCGCGACCTCATGAAGGCCGGCAACCTGGACGCCGCCAACAATATCTCGATCACCACGGCCCGCGACGCTGCCAATAAGATCGATGCGGCTCTCGACGATATCCTGGCGCTTGAAAAGCAGCGCATGCAGGATGCCGACGACAGCGCCGACCAGCAGTATGCTTCGACCCGCACGGTCATGATCGGCGTTGCCGGTGCTGCGCTGGTTCTGGCCGCCATTGTCGCCTTCTGGATCGCCAACACGATCTCCAAGGGGCTCGCCCGCGCCAACACCGTCGTTCGCGAAGTCTCCGAAGGTGACCTGACGAAGACCGCCGAAATCACCAACCGCGACGAAATCGGCGAACTGCTCGGCAACGTCAACGTGATGATCGAGCGTCTGCGCGGCGTCGTTGCCGATGCTCTCTCGGCCGCCGACAACGTCTCCTCGGGCAGCCAGGAACTCTCGGCCTCCTCCGAGCAGGTTTCGCAGGGCGCGACCGAGCAGGCAGCATCTGCCGAAGAAGCATCCGCTTCGATGGAAGAGATGGCCGCCAACATCAAGCAGAACGCTGATAACGCTGCCCAGACGGAAAAGATCGCCCGCCAGTCCGCCAAGGACGCCGAGGCTTCCGGCGATGCCGTCAACCGCGCTGTCGATGCGATGCGCACGATCGCCGAGAAGATCGGCATCGTTCAGGAAATCGCCCGCCAGACGGACCTGCTCGCTCTGAACGCCGCCGTTGAAGCGGCCCGTGCAGGCGAACATGGCAAGGGCTTTGCGGTCGTTGCTTCGGAAGTCCGCAAGCTTGCCGAACGCAGCCAGTCTGCCGCCGCCGAGATCAGCTCGATGTCGAGCGATACGGTCAAGGCTGCCCGCGACGCCGGCGAAATGCTGGGACGCCTGGTTCCGGATATCCGCAAGACCGCCGAACTCGTCTCCGAGATCAGCGCTGCTTGCCGCGAACAGGATATCGGTGCCTCGCAGATCAACGAAGCGATCCAGCAGCTCGACAAGGTGACCCAGCAGAACGCTGGTGCATCGGAAGAAATGTCGGCGACGTCGGAAGAGCTTGCTGCACAGGCAGAAGAGCTGCAGGCCTCGATCGCCTTCTTCAAGGTCGATACCGCAGGTGCGGCCCGCTCCAGCGCGCAGCGCGCGCCGGTCAAGGCCGTGACCAAGGTCGTCAAGGCTTCGGCTCCGGTTCGCAAGCCCGCCAGCGATCACTCGCACTTCAGCCATAGCAGCCAGTCGGTGTCGGCCCAGCAGGCCCGTGCGAAGGGCTTCGCACTCGACATGTCGATGGGCGGTCCGGACTCGCACGACGACGACTTCCGCGAAAGCGCCTGATCGATAGATGAACAAGTGCCGCGGGCTGAGAAGTCCGCGGCATGGAATGCCCGGCGTGTGTATGCGCCGGTGCCGATCGGCCCAGGCCACCGCAGGATGCGGACCGGCTTGAAGGCTCTCCGAGGGAGAAAGCATCCGTGGCTGGCGCTCAGCGGTTTGCTGCCGATCGTGAAAAGGCCGGTACAAAACGGTGCCGGTGACGCGACGATGATTTTGGAACCAGCAAGACATTTCGAACGACTGCCGTCTGGGCGGCGCGGAAAGCCGCGCGTTCAGCCGGATCAACCAGAACATCTCTAGCGAGGAATGCCCCCATGACTACCGGCCGCAAAAAGGGAATCTTCCGTTCCATCGGCGCCAAAATTCTTGCAATCCAGATCTCGTCCAGCATCGCTATCGCCAGCGTCATCGGCGGCGGCGCCTATTACGGCATGAACGCCATGACGGAATCGATGAAGTCGATCTATGACGACCGCGTCGTTCCGCTGCAGCAGCTCAAGCTGGTGTCGGACGCCTATGCCGTCAGCATCGTCGATACGACGCACAAGCTGCATGCCGAAAAGCTCGACTGGCAGCAGGCCGCCTCCAATATCGAAGGCGCCAAGCATGTCATCTCCGATCAGTGGTCGGCCTATCTCGCCACCCAGCTGACGCCAGAAGAAAGCGTGATCGCCGAGAAGGTGAAGTCCGACATGGCGCGCTCCGACGTCAAGGTCGCCGAGCTTCAGGACATTGTGCAGACGCGCGATACCGCCAAGCTCGATACATTCGCCAAGAACGACCTTTATCCTGCGATCGACCCGACGACCGACGGCATCAGCAAGCTGACCGAATATCAGCTTAAGGCCGCCAAGGATCTGCGCGAGCAGGGCATTGCTCTCTTCCACTCGCTGATCCAGATGACCGTGACGATGGGTCTGCTGATCACGCTCGCCGCGATCGGTGTCGTGATCTTCGTGACCCGTGCCATCAAGCGGAACCTTTCGGCAGCCACCGATCTCGCAAGTGCCGTCGCACGCGGCGATGTCTCGGCGACCGCGACCGTCAATTCCAACGATGAAGTCCGCGACCTCGTCGATGCCCTCAACACCATGACGGCCAATCTTCGCGATACGGCAAGCATTGCCGACAAGATCGCCAATGGCGACCTGACCGTCACGCCGAAGCCGCTGTCCGACAAGGACGTGCTTGGACTCTCGCTGGAAAGCATGGTCGAGCGTCTGCGCGGCGTCGTTGCCGATGCTCTTTCGGCCGCCGACAACGTTTCCTCCGGCAGCCAGGAACTCTCGGCCAGCGCCGAGCAGGTTTCGCAGGGCGCGACCGAACAGGCAGCATCGGCCGAAGAGGCGTCTGCCTCGATGGAAGAGATGGCCGCCAACATCAAGCAGAATGCCGATAACGCGGCCCAGACGGAAAAGATCGCCCGTCAGTCCGCTAAGGACGCGGAAACCAGCGGCGAGGCCGTCGCACGGGCTGTCGAGGCCATGCGCACCATTGCGCAGAAGATCGGCATCGTTCAGGAAATCGCCCGCCAGACGGACCTGCTCGCTCTGAACGCCGCCGTCGAAGCCGCTCGTGCCGGCGAACATGGCAAGGGCTTTGCGGTCGTCGCTTCGGAAGTCCGCAAGCTTGCCGAACGCAGCCAGTCTGCTGCCGCCGAGATCAGCTCGATGTCGACCGACACAGTCAAGGCAGCGCAGGATGCCGGCGACATGCTCGGCCGTCTGGTGCCGGATATCCGCAAGACCGCCGAACTCGTCTCCGAGATCAGCGCCGCCTGCCGCGAACAGGATATCGGTGCGGCCCAGATCAACGAAGCGATCCAGCAGCTCGACAAGGTGACCCAGCAGAATTCCGGCGCATCGGAAGAGATGTCGGCAACCTCGGAAGAGCTCGCCACCCAGGCAGAGGAACTGCAGGCCTCGATCGCCTTCTTCAAGGTCGAAACCTCGGGCCACGCCCGCACGACAGCTGCCCGGATGAGCGCCCGCCCCGCCGCTTCGCCGCGCAAGCCCGTCAAGGCGGTTGCGGCCGCCAACAGCGTCGCCAGCCAGCAGGCCCGTGCGAAAGGTTTTGCCCTGGATATGTCAATGGGTGGTCCCGACGACGGTGACGCCGAATTCAAGGAAAGCGCATAATCATGGCCTCGACATCCCTGGAAGCTCAATTCGTGACCTTCAGCCTCGGCGATGAAATCTTCGCCGTTCCGGTGGAGGTGGTGCGGGAAATTCTGGACTATGCGGAAGCTTTCAAGATTCCGAACGGTCCCGACTATCTGCTCGGCCTTCGCGACGTGCGCGGCCAGGGTGTTCCGACCATCGATCTGCGCCTGAAACTCGGCATGTCGAAGACCGTGCCCACGCCGCATACGCGTGTGCTCGTTCTCGACATACCGATGGAAAGCCGGGTGCTGACGCTCGGCCTCGTCGCCGACCGGGTCTTCGAGGTGACGCCCTTCCGGCAGGACCAGATCGAGGCGGCGCCGGATATCGGTACCCGCTGGCGTTCCGATTACATCGCTGGCGTCGTGCGCCGTGAAAACGGCTTCGTCGTCATCGTCGACCTGGCGCGGCTGCTGTCGCGCGAGGACGCTTCGGCATTGCAATCGGCAGCTTAGGCTGCCGACTTTTGGGGGTTTTGAGTTATGAGTATGGCAGCAGTGGAAGCCCAGTTGCCGGGCGACCGGATCAGCAAGCGCAATTTCGACAAGCTTTCCCGGTTCATCTACGACTACAGCGGCATCAAGATGCCGCCGTCGAAGCTGACGATGCTGGAGGGCCGGCTGCGCCGCCGCCTTCGCGCCACCAACCATTCGACATTCGACGACTATTGCGATTTCCTGTTCGATGAAGGCGGCCTGGATCAGGAGACGGTCTATCTGATCGATGTCGTCACCACCAACAAGACGGACTTCTTCCGCGAGGCCAAGCATTTCGAATATATGCAGATGACGGCGCTGCCGGCGCTGGTTTCGAGCGGCGTGCGCAAGATCCGCACCTGGAGCTCGGCCTGCTCGACGGGCGCCGAGCCCTATACGATGGCGATGGTGCTTTCCGAATTCGTCGAGGAGAATGCCGGCCTTTCCTACAGCGTGCTGGCGACCGACCTCAGCACCGATGTGCTGCAGACGGCGCGCCGCGGCATCTATGCGCAGGATCTGGTGCAGCCGGTGCCTTACGATCTGCAGCGCAAATATGTAATGACCGCCAAGCAGGCCGGGCGCCGCGAAGTGCGCATCTCGCCGAAGCTGCGCAGCAAGATCGGTTTTGCGCGCATGAACCTGATGGACGACAAATATCCGGTCGGCGAGCCGATGCAGATCATCTTCTGCCGCAATGTGCTGATCTATTTCGACAAGCCGACGCAGCAATCCGTGCTGACGCGGCTCTGCGACTGCCTTGCCGATGGCGGCTACATGTTCATCGGCCACTCGGAATCGATCACCGGATTCGACCTGCCGCTGAAGCAGGTTTCCAACACGGTGTTCCAGAAGAAGTAGAGCAGGAAAGAGATGGGAAAGAAGGTTCGCGTTCTCGTCATCGATGACTCCGCCAGCGTTCGTCAGACGCTGGTGCGCATTCTCGAGGAAGATCCCGATATTGAAGTCATGGGGGTGGCGACAGATCCCTTCATGGCCGCCCGCAAGCTGCAGGAAGACGTTCCAGACGTCATCACGCTGGATGTCGAGATGCCGCGCATGGATGGCATCACCTTCCTGCGCAAGCTGATGTCGCAGCATCCGATCCCGGTCGTCATGTGCTCGTCGCTGACCGAAGCAGGTTCCGAAACGCTGATCCAGGCGCTGGAAGCCGGCGCGGTGGATATCATTCTCAAGCAGAAGATCGGTGCGGCCGACAGTCTGGCCGACGATGCGATCCGCATTCGAGAGGTGGTGAAGGGTGCGGCTCATGCGCGCCTTCCCTCCGCTCGCCGTGTGGCGGGGGCGGCGCGTTCAGCCTCGGCCGACGGTCCGGCCAAGAAGTTGACGGCTGACGCAATGCTGCCGCCGCCGACGGGTCGCGCCATGGCGAAGACCACCGAGATGGTCGTCTGCGTCGGCGCCTCGACGGGCGGAACGGAAGCATTGCGCGAATTTCTGGAAGGATTGCCTGCGAATGCGCCGGGCATGGTCATCGTTCAGCACATGCCGGAGAAGTTCACCGCCGCCTTCGCCAAGCGCCTCAACGGTCTCTGCGAAGTCGAGGTCAAGGAAGCCGCCGATGGCGACGCTGTTCTGCGCGGTCACGTGCTGATCGCGCCGGGCGACCGGCACATGCTGCTGGAGCGCCAGGGGGCTCGCTACTATGTCTCGGTGAAGACAGGTCCGCTCGTTTCCCGCCACCGCCCGTCTGTCGACGTGCTCTTCCGCTCGGCGGCGCGCGCTGCCGGCTCGAACGCGATGGGCATCATCATGACCGGGATGGGCGACGATGGCGCCCGCGGCATGCTCGAGATGCACCAGGCCGGCGCCTATACGGTGGCGCAGGACGAAGCGAGCTGCGTCGTCTTCGGCATGCCGAAGGAAGCGATCGCCAAGGGCGGCGTCAGCCGCATCCTGCCGCTCGACCAGATCGCCCGCGAAGTGCTTCTGACGCAGCAGAAATTCTAGGAAAGCCGGCGGCCTTGGCCGCCGGTTCTGTTTTCAGGCGAGATAACCGCCGTCGATCGTCAGGCTAGCGCCGGTGACGAAGGATGCCTCGGGGCTGGCGAGATAGGCGGCGAGGCTTGCAATCTCACGGTCCTCGCCGAGACGGCCGAGCGCCATCAGCCCTTGCAGCATCTCATGCGAACCCGGATCCGAGTTCATGTCCGTCGCCGTCGGGCCGGGCTGGATGGCGTTGACGGTGATGCCGCGTGGACCGAGATCGCGGGCAAGGCCGCGGGTCATGGCGGCGACACCGCCTTTCGTCATGCTGTAGACCGATGCGCCGGGAAAGCCGCTGCGCTCAGCAGTGACGCTGCCGACGGTGATGATCCGGCCGCCGCTCTGCATGTGCCGTGCAGCCGCCTGCGTCCCGGCAAAGACCGCCTTGACGTTGATGGCGAACATGCGGTCGAAATCCTCGAGCGAAAAGGTGTCGATCGGGCTGCGCATCAGAATCCCGGCATTGTTGACCAGAATATCGAGCCCGCCGAAATGGCGGGCGGCCTGATCGATTGCCGCCTGCAGTGCGGCCGCATCGGCGCTATCGGCTTGGATGGCGATTGCCTTGCCGCCCTCGGCCTCGATCCGGGCCGTTAGAGCCTCGGCCTTTTCCTTCGAACTTGCATAGGTGAAGGCTACCGCCGCGCCGTCCTCGGCAAGACGGCGGACGATTGCTGCGCCGATGCCGCGGGAGCCGCCGGTCACCAGTGCGGTCTTTCCATCAAGAGGTTTCGTCATGTCATGTCTCCTTATTTGGACTATTTAGTCTAGAATTGGATATGCAAAGGCGCGCTCGGCCAACCCTCTTGTTAGCGAAGGCTGCGGATGGCGAGGCGGGCGACTGTTCTGAGGATGTCCGGTGTGGCGCCGTTGCGGGCGCTGACCTTCATGCCGGATAGCGTTGCGCCAAGAAATTGTACGGCGGCATCCGGATCGATCTCGGCGCCGATCTCGCCGCTTGCCAGGCCGTCTTCGATCAGCCTGGTGATTGCCCGGCCGAGAGTGGCCGAAGCGCTGTCTGTCAGCGTCGCGACGTCATTGTCGGTCCTGCCGAACTCGCAGACGGCGCTGACGCCCATGCAGCCGAGCGATGTCTCGGCAGTGGGACGCGAGGCGAAGGCGATGAGGGCGGCTTCCAATGCGTCGAGCGCAGAGCCGTTCCCCTTCATATCATCAACGATGCGCGAGACGCTGTCGGTGTTGTAGCGCTTCAGCGCCTCCAGATAGAGGCTGCGTTTGTCGCCGAAGGTATCGTACATGCTTTGCCGGCTGATCTTCATCGCCGTTAGTAGCGCATCGGTCGAGCTCCCCTCATAACCATGCTGGGAGAAGGTGCCGATAGCGGCGCCGAGAGCCTTGTCCCGGTCGAATTCCTTGTGACGTGCCATGACCCTCAGATAGGCTTTCTGGACTGATTTGTCCAGAATAATTTTAACCTCTCCGGCGTTGGCTGGCGCCGCTCAGCGCCTCTCCCCTTGAAATTTCCGTGATTTTGTGGTCTTGAGGCCGCCAATCTTATAAAGCGCTGCCTTTTCCGGCGATCAGGGACCTTTCCCGCCCTGACAGCGACCCCGTACCAGTTCCAAGGAAATTGCCAACATGGCCCGTTCTGCTCTTCTCAATGTCATGGTTCAGGCTGCCATCAAGGCAGGCAAGTCGCTGGGGCGTGATTTCGGGGAAGTTCAGAACCTGCAGGTTTCGGTCAAGGGACCGGGCGACTTCGTTTCCAACGCTGATCGCAAGGCCGAGAAGATCGTCAAGGACGAGCTTCTGAAGGCTCGCCCGACCTACGGCTTCCTCGGCGAGGAAAGCGAAGAGATCAAAGGCACCGACGGCGCGCATCGCTGGATCGTCGATCCGCTCGATGGCACCACCAACTTCCTGCACGGCATTCCGATGTTTGCCGTTTCGATCGCTCTTGAGCGCAACGGCGAAATCGTCGCAGGCGTGGTCTTCAATCCGGCGACCGACGAACTCTACACCGCCGAGCGTGGCGGTGGCGCATTCCTCAACGATCGCCGCCTGCGCGTCGGCGCCCGCCGCGTCCTGTCGGATGCCGTCGTTGCCTGTGGCGTGCCGCATCTCGGCCGCGGCAATCACGGCAAGTTCCTCGTCGAGTTGCGCCATGTGATGGGCGAAGTTGCCGGCGTGCGCCGCATGGGTTCGGCCTCGCTCGATCTCGCCTACGTCGCTGCCGGCCGGTTCGACGGCTTCTGGGAAAACGGTCTCTCGGCCTGGGATATCGCTGCCGGCATCCTGCTGATCCGCGAAGCCGGCGGCTACGCAACCGATTGGGATGGTGGAGCAAACGTCGTTGAAGGTGGCGCAGTGGTTGCCGGCAACGAGTACATCCACAAAGCGCTTATGGAAGTCATCAAGCGCCCTATCCCTTCGAAGTAGGACCTCATCAAAACCGACTGTTGTAAACACACGGTTTTCTGTCCCGGCATACTTCAATTCGGCACAATGTTGCTCTAGTCTCCCGATGCTAGCAATCCGGAGGCTGCGAGACCATGGAAAATGTGAATGCGGCGGAGTTCGGCTCGACCGAAAAACCGAGCGGTACCTATACGTACAAACTCTCCAGCCCGATGTCCTTCCTCTGGACGATGCTCCTGTTTCTGGTGATCGTCGGCTTCATCGCCGCGATCCTTTTCAGGCAGACGCAGACGGCGTTCATGCACAATCCCGGCCTCAACGGACTGATCCTCGGCGTTCTCGCCGTCGGCATCATTCTGGTTTTCAATCATGTTCTGGCGTTGCGCCCGGAAGTGCGCTGGTTCAATTCGTTCCGCGCCGCAGGCAGCGCCGACAAGGTGAACCGCAATCCGCGGCTGCTGGCGCCGATGCGGGCGCTGATCGGTAACCGCAAATCCACGGCGACGCTGTCGACGACGGCGCTGCGCTCGATCCTCGATTCGATCGCCACACGCCTCGATGAATCCCGTGACACCTCGCGCTATCTCATCGGCCTGCTCGTCTTCCTCGGTCTGCTCGGCACCTTCTGGGGCCTGATCGGCACGATCGGCTCGATCAGCAACGTCATTCAGTCGCTGGATGCCGGATCGAACGGATCGGGCGATGTTCTCGCCACCCTGAAGGAAGGCCTGTCGACTCCGCTGTCGGGCATGGGCCAGGCCTTCTCGTCCTCGTTGCTCGGCCTTTCCGGCTCGCTGATCCTCGGCTTCCTCGACCTGCAGGCCGGCCGCGCGCAGAACCGCTTCTACATGGAGCTGGAAAACGCACTGTCGTCGGTCACCGACGTCGGCTCCGATGTTCCCGTTGCCGCCGCGCTCGATGCACCCGCCGGATCGTCCGAAGATGTCCGTGCGCTTTCCGATTATCTGAAGAAGGTTTCGGAAGAAGGGGGCGCGGGCAATCAGCGCTCGGTCGCCGCGATGGCGAGCCTCGCCGAAGGCATTCAGGGCCTCGTCAAGAACATGCGCAACGAGCAGCAGATGCTGCGCGACTGGATAGAGGCGCAGCAGGACGAGGCGAAGGCGATGCGCCGCACGCTCGACAGGCTTGCCGAGCGTATCGGCGGCCAGGAGCGCACCAGCTACCGCAGCAGCCAGACCGAAAAGAGCGAGGGCAAATAAGCCATGGCTCTTGCCAAGAACCGCCGCCGCGAGCGTACGGTCGACTATTGGCCGGGTTTCGTCGACGCGCTGTCGACGCTGCTGATCGCCATCATGTTCCTGCTGACGGTCTTCGTCGTCGGCCAGTTCATTCTCAGCCGCGAGATTTCCGGCCGTGACGAGGTGCTGAACCGCCTCAACAGCCAGATCAACGAGCTGACGCAGCTTCTGGCGCTCGAGAAGGGCAGCAAGCAGGATCTCGAAGATTCCGTTGCCAATCTGCAGGCTTCGCTTGCGGGAGCCGAGAGTGAACGCTCGCGGCTGCAGGCGCTGCTCGACGCCGGTTCCGGCGGGCAGGACGCCGCGCAGCAGAAGATCGGCGGCCTGACCAAGGAGCTCGACGAGCAGAAACAGGTCAGCGAACGGGCGATGAGCCAGGTGGAGCTGCTCAACCAGCAGATTTCGGCACTGCGCAGCCAGATCGCCGCCGTCGAAGCGGCGCTGCAGGCATCCGAGCAGAAGGACCAGACCTCGCAGACCAAGATTGCCGATCTCGGCCGCCGCCTGAACGTCGCGCTGGCACAGCGCGTGCAGGAACTCAACCGCTATCGTTCGGACTTCTTCGGCCGTCTGCGCGAAATTCTCTCCGACCGCGAAAACATTCGCATCGTCGGCGACCGTTTCGTGTTCCAGTCGGAAGTGCTGTTCCCATCGGGCAGCTCGGATCTGAACCCCGACGGCACGGCCGAGATGGGCAAGCTCGCCGCCGCACTTCTCGATCTCGCCAAGGAAATTCCGCCGGAAATCAACTGGGTGCTGCGCGTCGATGGCCACACGGATAATGTCGCGCTCTCCGGCAGCGGCCGCTACCGCGACAACTGGGAGCTCTCCTCGGCGCGCGCGATCTCCGTCGTCAAATACCTGATCTCGCAGGGTGTTCCTGCCGACCGCCTGGTGGCCGCCGGCTTCGGCGAGTTCCAGCCGATCGCGCCGGGTGATACGCCGGAAGCCCGGGCGACGAACCGCCGTATCGAGCTCAAGCTCACCGAGAAGTAAGTGTGGGGTGGCGTTTCGCCGCCCTGCCATCGCCCCAAATTTCAGAGAGTGAAATCCAGCAGTTGCGGCTGACGCCACCACTGCATAACCTTGGATTCGTGAATGCGGGGGAGGCGTTCGGGATGGAATGTGATGTGCTCGTCATCGGCGCAGGCCTGGCGGGATTGGTGGCGGCGGCCGAGGCTGCCGATCGTGGACACAAGGTTTGCATCGTCGATCAGGAAGGGGAGCAGAGCCTCGGGGGGCAGGCTTTCTGGTCTCTCGGTGGGCTGTTCTTCGTCAACAGTCCCGAGCAGCGTCGGCTGGGCATCCGCGACAATATCGATCTGGCGCGGCAGGACTGGTCCGGATCTGCAGGTTTCGACCGGCCGGAGGATTACTGGCCGCGGCTTTGGGCCGAAGCCTATCTCGAATTTGCCGCGGGCGAAAAGCGGTCCTGGCTGCATCAGCAGGGCATGCGCTGGTTTCCCGTCGTCGGCTGGGCCGAGCGCGGCGGCGGCATGGCGCATGGTCACGGCAATTCGGTGCCGCGCTTTCACCTGACCTGGGGAACGGGACCGGCGGTTCTGGAGCCGTTCATTCGCCGTGTGCGCGCGGCAGAGGAAGAAGGAAAGATCACCTTCGCCTTCCGCCATCGCGTCGACGACCTGATCGTCGAGAACGGCACAGTCGTCGGCGCCTTCGGCACCGTGCTGGTGCCCGACAATGCCCCGCGCGGCAAGCCGACAGCGCGGATGATCTCCGGCACCTTCCAGATCCGGACCGGTGCGATCATCGTCACCTCCGGCGGTATCGGCGGCAATCACGATCTCGTCCGGCGCAACTGGCCGCAGCAGCGGCTCGGACCTCCACCGGCTTCCATGGTCGCGGGCGTGCCCGCGCATGTCGACGGCCGCATGCTGGAGATCGGTGAGCGGGCGGGCGCCCGTGTCATCAATGGCGATCGCATGTGGCACTACACAGAGGGCTTGAAGAACTGGGATCCGGTCTGGCTGAACCACGGGATCCGCATCCTGCCCGGGCCGTCGTCCTTCTGGTGCGATGCGCGCGGCAACCGGTTTGCCGCCCCTGCCATGCCGGGTTTCGATACGTTGGGAACGCTGAAAGCGATCAGACAGACCGGCTACGACTACAGCTGGTTCATCCTCACCAAGGCGATCATCAAGAAAGAATTCGCGCTATCCGGCTCCGAGCAGAACCCGGATCTGACGGGCAAGGATATCAAGCTTCTGCTGCAGCGCCTCGGCAGCGAGCCGCCGGGGCCGGTGAAGGCCTTCATGGACAAGGGCGAGGATTTCATCGTCCGCAACACGCTGGAGCAGCTGGTCGATGGCATGAATGCGCTGACCGGCGAGCGGCTGCTCGACGTGTCGCATATCCGCCATCAGATCGAGGCGCGCGACCGCGAGATAGGAAACAGCTTCTCCAAGGATGCGCAGGTGACGGCGATCCGCGGCGCTCGCGGCTATATCGGCGACAAGCTGCTCAGAACCGCGCGGCCGCACAGGTTGCTCGATCCTGCCAAGGGTCCGCTGATTGCTGTCAAGCTGCACATCCTGACGCGCAAGTCGCTCGGTGGGCTGGAAACGGATTTGTCGGCCCGGGTAATCGGTCCTGATGGAAATGCGGTGCCTGGTCTCTATGCAGCGGGCGAGGTCGCCGGCTTCGGCGGTGGCGGCATGCATGGTTACAACGCGCTGGAAGGGACCTTCCTCGGCGGTTGTATTTTTTCCGGCCGCGTGGCCGGGCGAGCGGTATGAGAAAAGGCGGCAACCTTATCGGGTGCCGCCTTTGTCAGGATCAAGCCGTGGGCTTGGTCTGATCGTCAACTGTTGCGCCGGGCGCATTCTTCTTGATGGATTCAATGGCGCTCAGCGCGGATGCCTTGGCCTTGTAACCTTCCGAGCCGAACATCTGCTCGCCGTTAGACGCCTTGAAGCGGAAACGGAATTCGCCGGCCTTGTCTTTGTACACTTCAAACTTATACATCGAATGTCTCCCAAAATCAGGAAGTTGCCCCGGTAACAGCCGATAATCTAGAGCAAAAGTTGAGACTATTCCATCTGGATATTTGCGCCTTTTACGATTGGCTCCCACTTCGCCAATTCGGCCTTCACATGGGCGCCAAGCTCGTCCGGCGTCGAGCCGACGATGGTGGCGCTGAACTCCTTCATGCGGCCTGCGACGGCCGGATCCTTCAGCGCCTTGTTGGCTGACTCGTTCAGCTTGGCGACGACATCTGCGGGCGTATTGGCCGGGGCGAAAAGCGCGTTCCAGGTATAGGTCTCGTAGCCCGGAACACCTGATTCAGCGACCGTCGGAATGTCAGGGAAAGAGGGCGCGCGCTGGGCCGTCGTGACCGCCAGCGCCCGAAGCTTGCCGCTCTTGATATGGCCGGACGAGGAGGGGAGGTTGTCGAACATGATCGACACCTGATTGCCGAGAAGATCGGTCAGCGCCGGTCCGGCACCCTTGTAGGGGATGTGCTGCATCTTGGTGCCGGCCATGGCGTTAAAGAGCTCGCCGGAGAGATGCAGCGGCGTGCCGTTACCCGAAGAGGCGTAGCTCCACTTGTCCGGCTCGGCCTTCAAAAGCGCGATCAGTTCCTGCACGTTCTTGGCGGGCAGCTCCGGATTGACGACCAGCACGTTTGGCACGATGACGAGAAGCGAGACCGGCGAGAAATCCTTCTGCGGGTCGTAGGGCGTCGATTTCAGGATCAGCGGGTTCAGCGCGTGGGTGGCGACTGTGCCCATCAGGATGGTGTAGCCATCCGGTTCGGCGCGGGCGACATTATCGGCGCCAAGATTGCCGCCGGCACCGGCGACGTTCTGCACGATCACCTGCTGGCCGAGGTCCTCCGACATCTTCTCGGCGATGATGCGGGCCACCACGTCGGTCGATCCGCCGGCCGCGAAAGGCACGACCATCGTGATCGTACGATCCGGAAAGCCTTCCGCCATCGCCGTGCCGGCGCTGAGCGTGGCAAACAGCCCAAGGCCGAGCGCCAGGCTTGCCCGGCGGGTGAAATTGAAAAGCGCCATTCGATTCTCCTCCCAGAATTCAACAGCTATGCACCCGGCCGCGTCTGACCGGGCAGGAGGAGGTTAGGGCAGCGGGCTTTAAAGGCAACCACGGATGGTGCCGAAGCGAATTCGACTTTAGTCGCCTTGGAATGGGGGATTGATATTACATTTGCTCCTCCGATAACCATCTAGGGATAAAGCAAGTCTTCTGCCGCTCGCCCCGCGGGTGGCCCTCATGAGGTTTTGATATGCATCCGTCCCCCGATGCTCTTTCCATCTCCACTGCTGCCGAAGACGGCGCCTGGCCGCTGCGCCGCCGCCGTATCCTCGACTGGCTCGTCAACGAAACCCGCAGCGAACGCTTCATCGACAATATCTTCGTCGAGATGAACGAGCGGCTGATCGAGGCGGGCGTGCCGCTCGGCCGGGCTACGCTGCACTTCCGTACGCTGCATCCGCAATGGATGGGTGCGCGGGTTCTGTGGCGGCCGGGCATGAAGGACGCGAAGATCACCACCTTCGGCTATGGTGTCGAAAACACGCCGCAGTTTCTCAGCAGCCCGATGAACGAGATCTTCAGCGGCGCTTCGGAAGTGCGTCAGGACCTCGAAGGCGAGATCCGCAGCGACTATGCGCTCTACGAGGAACTGCGCGGCGAGGGGCTGACAGATTACATCGCCTGGCCGTTGGAGCACACGCTCGGCAAGCGGCATGTGGTGACCTTCTCCAGCAATGTAGCCGGTGGCTTCACCGCCGATCAGATCGCTTTCCTGCGCGATCTTCTTCCGGCGCTGACGCTGGTCAGCGAAATCCGGGTGAAGAATATCCTGGCGCGCACCCTGCTGCAGACCTATGTCGGCCCGCATGCGAGCGAGCAGATCCTGGCCGGCGCGACCACCCGTGGCAGCGGCAGCACCGTAGGCGCCGCGATCCTGATCTGCGATCTGCGCGACTTCACGACGATCTCGGACATGTGGCCGCGCGACGACGTGATCGAGCTGCTCAACGCCTATTTCGACGCGATGTCGGAGCCGATCGAGCGGCATGGCGGCGAGATCCTGAAATTCATGGGCGACGGGCTGTTGGCGATCTTTCCGCTCAGCAATCCCGATGCCTGCCGCAATTTGCTGACGTCGCTGAAGGAAGCCCGCAAGGCGATCAACGACCTCAACACGTTCAACGCCGAACGCGGCGTCGTCGAGCTCCGCTACGGCGTCGGCGTCCATGTCGGCGATGTCATGTACGGCAATATCGGCTCGCGCAAACGCCTCGACTTCACCGTCATCGGCCCGGCCGTCAACGTCGCCTCGCGGCTGGAAACCCTGACCAAGGACGTCGGCCAGCCGGTGTTGATCTCGAAAGCCTTCGTCGACATGGCCAAATGCGGCGCCGAACTGAAACCCGTCGGCACCTTCCCGCTGCGCGGTCTCGGCGAGCCGGTCGATGTCTTCACGTTTCCGGAGGGGTAGCTTACTTCGCCGCCGCCAGAAACTCTTCAGCCCCTGCATCGAATTGCAGCTTGGCGAGCTTGGCGTAGATGCCGCCGTGGCGGATGAGGGTTTGGTGGGTGCCTTCCTCGACGACGCGGCCCTGGTCCATGACGAGGATGCGGTCGGCCTTGAGGACGGTTGCGAGGCGGTGGGCGATCACCAGCGTCGTGCGGCCCTGCATCAGGCCGTCGAGTGCCTTCTGGACCAGCGTTTCGCTTTCGGCATCGAGGGCCGATGTCGCTTCGTCGAGGAGCAGGATCGGGGCGTTCTTCAGGATGGCGCGGGCAATGGCGATGCGCTGGCGCTGGCCGCCTGAGAGCGTGATGCCGCGTTCGCCGACCTCGGTGTCGTAACCGTTCGAAAGGCGGGCGATGAATTCGTCGGCCTGTGCGGCGATCGCCGCGGCGCGCACCTCTTCACGGCTGGCGCCGGGGCGGCCGAAGGCGATGTTGTTGTGGATCGAAGCGGCGAAGATCGTCACGTCCTGCGGCACGATCGCCATGCGCTCGCGCAGATCGTCAGGCGAGACGCTGCGGGCATCGAGACCATCGACGGAGATGCCGCCGAGTTGCGGATCGTAGAAGCGCAGCAGCAGCGAGAAGACCGTGCTCTTGCCGGCGCCGGAGGGGCCGACGATCGCTACGGTTTCACCGGGCACGACGTTAAAGGTCAGGCCGTGCAGGGCGGATTTGTCCGGCCGCGAGGGATAGGCGAAATGGACATCGGTGAATTCGACCCTGCCACGGGCGGGCATCGGCAGCGTTTCGGGCTTGGCCGGGGCTGAGATCGGGGAGACTTCGTCCAGCAGCTCGGTCAGGCGGTCGGCGGCGCCGGCGGCCTGCGAGAGCTCGCCCCAGACTTCCGAGAGCGCGCCGAGCGAGCCGGCGGCGATCACCGAATAGAGCAGGAACTGGCCGAGCGTGCCGGCAGACAGCGTGCCGGTCAGAACGTTGTGGGCGCCGACCCAGAGAACGGCAACGACGCTGCCGAAGATCAGGGTGATGGCGATGCCGGTCAGGAGCGCCCGCGAACGGATGGCGGAACGCGCGGCCTGATAGGCGGATTCGACGGCGGAAGCATAGCGGCTGGAAGCGGCATCCTCGCCGTTGAAGGCCTGTACGGTGCGGGTGGCGGCGATCGTCTCGTTGGCGAAGGCGGAGGCTTGCGCCAGCGTGTCCTGCGCAGCACGCGAGCGTTTGCGCACCGAGCGGCCGAAGGCGACGAGCGGGAAGACGATCAGCGGAATGGCGCCGAGCGCCAGGCTTGCGAGCTTCGGCGATGTCACGACCATCATGCCCATGGCGCCGAAACAGAGGATCAGGTTGCGCAGCGCCACCGAGGCGGTCGCGCCGACGGCGGACTTGATCTGCGTCGTATCGGCCGTCAGCCGCGAGACGATCTCGCCGGACTGGTTGACGTCGAAGAAGGAGGGGGAGAGGCGGGTGACATGCGCGAACACATCCTGGCGCAGATCCGAGACAATGCGCTCGCCGAGCGTGATGACGAAATAGTAGCGCAGCGCGCTGGCGATCGCGAGCACGACGGCCATCCCCATCAGCATGGCGAAGTAGCTGTTGATGAAGGTGCCGTCAGGCTGGGTGAAGCCGTGATCGATCATCCGGCGGACGGCGAGCGGTAGGGCGAGCGAGGTGACGGCGGCGAGTGCGAGCGCGACGAGAGCTCCGGCGACCATGCCGCGATAGCGCATGATATAAGGCGTCAACCGTCCGAGAGGCTTCAGCGACCGCGACTTCTTTTCCCCGCCCTGCACTGCGTCTGTCAAATCATCTCCAATCGCCTTCAAACCGTTGATCACCAGCTTGTTGGCACTTGTTATCCGGATGGCCTTCATGTATAGGCACCGCATCCGAATGGGAAGCCGTAGCCTTCGCGACTGCGGCTTCATTTATTCAATCGGTTCTCTTGCCGCAATGACATGCGTCAAATTGGACCCTGGCATCGCAGGAAGATTGTTATGAAGGCTGATATCCATCCCGACTACCACGTCATCAAGGTGGTCATGACTGACGGTACCGAATACGAAACCCGCTCGACCTGGGGTTCGGAAGGCGCCGTCATGAACCTCGAAATCGATTCCAAGTCCCATCCGGCATGGACGGGCGGCAACCAGCAGCTCATGGACCGCGGTGGCCGCGTTTCCAAGTTCAACAAGCGCTTCGGCGGCCTCGGCCTCTAATCGCTTCTGCGGTACTACGGAATTTGAAAAGAGCCCGGTTTCGACCGGGCTTTTTTATTGTCCGGATTCTGGATTAGAGCGTTTCCTGGTCATATTGAAGCATTCTGTTGGCTCAAACGGAGTCGGATGGTCGACCGGCTGGCGCGCGTCGTAGCCGGATCTAGGAAACGCTCTAGCCCGGAAATGAAAAGGCCGACTGTGCAGGGAACACAGCCGGCCGGTCTTTAAAGTATGGCAGTAGAAACTTAGTTGTTACCGAACGCCGTCTGCAGCAGGCTGAGCTGCGCCTGGACGCTGTTCTGGTTGTCGTGCACGATCGGTGCTTCCGACGGACGGTAGATTTCGCGGTCGAGCAGGGCGATGCGGTTCTGCAGGCGCAGCGAGCGCTCGACGAGATCGCGGAAGGATTCCGGCAGGTCGCCCCAGCCCGGAGCGTTGCGGTCGACGTTGAAGCCGTCGAGGCGAACCTTGTTCTTTTCAGCGAGAACCTGATCGCGGGACATCTCGCCGTTGTTGACGGCGCGCTGCAGGAGCAGCCAGGATGCCATCTGCATCAGGCGGGTGGTGAGGCGCATGGATTCTGCTGCGTAGAGGACGGATGCCATACGGGGCAGGACCTTCGAAGCGGCGCGGCCGTTACCATCGAGGTAGGCTGCGGTTTCTTCGACCAGCGACATGCCTTCTGCATAAAGCGTCTTGAACTGCGACGATGCGGCGGCGCGTCCTGCGAAGCTGATCGTATTCAAACCAAGTTCCGACATTCCAATGGTCCCTGTTGCACGCGTCTACATATGGTCAGGTAACGCCAGCCGGAAGTAAAAGTTTCAGCGGCGGGTCTTTATGTCTTTAAGATGGTATCATTACCCTAAATGCGCAAGGCGTTTCTTAAGAAAGGGTTAACTTCCACAGATTCGTGGTGAACGGCCGCGCAGGCAAAAAGAAGAGCCGCAAAAGCGGCTCTCAAGGTAAAACAGGGAGAAAAATCAGACCAATTCACCGCATGGAAAACTGTCTGAGATCCAGACGAAATCTGGATGTATTAAGTAATAGCTCGTAAAGCTTAATTGTATGTTAATACTGTTCTTGATTGAGACTTGCCGCGGCGCGTTTTGCGCTTGCCTGTGACTTTTTTCGGGCTTTTACGAGCGGAACAGGCCTTCGGCCGCAGCGCGCCCGGAAGCCTTCTTCGCCGACTCGGCTTCGAGTCTCGCGATCTCGCTTTTCAGGAGCTCGACGCGCTCCTTGAGTTCGCCGACGGACAGCAGCGACAGATCCTGGCCGATCTCGTGCGCTGTCTTCTTCTGTGGCCGTTCCTCGTCAAAGAAGCTCATGGGGCAATCCTCCTGCGTTGGCTTTTCAGCCGTACTTTACAGCAGGATCGCCGCTTTCGGGAGCCTTGCTGGAACCGCGGTCGGCAAGGGTCATGCTCTCGGGCGTGATCATCGGCGAGGTTGCCGTCGGGATCGTCGTATAGGCGTCGCGTTCGCTCGGATGGATGGCGGCGCGCAGGCGGCTGCGGATGATCGCGTAGGCGGCGATCAGGATATGCGCGATGGCGGTTACCAGGAACAGCGCGTGCGGGCTGACGACGGACATGACCGGGCCACCGATGGTCGGGCCGATCACCGTGCCGATGCCGTAGAGCAGCAGCAGACCGCCCGAGACCTTAACGAAATCCTCGGAGGAGGCGAAGTCGTTCGCATGGGCGACGGCGATCGGATAGAGCGTGTTGGCGACCGCGCCGTAGAAGACGACGAGGCCGATCACCCAGAAGGGGTCCGACGGACTGAAGACGACGATGAGGATGCCGGCGAGGGCGGCAAGCGCGGACATGGCGGCCAGCACATAGCGGCGGTCGATACGGTCGGAGAGGCGGCCGGCCGGGAACTGCATGACGGCACCGGCGAAGATCGTGGCGCTCATCATGATGGCGATGCTGGTATCGGAAAGGCCGGCACCGGCGCCGAAAACTGCGCCCAGCGTACCATAGGCACCATTGGCGATGCCGACGAGCAGGATGCCGAGGCAGGAAACGGGCGAATTGCGGTAGAGCGCCGGGAGGTCGAGCCTGACCGCCTTCAGCGGCTGCGGCGAGGCTGCGGTCGAGAGCGTGGTCGGCAGCATGGCAACGCAATAGAAGACGCCGCAGATCATGAAGAGGATGGGCGTGCGCACATCTTCGAGCGGGATCATCATCTGGCCGCCGACGACGCCGAAAAGGGTGATGGCGATATAGAGCGAGAAGATCGCGCCGCGGCTTTCATTGGTCGCCCGCTCGTTCAGCCAGCTTTCGATGATCATCGAGGTGCCGGCGGTGGAGAAGCCGGTGACGGCGCGCAGCGCGATCCACCAGAAGGGATCGATGATGATGCCGCTGAACAGGGCGGAGATGGCGATGATCGAGATGAAGCCGGAGAAGGCGCGCACATGGCCGACGCGGCGCACCATATTCGGCGCCACCAGGCAACCGACGACGAAGCCTGCCGCCCAGGATGTGCCGAGCAGGCCGAGCGTGGTTGTGGCATAGCCCTCGAGATTGCCGCGGACGGGAAGCAGGATGCCCTGCAGGCCGTTGCCCATGAAGAGGAAAAGCGTTCCGAAAAGCAGCGCGGCGACGGACAGCAGATTTCTTCTCATATCCCCACTCTCGAAGAGTTCTGTGTTGAAAAGACATAAGACGAGACGCTGTCCCGCCTAGCCCCTATGGTGTTGATTGTGCCCCGGAATGCCGTTACGGCATGAAGAAATCTTGTGTTCGCGCGGAATAATGTCCGTCCTGTGACATTCTGATAATGTTGGAAAAATAAAACCATGACCAAGCTGCTCGCATTGCTGCTCATCCTTGGCATGGTCATACACATCATCAAGCCGCTGGGGCTGCCCGGTTTGCGACGCCGGATGGACTTCTGGAAGATTGCGCTCTTCGCTTTCGCGATCTGGACGGTGGCGCTTCTCGGCCGCGAGTTCGTCGGCTAGGCGAGGATCTCGCCGCGCATCACGAACACACAGCTGCCGGATATCCGGACGCCGGCGACCGTGCCGCCGGTTTTCGTCACATCAACCTCGATGATGCTGCGGCGGCCCATCTCGACGCCTTGTTCGATGGTGACGCGTTGCTGGCCGTCGGTTCCGGGCGCGCGGGAAACCAGATAGGCCGAGAGGGCAGCCGAGGCGCTGCCGGTCGCCGGGTCCTCGGCGACGTTGTCGAGCGGTGCAAACATGCGCGCGCGAAGATGCCACGGGTTCTCCTTCGAGCGCACATAGAGGAACAGCGAGAAGTCGTGATTGTTTTCGCTGCGGTTGCCAGCGGCTTCACGGAACAAGGCAGGGTTCGGCACCGCTGCGGCAAGCGCCTCCAGGCTGTCGAGCTCGGCAACAGCAAATTCCAGGCCGACGGAGACGAAGAGCGGGCGGTGGAGCGCGGTGGCGATCTGGTCCGGCCGGATGGCGATGCAGCGGGCGATATCGGCTTCCGGGATCGTTGCGCCCGTCTGCAGTGGCTTCGGTGCGCGGATGGTCGCGGCGGTCACCTGCCCGTTGCTGCGGCGCAGATCGACGTCGACGATCCCCGCGGCCTCCTCGAAGCGCAGGCGATCGCCGACGGGCTTGCCGAAGATCTCGCTCTGCTGGCCGATGAAATAGGCGGTGCCGACATTCGGGTGGCCGGCGAAGGGCACTTCCATGGTCGGCGTGAAGATGCGGACATGCGCGGTGTTGGCCGGATTTTTCGGCGGCAGGACGAAGGTGATTTCGGAATAGCCGAACTCGGCGGCGATCTTCTGCATCGTGCCGGTATCGAGCGCTTCGGCGCCGGTGATGACGGCGAGCGGATTGCCTTCGAAACGCGTGGAGGTGAAGACGTCGAGTGTTGTGTAGGAGAGATTGGGCACGGCTGGCTCCCGTTCGGCTTTCCCAGATGTTTAGCCGGGAGCGCCTGTGACAGAAGGGGCAAACTTGTCGCCGTGACAAAGAAAAATGGGCGGCCTGGGCCGCCCATTGCTGGTCAGACGAGGGCGCTCTCGCGCGCCGGAGACTTGTCGACGCTTGCCGCATAGATCTGGGCGATCGTTGCGGTCAGGCTCGCGTCGAATTCCGCGTCGCTCATCGAAACGCGCAGATTTTCCGCCAGTGCGCGTGAGAAGCTCGCGATCATGCCATGATTATGGCTGAGCTTTTCGCAGGCGTCCTCGGTGTTGTATCCGCCGGAAAGGGCGACGACGCGGATCACCGACTTGTGGGCGATCAACGGCGCATAGAAATCGGCAACCGTCGGGATCGTCAGCTTGATCATGACGTTGTCGCCTGCGGGAAGCTTGTCCAGTTCCTTGAGGATCTCGTCGCGCAGGATGGCTTCTGCTTCCTGCTTCGTCGGGCTGTCGATCGAGACTTCCGGCTCGATGATCGGGACGAGGCCGTGGCCGATGATCTGACGCGCGACTTCGAACTGCTGCTTCACGACGGCGGCGATGCCTGCCTTGTCGGCATGGGCGATGACCGAGCGCATCTTCGTGCCGAATATTCCCTTTTCCCGGGCGCGGATCAGCAGCGCGTCGAGATCCGGCATCGGCTTCATCACCTGAGCGCCGTTTGCCTCAGCCTCAAGACCCTTGTCGACCTTCAGGAAGGGGACGACGCCGCGCTTTTCCCAGAGGTAGGACGGAACCGGCTGGCCGTTGACATCGCCATCCATGGTGCGCTCGAAAAGGATCGCGCCGATGACCTTGTCGCCCGAAAAGCTGGGCGCGCTCATGATGCGGACGCGCATGGCATGCACCAGGCGAAACATCTCGTCGTCGCCGGAGTAATCGGATTCATTCACGCCATAGAGACGCAATGCCTTGGGCGTCGAGCCACCGCTCTGGTCCAGCGCTGCAATGAAGCCCGGTGCAGAGCTCATCTTATTCAACATCTTCGCGTCTACCATACTGCTCCTATCCCCAAAGTTTGCGCACTACGCGCCTCAAGGCTCGCTGGCCGTCATTCGCGGATAACAGATGTTTATGGACGGGAGAATGGAAGGCTAAATCATTGAAACGATTGAATTCGTTTCAATCGTTTGAAAGTTTGGGCAGTTTTAGTCACGCTGAGCAAAAGACCGCGGAAGCGATGTGCCTCCGCGGTCCTATCCACATGTAAAAATTGTCAAATCAGCGTTTGCTGATTACTTGGCGGTGAGCACGGCAACGCCCGGAAGCACCTTGCCTTCCATCCATTCCAGGAAGGCGCCGCCTGCCGTCGAGACGTAGCTGAAATCGTCGGCAACGCCGGCGTGGTTCAGTGCCGAAACGGTGTCGCCACCGCCGGCAACGGAGGTCAGCTTGCCGGCCTTGGTGCGCTCGGCAGCGTATTTCGCAGCCGCTACGGTCGCCTTGTCGAAGGGCTCGATTTCGAAGGCGCCGAGCGGGCCGTTCCAGACCAGCGTCTGGGCGCGTTCGATCCAGGACTTGACGGCTTCGACCGACTTCGGGCCGACGTCGAGAACCATGGCATCGGCGGGGATCGCGTCGATGGCGACGATCTCGTTGGCCGCACCTGCCTTGAATTCGCGGGCGACGACGCCGTCCTCAGGCAGGATGATGGCGCAGCCGGCAGCGGCGGCTTCGATCATGATCTGCTTTGCGGTCTCGGCGAGGTCGTGCTCGCAGAGCGACTTGCCGACATTGGTGCCGCGGGCGGCGATGAAGGTGTTGGCCATGCCGCCGCCGATGACGAGGGCGTCGACCTTCTTCACGAGGTTCATCAACAGGTCGATCTTGGTCGAGACCTTGGCACCGCCGACGATGGCAACGACCGGACGGGCCGGATTGCCGAGGCCCTTTTCCAGCGCTTCCAGCTCGGCCTGCATGGTACGGCCGGCATAGGCGGGCAGGACCTGGGCGAGGCCCTCGGTGGAGGAATGGGCGCGGTGGGCGGCCGAGAAGGCGTCGTTGACGAAGATGTCGCCGTTGGCGGCAAGCGCCTTGGTGTGATCGGCGTCGTTCTTCTCTTCGCCCTTGTAGAAGCGGGTGTTCTCGAGAAGCAGGATGTCGCCGTCCTTCATCTTGGCAACGGCAGCGGCAGCGTCGTCGCCGATGGAGTCGGTCGCGGTCGCGACCGGCTTGCCGAGCACCTTGGAAACGTCAGGGGCGATCAGCGACAGCGACAGGTCCGCCGAGGGGCCGTCCTTCGGGCGGCCGAAATGGGCGAGCAGGATGACCTTTGCACCCTTTTCGGAAAGTTCGAGGATCGTCGGAGCCACACGTTCGATACGGGTCGCGTCGGTGACCTTGCCGTCCTTGACGGGAACGTTGAGGTCGACGCGGACGAGGACGCGCTTGCCGGCAATGCCGTTGAGGTCGTCGAGGGTCTTGAAAGCTGGCATGGGACTATCCGTTCGTTAGTGCCTTGGAAGGTGGCCGACCATAGCAAGGTCGCCCCGCGACGCAAGGTGTTCAGCCGTGCTTTTCGCGTGCGTTTTCGTCGCTGTCGGCGGTCGATCCGCCATGCGCGGCAACGGCCATGTGACGGCCCTTCAGCCGGTCGCGAACACGCTGGATGATATCGCGCATATTGATGAAGATCGGCAGGGTGATCGCCGGTTCGACGGCTTCCAGCGACATGCCGACCGAGCTGATATGATCCTGGTCATCGAGGTCGCGAACGATGAGGATGATCGAGCCGAGACGGACGCGATCGGCATAATCCGCCTTGCCGCCAAGACGCTGCCGCATCAGTTCGGCGATCGTCAGACCCTTCTCGGATTCGTTCAGCAACCCGGGTCCGTAGGCGGCGTCGAGATCGGCCGCCGGCCGCACGGGAGAGAGCGCGAAGGCGCCGAAGAAGTCTGCATCGTCCTCGTCGACCGGCGCCTTGCTGGCGAAGAGACGGTCGAGCAGGCGGGCGTAGCTCGGCACGATGAAGAGATAGACGAGGTCATTCTCGCGCAGGCGCCCCGCATATTGATAGCGCAGCGACTTGCCGTCGCGAATGACGAGCGAGGGCGTTGCCCAGCGCGGGATGCGCTCGCCGCGCAGAACCGGGCTGTCCTTGATGACGCGGTAGGCGAGCAGCTCGTGATTGGCGCTGCCGGGCAGATCGATCTCGACCTTGTCGACGGCGCCCATGCGCGGGGGAATGATGAGACCGAGTTTCTTCGCCACCGGCTTGATCGTCCAACCCTGCACCAGCAGCGAGACGAGCACGATGATGAAGGCGACGTTGAAATAGACGTGGCCGTTCGGCAGGCCGCCGAGGATCGGCATGATGGCGAGCAGGATCGAGACGGCGCCGCGCAGGCCGACCCAAGCGACGAAGCCGATCTCCTGCTGCGTGTAGTCGAAGGGCAGCAGCGACAGCCAGATCGCCAGCGGGCGGGCGATGAAGATCAGGAACAGTGCGAGCGCCACTGCAGGCAGGATGATGGCCGGGAACTGCGAGGGGGTGGCCAGCAGGCCGAGCACCAGGAACATGATGATCTGCGCCAGCCAGGTCATGCCGTCCTGAAAGCGCTTGATGGCGGCAAGGCCCGGAAGCTTGCGGTTACCGGCATAGATGCCGGCGACATAGACGGCGAGGAAGCCGCTGCCGCCGACGGCGCCGGTGAAGGCAAAGACCAGCATGGCGAGACCGAGGACGAAGATCGGGGTGAGGCCACGGTCGGTGTCGAGGCGGCTCACCACCTGGGCGATCATCATGCCGCCGAGCATGCCGAGAATGACGCCGAGCCCCATTTCCTCGATGAAGAGGGCGAGCATGGAGAGGTTGATGCCGGAATAGCCTTCGCCGCTGGCCAGCAGCTCGACGAGCACGATCGTCAGGAAGATCGCCATTGGGTCGTTGGTGCCGGATTCGACTTCCAGCGTCGAGCGCACCTTGTCGCGGATATTGATGCCGCCGATGCGCAGCAGGAAGAAGACGGCGGCGGCATCGGTCGAGGCGACGATCGAGCCGAGCAGCATGCCTTCCAGCCAGCTGAAGTTCAGCAGCCAGGTGGCGGCAAAGCCGACGAGTGCGGCGGTCATCAGGACACCGACGGAAGCCAGCGTCAGCGACGGGATGGCGGCGAGCTTGAAGGCCTGGATCGGCGTGCCGAAACCGGAATCGAAGAGGATGACCGCGAGCGCGATGGAGCCGAGGATATAGGCGAGATAGTTGTTGCTGAACTCGATGCCGAGGCCATCGACGCCGGCGAGCAGGCCGATCGCCAGGAAGAGCAGCAGCAGGGGTGCGCCGAAGCGGAAGGCGAGCAGGCTGGAGAAGGCCGCAAGAAGCACCAGCGCCGTTGAAACCAGCACGACGATATAGAATGCTTCCACGTCCATCCCCTTTCACATCCGCGCTGCGATCCGCCCCCGGAAATCGCAGCCATCTCTCAAACCTCGTCCGTTGCTTGCCTTCAGCCAGTAAACGGCAAAACAGGCCGGAAGGGTAGGCCTTGCGGCTTAACCTTGCTTACCTGCGGCGTCATGCTGCTGAACGATGAACCGGACGGATCACCGCGCTGAATGCTACGGGAGAGATTCTCTATAAAGAATGTATAGGCAAATCGGGCGAGAGCAGGGCAGGAGCAAATAAGCTTGCCGTTTTTGTCAAAGAAGTGCGGGCACTTACGCTGAGGCGACCCGATAGCGCTTGTTGATGCGGTCGACTGGCGTCCCATCGCGCAGCGGCACATCCTTCGTGGTGCTGTAGGTCTCGAAGCCCATTTTGCCGTAATAGGCGAGACCGCCGGTATTGTCGGCGCGGATCGTCGCGTTGATGAACTCTATATCGAGCGCCCGGGCTGCCGTAAGCGTTGCCGCAAACAGCGCGGTGCCGACGCCGGGGATCTTCGGGTGCATGCGGGAAAACGTGCCGATATCGGCCCATCCCTCGGGAAGGTCTCCGTAGCGGCTGATCTCCTGGAAACCGGCAAGGCGGCCGCCAGCTTCGGCGACATGGCAGGCAAAGACGGATGGTCCGTCGATGAACCATTCCCTGAATTCTGCGGGCGAAAGGGCAACCTCCATGGCGGTCGTGCCGCCAGCGGCGATGATCTCGTTGAGGAGCAGGGTGAGTTCATCGGCGTCTGCCGCGCGCGCTTCTCGAATTCTGAGATCCACCATGATGCCACTCTCCCTTTTCTGCTGCCGTCTAAAACAAAACGGCCCGGTTTCCCGGGCCGTTCTCTCGATCTGCTTTTCGCGAAAGCGAAGCTTAGATGAGCTTGGCGAAGGCGACTGCGGTGTCCGACATGCGGCTCGAGAAGCCCCATTCGTTGTCGTACCAGGACAGGACGCGCACGAAGTTGCCTTCCATGACCTTGGTCTGGTCGGTCGCGAAGATCGACGAATGGCTGTCATGGTTGAAGTCGCGGGAAACCAGCGGCTCGTCGGTGTAGCCGAGAATGCCCTTAAGCTTGCCGTTCGACGCAGCCTTGATGGCTTCGTTGATTTCGCCGACGGTCGTTGCCTTCTTGGAAACGAACTTGAAGTCGACGACCGAGACGTTCGGGGTCGGGACGCGGATCGACGTGCCGTCGAGCTTGCCCTTGAGGTGCGGCATGACGAGGCCGACGGCCTTGGCAGCGCCCGTGGACGTCGGGATCATGGACAGGGCTGCAGCGCGGGCGCGGTACAGGTCCTTGTGCATGGTGTCGAGCGTCGGCTGGTCACCCGTGTAGGAGTGGATGGTCGTCATGAAGCCGTGATCGATGCCGACGGCGTCGTCGAGAACCTTCACGACCGGCACGAGGCAGTTCGTCGTGCAGGAAGCGTTGGAGATGACCAGGTGTTCCTTGGTCAGCTGGTCGTGGTTGACGCCGAAGACGACGGTCAGGTCGGCACCGTCGGCAGGAGCCGAAACGATGACGCGCTTGGCGCCGGCCGTCAGGTGGGCAGCGGCCTTGTCGCGGGCGGTGAAGATGCCGGTGCATTCCATCGCGATGTCGACGCCGAGTTCCTTGTGCGGCAGCTGTGCCGGATCACGAACGGCGGTCACCTTGATCGGCTTGCCGCCGCCAACGGTGATCGTGTCGCCTTCGACCTTCACTTCGGCCGGGAACTTGCCGTGGATGGAATCGTAGCGCAGCAGGTGAGCGTTGGTCTCGACCGGGCCGAGGTCGTTGATCGCGACGACTTCGATGTCGGTGCGGCCGGATTCGACGATAGCGCGGAGAACGTTGCGGCCGATGCGGCCGAAGCCGTTGATGGCAACCTTTACAGTCATGTGCATTCACTCCCTAGAGATGGGGCTTGCGGATAGAGTGGAGAGCGCTTGCGCGCTCCCCTTAGAGCTTGGCTTCTGCAGCTGCGACGACGGCGTCGGCCGTGATGCCGAAATGCTTGAAGACGTCCTTGGCCGGGCCGGAAGCGCCGAAGCTCTTCATGCCGATGAAGGTGCCTTCCGGACCGATGAACGCATCCCAGCCTTCGCGAACGGCGGCTTCGACGGCGATCTTGACCGGCGAGTTGCCGAGCACTTCCTTGCGGTATGCGTCCGGCTGCTCGAAGAACAGCTCGGTGCAGGGGACCGAAACGACGCGGACGGAAACGCCCTTGGCTTCCAGCGTGGCGCGGGCAGCAACGGCGAGTTCGACTTCAGAGCCCGATGCGAAGATCGTGACCTTGGCGTCGGCCTTGCCGGCCAGCGTGTAGGCGCCCTTGGTCGTCAGGTTCTCTTCCGAATATTCGGTACGAACCGTCGTCAGGTTCTGACGGGTCAGCGCCAGAGCGGTCGGGCGGTTCTTGGTCTTCAGCGCGATCTGCCAGGCTTCCGCCGTCTCGGTGACGTCTGCCGGACGGAAGACCAGCAGGTTCGGTACGGCGCGCAGGCTCGGGACCTGTTCGACCGGCTGGTGGGTCGGGCCGTCTTCGCCGACACCGATCGAGTCATGCGTCAGCACGTGGACGACACGGATGCCCATCAGGGCGGCGAGGCGGATCGGCGGACGGCAATAGTCCGAGAAGATCATGAAGCCGCCGCCGTAGGGGATCAGACCGCCGTGCAGGGCGATACCATTCATGGCAGAGGCCATGCCGTGCTCGCGGATACCCCAGTGCATGTAGCGGCCGGCGAAATCCGTCGGGGTGATCGAGACCATCTGGCTGGTCTTGGTGTTGTTCGAAGGCGTCAGGTCGGCGGAGCCGCCGAGCGTTTCCGGCAGCAGGCCGTTGATGACTTCGAGTACGTCCTCGGACGCCTTGCGGGTGGCGACGGTCGGCTTGGTCTCGGCGATCTTCTTCTTCAGGTCGCTGATCGCAGCGTCGAAGCCTTCCGGCAGGTCGCCGGCGAAGCGGCGGCTGAACTCGGCCTTGTGGGCCGACTTAGCGAGGCCAGCTTCCCAGGACTTGACCAGATCGACCGAGCGGGCACCGGCGGTGCGCCATGCGTCGAGAACGTCAGACGGAATGACGAAGGGTTCGGCTTCCCAGTTCAGTGCCTTGCGGGTAGCAGCGATTTCTTCGGCGCCGAGCGGCGAACCGTGAACCTTGTGGCTGCCGGCCTTGTTCGGAGCGCCGAAGCCGATGACGGTCTTGCAGGCGATGAAGGTCGGGCGGTCGGACTTGTGGGCTTCTTCGATCGCAGCGGCGATCGCAGCCTGGTCGTGACCGTCGACTTCGATCGTGTTCCAGTGAACCGCCTTGAAGCGCATGATCTGGTCGGTCGAGTCCGACAGCGAAACGGCGCCGTCGATGGTGATCGAGTTGTTGTCCCAGAAGAGGATCAGCTTGTTCAGCTTCAGGTGACCGGCAAGAGCGATCGCCTCATGGCTGATGCCTTCCATCAGGCAGCCGTCGCCGTTGATGACGTAGGTGTAGTGGTCCTGCAGGTCGGAACCGAATTCCTCGCGCAGCTTGCGCTCGGCGATCGCCATGCCAACGGCATTGGCAATGCCCTGGCCGAGCGGGCCGGTGGTCGTTTCGATGCCGGTTGCGTGGCCGTATTCCGGGTGGCCGGCGGTCTTGGAGCCGAGCTGGCGGAACTGCTTCAGGTCCTCGATCGACATGTCCGGGTAACCGGTCAAATAGAGGAGCGAGTAGAGGAGCATCGAGCCGTGGCCGGCGGAGAGGACGAAACGGTCGCGGTTCGGCCAATGCGGCTTCTTCGGGTCGAAGCGGAGATACTTGCTGAAGAGGACGGTGGCGACATCAGCCATGCCCATCGGCATACCCGGATGGCCGGAATTGGCCTTTTCGACTGCATCCATGGCGAGGAAGCGGATCGCATTTGCCATCCGGTCGTGTTGTTCAGGAGAGGTCATGGCTATTCCACGGGTTCCGGGTGTCGGGGGATGGCCTCGAGCCTTCTGAAGACCATCGATGAGAGCGGGGTGACACATAGCAGTTGGAACGGCCAAGTCAATAAATTGCGGGCCGAATCCGGGCCGGGTGCGACGATTTTTAACATTTGACCATCAAATTTTACAAAAGACCAATCCGTTGGGAAGACTGCTTCAATTTCGGTCATCCACAGAATAGGCCGTGTATCCCCATATCCCGTTTATTGACGGGCAGTTGGCTAGCTGCATATCCTCTTGAAAACACTGAACCGGCACCCTTTGCCGATTCGCCAGGTCTTCTGCGGGAACACCGGACTTAAGACATGACGCCCACAGGCACTGCCATGGAAACCGCGCTGAGCGAGCTCAAACAGGCCATCTCCGGCCTGGAGAATGCCGTCGACATGCGCATCGAACGCCAGCGCGAGCAGGGCGACATCGAGAGCGAAGTGCGCCGGGTTCATGCCGACCGTTCGAAGCTGGCGCAGGAGCTGGATCAGGCGGAATTCCGTGCGAACCGCCTGGAAGAGGTCAACCGCGAGGTCTCCCGCCGTCTGGTAACGGCGATGGAAACCATCCGCGCGGTTCTGGACCGATAAAGGAAGCAGCGATATGGCGCAGGTGACGGTAACGATCGACGGCAAGGCCTATCGCATGGCCTGCGAGGAAGGCCAGGAAGGCCATCTGACGGATCTCGCCAACCGCTTCGACGGCTATGTCGGCCACCTCAAGGGCCAATTCGGCGAAATCGGCGATCTCCGGATCACGGTCATGGCCGGTATCATGGTGATGGACGAGATTGCCGAGCTGACGCGCCGGGTGGCGGGTCTCGAGGCCGAGCTCGAAGGTCTGCGCAGCAATCGAGACACCGTGGTTGCTGCGACGGCGCGCACCGAGGAAACGCTGGCGCAGGCGCTCGGCGAGGTGACGAACCACATCCGCATCATCACCGAAAAGCTCAACAACCGGGCACCGGCCGAGCTGAATTAATTCGCCGGGACAGCACGCACTGCCACTGGCGCAGTCCTCAGAACGTCCTTATATATTGCCTGCGATCTGCGCCTCTCGACAGGAACCACAATCCCTGGGGCCATACTCGATCCAAAGGGAGCTGTCCCTGACCAGGCCCGTGGGCCTGGACATATGGCGCCCACCTACGTTTGTAGGCACCCAGGATCGTAAACATCCATCGGTTGCCGCGGATCGCACTTCATTTTCCGGCGCGGGGCGAGGTATCGCCGATGCCGATGTCTTCCTTCAAGTGATTGCTCAGTCCCAGCGCCTTTTGCGGTGCCGGCGCCTGTTTGCCTGCGGGTACATATGCGGCGATGGCGGATTTGATCCAGGCATTCAGAATGTTCATCGATAGCGTCATGGCTCTTCTCCCATGAAGCCAGTTTATGCAGGCGTCTTGTCGGCGTACAATGAAACTCGCTCTGACATTTCATGAGAGATTTTCATGTCAAACCGGCCGCTGCCACCGCTATCGACCCTGCAGGCCTTCTGCGCCATCGCCGAAACCAGCGGCTTCGGGCGGGCCGCAGAAAGGCTGGGGCTGACGCAAACTGCCGTCAGCCACCAGATCGCCCAGCTCGAGGGATGGCTCGGCGAGCGGCTTTTCGAGCGCGGGCGGCGCGGTGCGCGGCTGTCACCGGCGGGTTTGAAGCTGCACCCGGATATTGCTGCGGCGCTGCAGAGCCTTGAGACGTCGCTGCATCAGGCGCGAGCGGCAAGTGCCAGTCCGTCGCTTGCGATCACGACGACACCGGAATTCTCCAGCCAGTGGCTGGCGCCGAGGCTCGAGAGCTTCTGCCGCCGCTATCCGAAGATCGAGGTGCAGATCGCGGTCAGCTATAAGCGCCCAGATTTTGCCAATGCCGATCTGGCGATCTGGCTTGGCCGCGGTGGGCCGGAGGTGGTGACGGAACCGTTGCTGCTCGACGACGAATTCGTGGTCTGCGCCCCCGAAGTCTCTGCCCGGCTTCCGAAGAGAGGCGCGATCCGCGCGGCGCCGCTGCTTGTCTATCGCGGCATGCGCCATACCGTGCTCGACTGGCAGCTCTGGTTCGAGCAGATCGGCGGCGATCCCGACGCGCCGGAGCTCGCCGGCTACGACATCACTGAAGCGGTTCGTGAGGCGAAGGTCTTCGATACGTTCGAGGAGATGCTGGAGGCATGCGGGCGCGGGGAGGGCTTTGCGCTGGTGCGCAGTTCGCTTGCCGGTGCGGGTCTTGCTTCAGGCACCCTGAAGCGCTGCTTCATCGAGCAGCAGCCGGCGGCGTTGAACTATGCGATGCTCTACCCGGCGGGAGCGCTGGAGAAATCCTCCGTCGCGCTGTTCCGCCAGTGGCTGCTTGAAGAGACCGCTTCCGCCGGCTGACGGTCTATTCGGCGGCTGCCAGATAAACCGTGTTCTCCGAGGCTGAAGCCAGCGCCTGGACGCGGGCTTCGGCCTTGGCGATCAGCTGGTAGAACTCTTCCTGGGCATCGACATCCAGCTGGATGACGGCATTCACGTCATCGGGCGTATCGCAGATGCAGGCAACCGCCGAGATCGGGCAGATGCCGCCGGGATAGCGCTTTCCGGTGCCGGTATAGGCGCGGCGGCCCCAGCGTTCGGAATAAACGGTCTCTTCGCGGTCGAGATGCAGGATGGTGCCCTTGCATTCGGTCACGATCGCCGCCTTGCCATAGGCGAACCAGTGATAGTTCAGTTTGCGCAGGATATATTTTCCGGTGATGTCTTCGCCGGCCAATTCCGCAGGGTCTTGAATCATTCGGATCATCAACGGGTCCTCGAAAGTGTATGCAATATCCGTTATGTATCTCTGCGCCGCAAGTCGGAAAATTCCTGCCTTTGCAACGGTTTAGTCACAATGTGTTTCCGATTCTTACAAACTGCGCATTCTTGATAGCTGCGAATTAATGCCGTTTGATGAATTGAATTCACAAGTGTTGGGCGCTGCCGCCCGATTATGCCGGGCGCCGCCATCATCCATATGGAGATCCGAACAAGAAAGGCTGCCCGTTTTATCCGGGCGCCACAGCTATCGGATCTCTCATCATGCCCCTTGCTCTTTTTGCGCTCACGGTCGCGGCCTATGCGATCGGAACAACGGAATTCGTGATCGTCGGCCTGCTGCCGACCGTTGCGCAGGACCTTCACATCACCCTGCCGCTCGCCGGCCTGATCGTCAGCGTCTATGCACTCGGCGTGACCTTCGGTGCGCCCATTCTGACGGCGCTGACCGGGCGTATCGAGCGCAAGCCGCTGCTGCTCGGCCTGATGGCGCTCTTCATCGTCGGTAACACGCTGGCGGCGCTCAGCCCCGGCTACGCGCCGCTGCTCGTTGCCCGCGTGCTCTCTGCCTTTGCCCATGGCGTGTTCTTCTCGGTGGGTTCGACGATCGCTGCCGATCTCGTGCCGGAGAACCGCCGTGCATCGGCAATCGCCATGATGTTCATGGGCCTGACGGTAGCGATCGTCACGGGCGTTCCGCTCGGCACCTTTATTGGCCAGACTTTCGGCTGGCGCGCCACCTTTGCCGCCGTTGCCGGTCTCGGCGTCATCGCCTTTGCTGCGATCGCCGTTCTCTTGCCGTCGACGCTCAGCAAGGCCGAACCGGCGACCCTGCGCCAGCAGGCCGGCGTGCTCGGCAGCGGCAGGCTGCTGATCGTCTTTGCTATGACCGCGCTCGGCTATGGCGGTACCTTCGTCGCCTTCACCTTCCTCGCGTCGATCCTGCAGGACGTCACCGGCTTCTCGGCTTCCTCGGTAAGCCTCATCCTAGTGCTCTATGGTCTAGCGATCGCGGCCGGCAATATTGTCGGCGGCCGGATTGCCAATCGCGACCCGGTGGCGGCGCTGACCTGGCTGTTCGTGGCGCAGGCCGCCGTGCTCCTGCTCTTCAGCTTCACGGCTGTGTCGCCCTGGCTGACGATCCCGACGCTTGCTGCCCTCGGCTTCCTGTCCTTCGCCAATGTTCCCGGCCTGCAGCTCTATGTCGTCCAGCTCGCCAAGCAGGTTCGCCCGGCCGCCGTCGACGTCGCTTCGGCCATGAACATCGCGGCCTTCAATCTCGGTATCGCCCTTGGTGCCTGGATCGGCGGTCTGGTCGTCGAGTCTAGCCTTGGCCTACAGGCAACGCCGTGGGTCGGCGCGATCCTTGTTGCCGGTGCGTTGCTCCTGACGCTGCGGAGCGCCGCTCTCGATCGCCGCGAGGCGCAACCGGTTGTGGAGCCGCTGCGGAAGGCAGCGTGATCTGCGAGAAATGGAATGATGAGACGGGCGCTTCGGCGCCCGTTTTCGTCAGTCCTCGAGATCGGTCCTGAGGCGATCGATGATCGAGAGCGAGTGGCCGGCATAGGCGCTGATCCAGCGGTCGTAGATCTGCTTGATCGGCAGGCTGTTGAGATGGTTCCAGCGCTCGCGGCCTTCTTTCTTGGCCATCACCAGATCAGCCTCTTCCAGAACCTTCAGGTGCTGCATCACGGTGCAGCGGTCCATTTCGGGAAAGCTCTCGCAGAGCATGCCCGTCGTGCGCGGGCCATCCTTCAACAGATCCAGAATCTCGCGGCGGCGATGATGGGCAAGGGCCTTGAAAACCGGGTCGTTTTGCGATTCGCTTGACATGTTATGTTTTTATAACATAATGACGGTATTGGCAATGAGAGAGGAGTAAGTGTCATGTCCCTCGCAATTCGTGTCGGTGGCCGCGTTGGCCGCCCTGCGGCTGAGGTGTTCGATGCCGTCGTCAATCCCAAGAAGCTTTCGAGCTACTTCACGACGGTTGGTGGAGCGAGCGCGCCGCTGGTGAAGGGTACGACGGTGACCTGGTGGAAGGATGCGCCCGTCGAGGTCATCGATCTCGTGCAGGACGAGCTGATCGTGTTGCGCTGGGACGGCGGCACCGATGCCGACAATGTCCGCTACAAGACGACCGTCGAAATGAAGTTCGATGCGCTCGACGATGGCGGCACGATGGTGACGATTTCCGAGAACGGCTGGCGGGAGGACGATCCCGGCCGGCGCGGCACCTATCTCAACTGTGAAGGCTGGAGCAACATGCTCTGCTGCATGAAGGCCTTCGTCGAATACGGTATCAACCTGCGCGACGGCATGTTCCTCAGCGAAATGCGAGGCGTGCCGGCTGAAGCGCCAGATTATGAGAAGCTGTCATGAGCGAGCTTTTGTATGGAGGCGTGGATGTCGCCATGAAGGTACCGACGCGTCAATATGCCGAGGTGCTGGATTTCTACCGCGATGTCGTGAAGCTGAAGGAGATCGGCAATGACGGCACGCGCGGCTTCGAGCTCGGGCCGATCCGGCTCTGGATCGACGAGGCGCCGGGAATGAGCCAGGCCGAAGTCTGGCTTGAGCTTTTCACGCCCGATTTCGACAAGGCTGCCGATCACCTGCAGCGGTCCGGCATCCGGCGGTGCGACGCGATCGAGCCGCTCGGCGAGAGCTTCCGTGGCGGCTGGATCCTCAACCCCGCGAACATCGTTCACATGGTTCGCGAGGAGAGCACCTGGGAGCCGCCGGCTGCCTGACAGGCGACTATTCGGCGGCCGGCGGCATGAGCCCGCGGGCGGGTGCAGGCAGCGCCTTTGCGCCACCGGCAATCACGCCGCCCGGTGACGGTCTCCAGCGCGAACGGCGGACGGCAACGGTATTGGCTGCCGTTCGCGTCTTTCCGGCATAGGCCGATGGCTTCTGGAACATCCGGTTGAACAGGGCGCCCATGGCGGCCAGCGGATAGGCGCGGCCGGGCATCGCCTCCGGCATCTCGCTATAGAGCCGCTGGATCATCTTGCGCCGCACGATTGCCGGATGCGCATGGATTTCCTCGCTCTCGCGCCGTTCCTTCACTGCAACGATCGAGACGGCAAAGACCGAGCGGTTCTGATCGACGCGCTCGATGCGGCCTGCGACATCGAAGCCCGGGAAGGGCGAGAACAGCAGCAGGTCGCCGATGCGGCTGTCGGCGGTCATCCGCTTCTGCTGCAGGCTGATCTCGGCCTGCGTCAGCGACATCGTATCGACGGTGCAGGGGAACGCCTGGCCGTTGCAGGTCATCGCCGTCTTGCGGCCGAGCGGGAAGCGGATGGCATCCAGCGGTTCGCGTGGCAGCTCGATGCAGACGAGCATCGAGACGAATGCATAGACCATGACCACCATGCCCCAGGCGACGCTGAAGCTGTCCAGGCCGCTGTAATTGCTCAGCAGCGGGCCGTTCAGCATGCCGGTGAAGGTCAGGATGATGATCAGCGCGAAGGTGGTGGCGATCGGATAGAGAATGTCGACACGGGTGCGGTCCTCGCCCTTGGCGGTCACCTTGAACGGCCGCCCGAAGGGATGGGCGATCGCGTGGCAGATGGCGATGGTGATCGGGATCGCCGAGACCATCTGCGAGACCTCGGTGAACAGCGGCAGGCTGCGCCAGCCGGAGACCCAGGCATGGAAGGTCCACATGGCGCCGACCATCGGCAGCGCGTAGAGGAAGAAGGCTTCGGGTTCCATCAGGATGGCGGGCAGGCCGAGGAAGTAGAAGAGGATCGGCGCCGCCATCAAGAGCAGCATGAACGGCCGGCAGAACCAGAAGAGCAGCCCGTGGAAATAATGCAGCCGTTGCATCGCCGTGTAGCCGCGGCCGAAGAACGGGCCGTCGCGCAGCAGCGCCACCTGAATGGTGCCGAGGCACCAGCGGCAGCGCTGGGTGATGTAGCCGGAAAGGCTTTCCGCCGATAGGCCGACGCTGAGGCGCTCGTTCAGCCAGCGGGTGCGCAGGCCTTTCTGCATCAGGCGGTAGGTGAGGTGGATGTCCTCGGTCACCGTCTCCTCCGGCATGCCGCCGATCAGCTCCAGCGCATCGCGGCGCACGACGCAGGAGGTGCCGACGCAGAAGGCCGCACCCCAGCCGTCCTTCGACGGCTGCATGACGTCGAAGAAGATGCGCTGGTCGTCGACCCAGGCCTTGGAGGCCAGGAGGTTATGCTGCACCGGATCGGCATTGTAATAGAACTGTGGGGTCTGGATCAGGCCAATTTCGGGATCGACGAACTGGCCGATGATGCGCTTCAGGATGGCGCGCTGCGGCGCAAAGTCGGCGTCGAGGATCAGGATGAAGGGGGCGTTTGTGATCTGCTTCGACCAGCGGATGGCATTGTTGATATTGCCGCCCTTGGCGCCCTTGTTGTCGTCACGGGTCAGATAGCGGACGCCGAGCTCGGCGCAGTAATCGCGCAGCCACTGTCGGCGGCCGTCGTCGAGGATCCAGATGGTGAAGTTGCCGTAGTCGATCGCCTTGGCGGCGAGGATCGTCCGCTCCAGAATGGTGACGTCCTCATTATAGGTGCAGATGAAGATGTCGACGGCCGGCGGCTTTCCCATTGCCGAGATCATCGCCTCGCTGGCGTCGGCAGCACCGCTATGATCGGTGCGGCGGAAGAAGAAGACGATCGACAGCAGCGTATAGAGGATGACGACCGCCTCGAAGGCGAGGTAGATGCGCGGCCAGAGCGCATAAGCGCTCCAGTCGAAATCCGGCAGCGTCGTCGTCACGCGGAAATAGACGTAGTTTGCCAGCATCAGGATCAGGATGGTGCCGAAGAGCACGCGGTCCTTGCCCTTGCGGCTGTCGAGCAGCAGGGCGCAGCAGAGGATCAGCGCCAGCGTGATCAGTGAGAACAGGATGGCATCCGAAAGCGTGACTACTTCTGGGGACATGGCTTTTCCTCGTTCTTTGCCGCAAAGGAATCTGCACTAAAGGGATTGATGCCGAGCGCCGCGAGCACGGCCCATCCTGTCGCCCCGACATGGGGCAGGCGGTAGTATTTGAAGTCGCCGGGCTCGGAATTCGGTCCGACCTGCAGCCCGGTCGTCAGCTGTTCGTCGACGGTGGCGTAGATCAGTTTCTCCGGCGAGATTTGCGTCGATATCGTCTGGAACAGCGGTTCGGCCTTCTGCGGTTCGCCGACCACCTGATAGACGAGGGCGGCCTGCGCCGTTCCCTCGAGCCAGATGCCGTCGCGATCGTTGTTGAAGTCGAAGCCGCCGGGGACGCCGTGATTGGCTTCTGTCCACTCGAGCACCTGCGGCGCCTTGGCTTTGAAGTCCTCGACGGCGATCAGCGGCCAGAGTTCGGCGTCGAGACCGGACATGTTGACGTTGGGCGCGTTGCTGTCGGGAACGCTGCCGATATAGAAGCGGCCCTCGGCCTTGTTCCACATGGCATCGAGGAAGTCTTTGGCGCTCTCGCCGTCATGCTCCCAGTCGCCGGCTTCGTCGATCGTCGCCAGCCAGTGATCCGCGGCATAGATATCGAGATTGTGCTCCGTCGATTTCCAGGTCATGCGATCGGGTGTCGGTTCGTGGCCGAAGAAGCCGCCGAAATAGCCGGGGTTCTTGGGGTCGGCGGTCGAGCGGTGGATGAAGTCCATGATCTTGCGGGCGCCATCGAGATAGGCGGTCTGGCCGGTCTCGGAATAGGCGGCGAGCAGCCCGAGCGCGCCCCAGGCGATGCTGCCGGTGGCGCTGCCGACCTGATAGCCGTCCTCGATCCAGGAATTGCTGGCCGTGCTCCAGTAGCCGGGAAGCAGCATGCCGTCCTTGCCTGGGATGACCGGGCCGGAGCGATAGGCATTTCGCAGCCGTCCGTCGTGGTAGTGGCGGTCGGTCTCCAGCGCCAGAACCAGCGCATCGGCGACGCGCTTTGCCTCCCTGGCGCGGCCGCAGCCGTAGAGCGCCATCATCGCCAGTGCGTTGTCATAGGTGAAGCCGGTATTGTCGAGCGCCGGGTGCAGTTTCGATCCGCCGTTTGCCGGTTCGAAGCTGCGGAAGACGAAGGCCTGTTCGGGTTCGCCGGTCATCAGCGCGGCAAGGCCATCGCAGAGGGTGCAGGCGAGTTCGGCGCGTTTGGCGTCTGCCATGGCCGCAGTGCTGAAGGCAGGTGCCGCGATAGCGAGCACCGCCGCAATCATGAGTGAACGCAAAACCATATCCAGGTCTTCCCTGTTATCGCGGTCGATAAAGCGAAACGAAAGTGCTCAGTTATTGCTGGAGGCTCGCCAATCTGTGGCCCTTGTCAAAAAGCGCCGACGCGGAGAGCAGGCCGTCCGCCGCTGCCAATTTGTCGACGGCCATTTTCGAGTAGCGGGTAAGGCGCGCGACGACGGTCTCTCCAAGCGAGACAATCACGTCCTCACCGACATGGCATCCAAAGAACTTGTCGTTGTTGGGCTGTCCGGCAGCGGTCAGTTCGACGGGATCGTCGTCGACCTTGACGAGGACATAGACCTCGTCGCCTTCGGCTTTCGGGAACTTGGCGAAGTAGCGGTTCTGCTGGCCGCTGTCGAAATAACGGACGATCTTGTAGACGTGGCCGCTTTTCTTGACGCCGAGCGAGCGGAAATTGACCATGGCGGGCGTGCCGATATCGAGCGAGGAGACATCCCGGCTGCGATAGACGGCAGCGGCAAAAGCCTCGTTGCAATCGAGCGACTTGGCAACCGCCTGGCCCTGCATGACGAAATCGCCGAAGGAGGCGTCGACGCTGACGACCTGGCCGTGATGATCGGCGACGACTTCGGCCGCACCCGACTTGCCGAGCCGGCCTTCCTCGCGGTTGATCAGCTTTTCGACCTGCGCCTTGCGCTCCGTCATCTGGTTGATCTCGATATTGTCCTCGGCGATATCGCCGGCGAGCTTGGTGCGCTGCATCTCCAGCGTCAGCAGGTTGGCGGCGACCGTGCCGCCCGTGTAGATGTCACGGCTGACAAGCGACTGGACGATCTCGTTGCGCTTCAGCTCGCCGCGGGCGGCATCGAGCTCGCCCTGGGCGGCATTGCGCTTCTGGCGCTGCGGCTCGACGCTGGCCTCGGAGGTCAGCCCCTTCTTCAGCATTGTGGTGGCGCGCTGCAGCAGCGCATCCTGCTCGGCGAGCCGCGCTTCGTAGATCTCGACATTCGACTGGGCGTTGCCGATCACGGCGCCGAGCTCGCTCAGGACACCGTCCTTGACGTCTGCGATCTGCGCCTTGACCTTGCTCAGCTGGTCGTTGCGCTCGGCGACGACATTGATCGTGTTGTTGAGCTTCTCCGTCAGGTCGAGCTTCTCGAGCCTGAGGCCGGTCAGCGATGTCTGGTCCTGGTTCGGATTGGAAACGGTGGCGGTGACATCGCCGAGATTGACCACCTGGCCGACCTGCAGGTCGATCTTGTCGACGCGGCCATAGATCGGTGATGCGATCATCTGCACAGGGGCGTTGATCACAGCTTTCGGCGAGACGACGAAGAACTGGTTTGGCACCATCGACATGCCGATGGTGAAGAGTAGCAAGAATGCGAACAAATACCCTGCAATCCGCGAAGCGGACAGTATTCGTACGTCTTTTGGGTGAATGTTTATTGGTGTGGCCTTCATATTCTTCAATCCTGAACTGACAAATCATAGATCGAAATTGAAGGGCACTTCCCCCGTCGTTTTTTTTATTTAGTTGTTAATGAAAAAGTACCATCCGACCTCCAGCAAGGCAACTGCTTCTCAAGTGCAAAATTTTGCGGGACAGTGTTGTGACAAAGATGGTCTCCAAGTTAAGAATATGAAAAGAAACGAATTAATCGGCTTTATTTCCGGCATAGAAAATTTTCGTGACTGCAGGAATTGACCGTTTGAAAGCATCCGGCGGTAACTGCCAGGCCTCCGGATGCAACTGCCGAATGCCTTCTGCGGCCCGCCGGGGCAGCGGCTTTTACTGAGTTTTTCACTCCGATTTTAGCACCGGCTACATCTCCTGAGCGAAATGCGGGCCATGCCCCGCGACCGAACGAAGCATTTGCATCTCTGGAATGTGACAGAGACTTCGCTTGCCTGCTGCGGCGTGAGTGCTAGTTTCCGGAATCATATCGATTAGATTCCCAGGAGAATGTGTGATGCAGCTTGGCATGGTTGGTTTGGGCCGTATGGGCAGCTACATGGTCCAGCGCTTGATGCGGGATGGCCATGAATGCGTGGTCTATGATGCGAAAGCAGAAAGCGTTGCCGACCTTACGGGCAAGGGCGCTGTCGGCAGCAGCTCGCTCGAAGAATTCGTTTCGAAGCTGTCGCGGCCGCGTGCCATCTGGCTGATGCTGCCGGCCGCCATCACCGACAAGGTGATCGCCCAGCTCGTGCCGCTGTTGCACGATGACGACATCATCATCGACGGCGGCAATTCCTACTATCACGACGATATCCGCCGCGGCGCCGAGCTGATCACCAAGGGCATCCATTATGTCGACGTCGGCACCAGCGGCGGCGTCTTCGGCCTTGAGCGCGGCTATTGCCTGATGATCGGCGGCGAGAAGGGCATCGTCCAGTCGCTGTCGCCGATCTTCGCTTCGCTGGCCCCTGGGGTCGGCGACGTGAAGCCGTCGGAAAACCGTACCGCAGCCGAGCACAGCACGGCCGAGCAGGGCTACCTGCATTGCGGCCCGCATGGCGCCGGCCACTTCGTCAAGATGGTCCATAACGGTATCGAATACGGCCTGATGGCCGCCTATGCCGAAGGCTTCAACATCCTGAAGAACGCCAATATCGGCGCTGCCACCCATGAGGCGGATGCCGAAACGGCGCCGCTCGCCCATCCGGAATATTACCGCTACGACTTCAATCTGCAGGACGTCGCGGAAGTCTGGCGCCGCGGCAGCGTCATCACCTCCTGGCTGCTCGACCTGACGTCGGATGCGCTGCATGCCGATCCGGCGCTGGCCAAATATGCCGGCCGCGTCTCGGACTCTGGCGAAGGCCGCTGGACGATCATGGCGGCGATCGACGAAAGCGTGCCGACGCCGGTGCTCAGTGCCGCGCTTTACGGCCGCTTCTCCTCGCGCGATCAGGACGAGTTCGCCAACAAGGTGCTCTCGGCGATGCGCGCCGGCTTCGGCGGTCACGTCGAAAAGCCGAAGGGCTGATAGACCCATACTCTCGTTTAAGAGCCCGCGCTTTCCAGGCGCGGGCTTTTTCGTGCCCATTGCCTAAAGCATTGCACACGATATGGTTGACATCAGTCATACCGGAGGGCGTCGGGTGTTTGGTTCAAGGTTCGTCAGACTGCTGTTTTGGCTCGCGCTTCTGACGCTCGGGCCAATCGCCACGCAGGCCCAAAGCCCCGCGCAGCCGCCAGCCGCGCCCACCCCCATGCCGCCGGACAAGGTGCGGCAGATGATGGAGCTGATGCAGGCGCCCGAAGTGCAGAGCTGGATGGCGTCGCAGATGAAGACGGCACCGGCGGGGACTGCGGCGGCAGACGACGGGCAGATGTCGGTTCTCTCGGGCCTGCTCGGCCATGCGCGCCGCCATGTCGAGATGGTCTCGCATGCGGCGATGGAGCTGCCGGCGGAAATCGAAACGGCCGATGGCATCGTCGATCGCGAGGTCGAGCCGGCCGGCGCCGGTTGGGTCGTCGTCGAGGTGCTGACGCTGCTTCTCGCCGGTACGCTTGCCGAACTGCTGTTCCGGGCGGTGACGCCGCGGCCGCGGGTGCGCCGGGCCGATACGGAAGAACCGGCGGCACTGCATCATGCGGGCGCCAATATTTTCTACCGGGTCATTCCGGCGATCGTCTTTGCCATCGCAACGATGATCCCGCTGCTCGCCTTCAACTGGCCGCCGGTCAGCCAGTCGATGGCGATCGCCGTTGCCGTCGCGCTGATCGCGGCGCGGTTCACCATCTCGATCGGCCGCATGCTGGTCGTGCTGGTGACACTGGCGCGGGCCGACGGCGAGCGGGACGTCTCGCGGGCGAAGGCGCTATTCTGGTTCCGCCGCGCTGCCGTGTTCGGCATCTATTTCGCCTTCGGCTGGGCCGTCATTCAGGTGATGGAGCCGCTCGGCTTCTCGCCGGGCTCGCGCTATTTCGTCGCCTATATCCTCGGCATCGGCCTGTTCCTGATCGCTGTCGAAGCGGTCTGGTCGCGCCCGTCGGATGGGTCCCGCCACAGCACGGCGGTGGCCTGGGCTCTGACGATCTACTTCCTGGCGCTCTGGGTTCTCTGGGTAACCGGGTTCAACTGGCTGCTCTGGCTCGGCATCTATGCGCTGCTGCTGCCGAAGGTGCTTTCAGTCGCGACGGCTGCCGTGCGCGCGCTGCACCAGGCCGAAGCCGGTTTCCTTGCCAATCGCCGCATCGCCACCGTGCTGCTCGATCGCGGCGTGCGTGCGTTGATCATTGCCGCGGCGGCGATCTGGATCGGCAAGGTCATGGGCGTCGGCGCCGATACGATGGCGGCCGGCGAAACGATGACCGACCGGATCGCCCGCGGCGTCATCGGCGGCATCGTCGTGCTGCTTGCGGCCGATCTGCTCTGGCATCTGGTCAAGGCCTATATCGACGGCAAGCTTCTCGATCAGCCGCTGGATGGCGCTGCATCGGATGAGGAGAAGGCCAGACGCGCACGTCTGCAGACGCTGCTGCCGATCTTCCGCAACATCATCGCCGTCGTCATTGCCGTCATCGCCATCCTGATGGTGCTGTCGGGGCTTGGTATCGAGATCGCGCCGTTGATTGCCGGTGCCGGTGTCGTCGGCGTCGCCGTCGGCTTCGGGGCGCAGACGATCGTCAAGGATGTCATCAGCGGCATGTTCTATCTGTGGGACGATGCCTTCCGCGTCGGCGAATATATCGAGAGCGGCAGCCACAAGGGCGTCGTCGAGGCCTTCAGCCTGCGCTCGGTGAAGCTGCGCCATCATCGCGGGCCGCTGACCACCGTGCCCTTCGGCGAACTCGGCGCCGTCAAGAACCTCAACCGCGATTGGACGATCGACAAGATCAGCCTGAACGTCACCTATGACACCGATCTGGTGAAGGCCAAGAAGGTGATCAAGCAGATCGGCCAGTCGCTGCTCGAAAACCCGGAATTCGGGCCGCATATCATCGAGACCCTGAAGATGAAGGGCGTCGAGCAGTTCGGCGAGTTCGCGATCGAGATCCGGCTTTCGATGATGACGAAGCCCGGCGAACAGTTCGTCATCCGCCGCAATGCGCTGGCGATGATCCGCAACGCCTTCAAGGAAAACGGCATCGAATTCGCCGTTCCGACCGTGCAGGTGGCGGGCGAGGGGCGCGATCCGGAAGCGATGGCCGCCGCCGCACGCTATGCGGCGCAGGCCCGCGCCGGAGGCGAGCCGGCTGCCTGAGCGGCCGCCGGGGTGCGACGGAATGTTACAAAAACGCAATGCCGCCTTGCGTTTGGCGGCGCTAATTTTGCCCCAATTCAAGCCGATGAGGCGCGCTCGGCGGCGGTTGGGTAGAGCTTGCGGGGGCTGATAGAGCTTGCCTGCAGCATATGCTAGTGCTTTGCCGAACGATTCACGCCACGCTGGCGATCGGCAGGGGTAACATGGCGAGTCAGAACAGTCTGGAAGAGATGGAAAGCGAAGAGGCCGGTGGGTTTCGCGGCTTTCTCCGGCGATATCGCACGCAGCTCGTGGCAGCCGCGACGCTGGTCCTGTTCTGCATGGTCGGCTATGCCATCATGCAGCTTACGGATGAAGTACGCTATGACGACGTCGTCGAAGCGCTTGCCGATACTCGTGTCAGCTCGATCCTTCTCGCGCTTCTCTTCACCGGTCTCAGCTTCTTCGCGCTGATCTTCTATGATTTGAACGCCATCGACTATATCGGCAAGAAGCTGCCCTTTCCGCATGTGGCGCTGACGGCGTTCAGCGCCTATGCGGTTGGCAATACCGCCGGTTTCGGCGCACTCAGCGGCGGCGCGATCCGTTACCGCGCCTATTCGCGCCTCGGCCTCACGCCTGAAGATATTGGCCGGGTCATCGCCTTCGTGACGCTGTCCTTCGGTCTCGGTCTGGCCAGTGTCGCGGCGATCGCGCTGATGATCATCGCCGACGAAATCGGGCCGCTGATCAATACCAATGCGCTGCTTTTGCGGATTATCGCCGGTGCGATCCTGGCGGGGCTCGGGTTCGTCGTCTATCTCGGGCGTGATGGCCGGGCCGTTAATCTTGGCCCGATCGCTGTCCGCCTGCCGGATTCGCGCACTTGGTCGCGCCAGTTCCTCGTCACCGCCTTCGATATCGCGGCGTCGGCGACCGTTCTCTACGTTCTCCTGCCGCAGACGGCGATCAGCTGGCCGGTTTTCCTGGCGGTCTATGCGATCGCCGTCGGTCTCGGTGTTCTCAGCCACGTTCCGGCCGGTCTCGGCGTTTTCGAGACTGTCATCATCGCCTCGCTCGGCAGCGCGGTGAATATCGATGCCGTTCTCGGCTCGCTGGTTCTCTACCGTCTGATCTATCACGTCCTGCCGCTGCTGATCGCGGTGCTTGCGGTATCGCTGACCGAGCTTCGCCGCTTCGTCGATCATCCGGCCGCATCGAGCATCCGTCGCATCGGCGGACGCCTGACGCCGCAGCTGTTATCGGCCTTCGCACTGATCCTCGGCGTCATGCTGATCTTCTCGAGCGTCACGCCGACGCCAGACGAAAACCTCGAATTCCTGGCCAATTACCTGCCGCTGCCGATCGTCGAAGGCGCGCATTTCCTGTCGAGCCTGTTCGGCCTGGCGCTCGTTGTCGCCGCCCGCGGTCTTGGCCAACGTCTCGACGGCGCCTGGCTGGTCTCGGTGGTCTCGGCCGTGCTGGCGCTGGCGCTGTCGCTCCTGAAGGCGATCGCGCTTGTCGAGGCGATCTTCCTGGCGATCCTGATCTTCAGCCTGTTCGTCAGCCGCCGGCTCTTCACCCGCCATGCCTCGCTTCTCAACCAGACGCTGACGGCGGCCTGGCTGATGGCGATTGCCGTCATCTGTGTCGGCGCGGTCGTCATCCTGCTGTTCGTCTATCGCGACGTGGAGTACAGCAACGAGCTCTGGTGGCAGTTCGAATTTGCCGCCGAAGCGCCGCGCGGCCTGCGCGCCGTGCTCGGCATCACCATCATCTCCTCGGCGATCGCGATCTTCAGCCTGCTGCGCCCGGCGACCTTCCGGCCGGAACCGGCGACAGAAGAGGCGCTGCAGCGCGCCGTCGATATCGTCAAGGCGCAGGACTATGCCGACGCCAATCTCGTTCGCATGGCCGACAAGAGCATCATGTTCTCCGAGAAGGGCGATGCTTTCATCATGTACGGCCGCCAGGGCCGCTCCTGGATCGCGCTGTTCGATCCGGTCGGCGAGCGGCATGCGATCCCGGAACTCGTCTGGAGCTTTGTGGAGGCGGCGCGCGCCGCGGGCTGCCGCGCGGTGTTCTACCAGATCTCTCCGGGGCTGCTGTCGCACTGCGCCGATGCGGGCCTGCGGGCCTTCAAGCTCGGCGAGCTCGCCGTTGCCGATCTCGGCGCCTTCGAGATGAAGGGCGGCAAGTGGGCGAACCTTCGCCAGACGGCAAGCCGCGCCCAGCGCGATGGCCTGAGCTTCGAAGTCATTCCCGCCGACGGCGTACCGGCCATTCTCGGTGATCTCTCGGTGGTCTCCAGCTCCTGGCTCGAAGACCACAATGCCAAGGAGAAGGGCTTCTCGCTCGGCGCTTTCGAGCCCGACTATGTCAATTCGCAGCCGGTCGGCGTGTTGAAGAAGGACGGTAAGATCGTTGCCTTCGCCAATATCCTCGTTACCGAAACCAAGTCCGAGGGCACGATCGACCTGATGCGCTTCTCGCCGGAAGCGCCGAAGGGCTCGATGGACTTCCTCTTCGTACAGATCATGGAATATCTCAGAGCCGAGGGCTACAAGCACTTCAACCTCGGCATGGCACCGCTTTCGGGCATGTCGAAGCGCGAAACGGCCCCGGTATGGGACCGTATCGGCAGCACCGTCTTCGAACACGGCGAGCGCTTCTACAATTTCAAAGGCCTTCGGGCATTCAAATCAAAGTTTCATCCGCACTGGCAACCGCGCTATCTTGCGGTTTCAGGAGGGGGCAATCCGATGATCGCGTTGATGGACGCGACCTTTCTCATCGGGGGCGGATTGAAGGGAGTCGTCAGGAAATGATCAGAAAATATCTCCTCGCAGCTGCTTGCGCCACGGCGCTGGCATTCCCGGCATTTGCCGCGGATGAAACCAACCAGGATTTCGAGACCGGCCTCATTCCGTCGCCGCACATCTTCCTGCCGAAGGGCGATGTGAAGGGTGCCGTGATGCTGATTTCGGACGGCGCAGGCTGGGGCGACAACGAAAAGGCCGAGGCTGACAAGCTGGTGGACGCCGGCGCTGTCGTGATCGGCGTCGATTTCACCTCCTACATTGATGCGCTGCGCAAATACGATGTCAGCGACAACGATGGCTGCATCTATCTCGTCTCGGATATCGAGTCGCTCAGCCAGCAGGTTCAGCGCGCCGCCGGTAACAGCGCCTATCATCTGCCTATCATTGCCGGTATCGGCGAGGGCGGAGCGCTGGCGCTGGCGATTGCCGCGCAGACCCCGGATGCGACGATCGGTCAGACGCTGGCGATCGATCCGGTTGCCGGTATCCCGCTGACCCAGCAGCTTTGCACCCCGGCCAGCAAGAAGACGGTCGGCGACCGGATGATCTACGGCCTCTCCGACGGCAGCCTGCCCGACCCGATCATCGCCGCCTTCACATCGGCAGCGCCGAAGGACGGCCGCGAACATGTGGAAGAGCTGAAGAAGATCCATCCGAAGATCGATATCCGCGACGCGGACGACGATGCGCAGACGACGCTCTCGGATACGCTGGACCAACTGATGGACGAAGCCGGAAGCTCCGACAATCCGCTCGGCCTGCCGCTTTCGGTTCTCGACGCCAAGCCGGCGATGGATACGATGGCGGTCATCTATTCCGGTGACGGCGGCTGGCGCGATATCGACAAGGAAGTCGGCAGCAAGCTGCAGAAGGAAGGCATCCCGGTCGTCGGTATCGACTCGCTGCATTATTTCTGGTCGGAGCGGAAGCCGCAAGAGACGGCCGACGATCTCGGCAAGATCATTGACCTCTACCGCAAGCAGTGGAACGTCAAGCATGTGCTGCTGATCGGCTATTCCTTCGGCGCCGACGTGGTGCCCGCCACCTACAAGCTGCTGAAGCCGGCCGAGAAATCTTCGATCGTGCAGATCTCGCTGCTGTCGCTTTCGCATGAGGTCGATTACGTGATCTCGGTCATGGGCTGGCTCGGCCAGAAGACTGAGGGCGCCGGTGGCGACCCCGTTGCCGATCTCAAGGATGTCGATCCGAAGCTCGTGCAGTGCATCTACGGCAATGACGATGACGACGAGGTGGCCTGCCCCGATCTGAAGGACAGCGGTGCCTCCGTGGTCGAGTTGCCGGGCGACCATCACTTCGATGAGAACTACGACCTGCTGACCAAGACGATCGTCGATGCGCTGAAGTCGCGTCTCAACGATTAACGCATCAACTTCTCTTCGCTCCAGCCGAGGGCGGCGATCTCGCCGCCCCGGAAGCGGGCGTCGTCATCGACGATGAATTCATCGAGCTGCGGTGGCTTGACGCTGGAGCCCGCCAGCATGGCGTGGACCTGGCCCCTGTGATGGGTCTGGTGCTGGAAGAGATGGCTCAGCACATCGTCTGCCCGCTCTTCCTGAATGCGCCCTGTCCGGTGGAGCTGCACAGTGGCAGCCAAGGCGTCCGGCGTCAGCTTTTCGCAGAGAATGACGAGGCGCCCGTCGACCTTGCGCTGTTCCGCAATCAGCGCTTCCAGCGCCGTGAACGGCTCTTCCACTTCCCAGGCCTTTGGCCCCAGCGTGCCGCCCTCCAGCGTGTCGACATAGAACCAGTCGACCGTGAGGATATGGTTCATGGTCATCCGGATCGATGGGAAGAAGCTGGTACGATGCGCCTCGAATTCACCGGGCTGCAGCAGCAGACAGGCGTTGCTCAGCCGCAGATTGGCGAGCGCATTGTTATAGGCAAGCTTTCGGAACATCCGGCAGGGGTCGAAACCGGTCATGGCATGTCCTCCTAATGGCTGGATCATGCGGGCGCGCCGCCGTCAGCCGTGTCTATGCAGCTCGGAATGGCTTTTCAGCACCCGGCCGCCATCCTCCTGTTCGATCAGGTAGGCCGGCTCCTCCGGGCTCGCCTTCCTCTTGATGACGGCGCCTTCGATGGTCCGCTCGACGTCATCGGTAAAGCTCTGCCTGATCTTTCCGGTTCCCGTGCCCGTGCCCCACTTCCATTCGACGCTCGCGCCAGTCCGGTATTTTTGCATGGCGATCTCCTTTCGGAGTGGCAATGCGCAAGGCGGTGCGGGGTTCCCTCAGATGTCGCGATCGAGATCGCCGTCGCGCCAGACAACGTGCCGCGTCGTTGCCGGCAGATGCTCGATCTCGTCGGCGATGAAATAGGGAGGAATGTCGAGAGCCTTCAGCGCTTCCTTGGTCGCGGGTACCCACTTGAATTCGAGGACGTCCTTGCCGTCTTCGAGCTGGTGGACGATGTCGTGGGGACGGAAGGGGAAGCTCTCGGGAACCTCCATCAGGTAATAGAAGCCCAGCTCGTGCCAGTCGCGCTTTTCATAATGGAAGAAGTTCTCGATGATCCAGAGAAGGCGCCCGACCTCGACGGAAACGCCGAGCTCCTCGACCATCTCACGCTTCAGCGTCTCCTCGGACGTCTCGCCGATCTCGGCGCGGCCGCCGGGAAAGGTCCAGAACGGCTCATGGACGGCGCGATGCACCAGCACATGGCCCTCGCGAAAGGCGAGCCCGGCAATGCGGTAGTTGAAACGCCCGGCAGGTCCATTCAGCCGGATCATCGTTCTCTTGGGCATGGTGCTCTCACTCATCGCCCTGGAAGAGGCGGAATTGCGCCGCTTCGAGATCCTTCGGCGGCTGCATGCCCAGGTGCTTCCAGGCCGTAGCCGTGAGGACGCGGCCGCGCGGCGTGCGCTGGATGAAGCCCTGCTGGATCATGTAGGGCTCGATGATGTCCTCGATCGCATCGCGCGGCTCGGAGAGACCGGCGGCGATGGTTTCGATGCCGACCGGGCCGCCGCCGAAATTGACGGCGATCATGTTCAGATAGCGCTTGTCGAGCTGGTCGAGACCGACATTGTCGACGAGCAGGCGGGTGAGCGCCTCATCGGCGATCTCGCGGGTGACGGCTTCTGCCCTGGCGACCTCGGCGAAATCGCGCACGCGGCGCAGCAGGCGGCCGGCGATGCGCGGCGTGCCACGGGCGCGCCGGGCGATTTCGCGGGCGCCCTCATCGGTCATCGGCAGGTTCATCAGCCGCGCGCCGCGGCGCACGATCAGTTCCAGTTCCTCGACCGTATAGAAGGAGAGGCGAACCGGGATGCCGAAGCGATCGCGCAGCGGCGTCGTCAGCAGGCCGAGACGGGTTGTGGCGGCAACCAGCGTGAATTTCGACAGATCGATCTTCACCGAGCGGGCGGCGGGGCCTTCGCCGATGATCAGGTCGAGCTGGAAGTCCTCCATCGCCGGATAGAGGATTTCCTCGACGGCCGGGTTGAGGCGGTGGATTTCGTCGATGAAGAGCACGTCGCGCTCTTCGAGATTGGTGAGCAGCGCCGCAAGATCGCCGGCCTTGGCGATAACAGGACCAGAGGTCGAGCGGAAGTTGACGCCGAGTTCCTTCGCCATGATCTGCGCCAGCGTCGTCTTGCCGAGGCCGGGCGGGCCGACGAAGAGCACGTGATCCAGCGCCTCGCCACGGTTCTTGGCGGCCTCGATGAAGATTTTCAGATTGGCGCGCGCTTCCGCCTGGCCGGTAAATTCGTCCAACGACTGCGGGCGCAGCGTCACATCCAGGTCTTCGCCCCGCTTCTCCGGCGATATCAGGCGGGTTTCTTCACTCATGCAAGTAGTTCCATTCCGGGGACGCGCGATGCGGCCTTTTTATCGAAGGTCTTGATCGATTCACAGCCCGCTGCGAGCGAGCGGGCGGCAATGAGGGCATCGGCAAGGTCGGCGTTCTCGCTGGCGACCAGCCGGAGCGCCTTGACGACGAGTTCATGGTGCTCGACGACGAGGCCGCGGGTCTGCAGCAGCTTGCGAATGGCCAGGACCGCATCCTGCTTCTGAAAGCCAAGTCTGGCGCGGAGCGCCCAATCCAATTCGAGCACGGCGACCAGCGGCAGGAAACCTTCGAAATCCCGGCCCATGCCTTCGGCAAAGCGCAGGGCGGCGCGCCTCTGTTGCTCGTCGTCATTGGTCAAAAGCCGGATGACGATATTGGTGTCGAGCCCAATCTTCTTCATGCGGCGACGTCGGAGCTGTCAGTGTCTTTGGTGTCGGCGGCGTTGGTTCCCGCGGCCTTCAGGACGGCAGCGTCGATCTCATCCAGCGTTGCGGGACCGTTTGGCGGTGATCCCAGCAGGCCTGCGAGATCCTTGAAGTCGACGTTCTTCGGCGTGATGATCACCTCGCCGTCGACGACGCTATAGATGAGCTGGTCGCCGGGCCGCAGATCAAGCGCTTCCCGCATCTCCTTCGGGATCGTCACTTGCCCTTTTGCCGATATCGTCGCTTCCCAAACGGTCATCGTCCACTTCCATTCAAGTCGTCAGACAATACTCGAATTTTCTGCCAATATCAAAAATGTCGGAATTCATCGCGACAATTCCTTCAGCCCCAACCGGATCAGCTTGGCGCTGTCAGCGCCATCACCCGCCGTTTTCATTGCGGCCGCAACGGCGTTCGCCGCCTGATCGCGCGAGTAGCCGAGATTGGTGAGCGCCGAGACGGCGTCTGCGACCGGGGCGGAGGCGACGCCTTCGCCGATCTCCTGCTTGAGGCCCATGTTGATCGCCTCGCCGGCATAGGCGGGCGCCTTGTTCTTGAGCTCGGTGACGATGCGCACGGCCACCTTTGGGCCGACGCCCTGGGCGCGGGAGACGGCGGTCTTGTCCTGCAAGGCAATAGCGTTCGCGAGCTCGGCCGGCGTCAGGGTCGAAAGTACGGCCAGCGCCACCTTGGCGCCGACGCCCTGGACGCTCTGCAACAGGTTGAACCACTCGCGCTCGAGCACGCTCATGAAGCCGAATAGCTTCAGCTGGTCCTCGCGCACATAGGTCTCGATGAAGAGCACGCAGGCCTCGCCGACCGAGCCGATCTTCGAGAGCGTGCGGCCGGAGCAATAGGCGACGTAGCAGACGCCGTGCACATCGACGAGCACATAGTCGTCGCCGATTTCCTCAACAGTGCCTTTCAGCTTTCCGATCATGATACGTCCGTCAGGGATGGGTTTCGGGAGAAATGAGGTCGAGCGCCGGGAAGTAGGAACGGTAGCGCGCGCCGTCACGCGTCAGCAGCCGGTGGCGGCCCCATTCCGCATGGGCTCCGACCAGAAAATCAGGAAGGGTTCGATCCCGCTGTCCACCAGCATCGCGATAGCGCCGATGCGCCTTACCCGCGCGAAACGCCGCCTCGAAAGGCAGTTCCTGCCGCACGAGGCCCAGCCAGGACAGCGCCCTCAACAGCTTCTCTTCTGCTGCTGACGTCGCGGCCAGCTCGGCCCATACGATCGGTGTCAATATCAATGGGCCTTCACCGGCACATCGCTTGAGTGCCTTGATCGACCAGGGTCTGAGGGCGGTCTGCGGTCCGAGAACATCGATCAGGACGTTGGTATCAATGACGGTCGAGATCGTCACGCGGCCCCCTGATCCATTCCATATATTCGTCGGTCGTCATGCCTTCGAGATCAAGAGTGCCTTCGACATCGGCGGCCCACTCATCGAAGCCGCGCGTATCCGGTTCACTTCCCTTGACCTTGACGAGGGTGGCGGCATTGTCGCCGGCGATGAATTCGACCTCGGAGCCCGGGCTGATGCCCAGGTGGTCGCGAATGTCTTTCGGGATGGTCACCTGACCTTTTTCCGTCACGCGCATGGTAATACCTCTCAGGTAATACCTAGAGGCGTATGAGGAACAAGTCAAGAACAAATCATCCCGCCAGCGCCGCCATCCGCATCCGGGTGCCGCCGCGGTTGTGGGCGTGGCAGATGGCGATGGCGAGTGCGTCGGCGGCGTCGTTGCCCTTGAATTCCACCTTCGGCATCAGGATCTTCAGCATCATGTGGATCTGCTGTTTCTCGCCGTGGCCGACGCCGATGACGGCTTTCTTCACGGCGTTCGGGGCGTATTCGGCGACGGGCAGGCCGGCGCGGGCGGGAACCAGCATGGCGATGCCGCGGGCCTGACCGAGCTTCAGCGTGGCGACGGCGTCCTTGTTGACGAAGGTCTGTTCGACGGCGGCTTCGTCCGGCTTGTAGCTGTGGACGATTTCGGCGAGCCCGTCATGCAGCTGGCAGAGGCGTGAGGCGAGGTCCATGTCGCCGTCCGATGTGACCGTGCCGGAGGCGACGAAGCGCAGCGAATTGCCCAGCGTGTCGATAACACCCCATCCCGTGCGACGCAGGCCAGGATCGATGCCGATGATGCGAATCGTGTTTTGCATGGCTCACCATATTGCAGTTGCAAAATATCTGCCATCGATATGTGAACAAAACAAAAACATCTGAGGTTTTGCGTGGCGCTGTTTACTGCGAATTAAATCAGTTGTCTGAAATCTAATCCATCAAATGTGAGAGGGGCCGCTTTTTCGGAAGGTCAAGGCCCCCGATGTTCTGTTTTCGGTCAAGCCAGCTGCGAAAAGCCAGGCAAACCGCTCCGGAAGGGTTCTAGTTCATGGCGCAGAGATTTCAGTCTCTTTCCTTTAAAGTTATCGCGACATTCATTCTGCTCACGGCGCTTGCCGTCAGCACCATCAGCGTGCTCGGCTATTTTGCCAGCAGCCGCATTTCCGACGATCAGGCGCTGAAGGCGAAGGAGAGCGTGCTCATCTTCCGCGGCGACATGCTGCAGGATCAGTTGGAGCAGCTCGAAAACCAGGCGAATTCGATTGCGCGCATCGAGGCGCTGCAGATGTCGATCACCAGCCTGAAGAGCGGCTGGAAGACCATCGAGAAGTCCTCGGGCGATGCCCGCGCCGAGCTGAAGAAGGTCTTCATCACCAACAACCCGAACCCGGCCGACCAGCGCGAGAAGCTGCTGAAGCCTGAGGGTCCGAGCGGGTTCTATTATTCGAACCATGAGAAGACGCAGGGCGAAGTCGCCCGCGATCTCGAAAACACCGCCTTCAGCGATCTGCTGATCACCGACATGGATGGCTCCGTTCTCTATTCCTACAAGAAGGACGACAATTTCGCCGAAAACCTGAAGTCCGACGCCTGGAAGGCGACCGGCGCGGGTATTGCCTATGCGAAGGCCGTCGAGAATACCGCGAAGGCAACCGACGATTCCGCGCCGACGGCTTTCTCCGGCCTGCGGGTCGATGCCGGCAAGTCGGCGATCTTCTATGCCGTGCCGATCGTCAAGCTCGGCCAGGCCAAGGGCATCATTCTTTTCAAGGTGCGTGACGATATCGTCTCCAGCATCCTGTCGAAGGGCATCGTTTCCGGCAGCACGGCACAGGCCGCGATCATCTCGTCGGATGGTTCCGCGATCGGTCTCAATGCCGAGGGCAAGCTCGCGACACTCGACACCGCCGCCTTCACCTTCATTCCGGATGCGCTCGCCAACAGCCAGGGCATGACGGTCGATGATTTCGCCCGCAGCGACGGTACGGCGCGTGCCTATGTCCGCGGTATCGACTATCACGGCGACCGGTTCCTGGTGGTCGAGAGCGTCCGCCTCAGCGAGTTGAATGCCGGCTCCATCGAGATTGCCACGCTGCTGACGATGATCGGCCTCGGCGCACTCGTCGTCATGGCGATCGCCACCGGCCTGATCACCAAGCTCCTCTTCTCGCCGCTTGCCCGTCTCGCCGGCAATACCCGCGATGTCGCCGACGGCAAGCTCGATACCGAGATCGGCAGCCAGAACCGCCATGACGAGATCGGCACGATGGCCAAGGCGCTGGCGCGCTTCAAGCAGTCGCTGCTCGATAGCCGCGAGCTGGAAGCCGCAAGCGCGGAGACTCGTTCACTGGCGGAGCGCGAGCGTCAGGAAAACCTGATGCAGCGCGAAGCCGAGGCGAAGAGCCTGCAGGATGTCGTCCAGGCGCTCGACGAGGGCCTGCATCATCTGGCGCATGGCAATCTCGCTTATCAGATCGACACCCGTTTCCCGGGCGAGCTCGAAGGCCTGCGCGTCAATTTCAACGAGGCGCTCGCGACGCTCAGCGAAACGATGACGGCGATCGGCGGAAACTCGATGGCCGTCCGCTCCGGCTCGGAAGAGATGCGCAACGGCGCCGACGATCTTGCCGGCCGCACCGAGCGCCAGGCTGCCTCGATCACCGAGACCGCCAATGCGATCGATGCGATCACCCAGTCTGTCCGCATCCAGATCGAGCGTGCCGAACAGGCCGAGCGGATCGCCCGTGACGCCAAGAAGGAAACCTCGGGCTCCAGCGACATCATGCGCGAGACCATTGCGGCGATGGAAGCCATCCAGGCCTCATCGCGCCAGATCAACTCGATCATCTCGGTGATCGACGAGATCGCCTTCCAGACCAACCTCCTGGCGCTGAATGCCGGTGTCGAGGCTGCGCGCGCCGGTGAATCCGGCAAGGGCTTTGCCGTCGTCGCCATGGAAGTCCGCGAACTGGCGCAGCGCTCGTCGAGCGCGGCTAAGGAAATCGCCAGCCTGCTGCAGAAGTCGACGCATGAGGTCGAAAGCGGCGTGTCGCTGGTCGAGCGGGCGGGCGTCGCGCTCACCGGCATCGGCAGCCATGTCGAGGCGATCAACGGCCAGATCCACGAGATCATGGAATCGACCCGCGAAGAGGCCGATACACTGCGCCAGATCAACAGCGCGGTGGCCGAACTGGATTCGATGACGCAGCAGAATGCGGCGATGGTCGAGGAAAGCACGGCGGCGATCCATCGCCTCGCCAGCGAAGCGCTGGAGATGGACCGTCAGCTCGGCAACTTCACGCTGCCGCAGGGCCATCATCAGCAAAGCGCGGAAGTACATGTGCTCCGGCATCGCCGGGCTTCGTAACGCCTGCAAAGGTCAGGCGACTCCTGCCGCGAATGTGGATTTGGAGTCGCTTGCAGCGCCGGCATCAGGGAGCACCCGGTGCCGCGCACCTGATAATCAGAGGCTCAAGTCCAGACCGAGCTTCTTGCTCAGCACGAAGGCGGCGAGCCCTACGCCGATTACCGCTACCGCGAAGACTGCAGCCATCATGCCGCCCGTCCGCAGTACCGCACGCCTCTCGCCCTTCTCCGCTCGATCGTAATGCCACTTGATGGCAAAGAACATGGCCGTTCCGAGCGCAAGAACCTTGAACGTAACGAAGACTACCGGGACCCAATCCATACTAGAAACTCTTTGTGTATCAGCTGCGCTCCTTATGATCCCATATCGGGTAAGCGCCTACTTCCGATTATGCAAAGCAGATATGTAATAGTAGGTGGTGCTTACTTGGGCTGATCCGCGGTTTCACGGAGTGACCGCTTAGGGCCGATAGCAGACCCATCGCCCCATCATCGAACGGCAATGCGCGGTGCTGCCTGATAGCTCTTCGGCGGGCGGTTGACAAGAAATCAGCTGATGCGCAACCTCTGTGCGTTCCTCTCTTCGAGATTCTTATGCGATCGATTATCGTCAAATGTCTTGTTTTCACCGTAGCGATTCTTGCAACAGACCTCCCAGCCCAAGCTTTCGATTCCGATTACGATAGCGATGATCTTCGCTTCGTACACCGTTTCGTTCCCTCCGAGGATTTTCATCTTGGTATGACGAAGTTTGAAGTGGAGAGCCTAATCGCGAAGAACTTCAAGGAATGGAAGCGCGACGCCGTCCGTATCCCGTTGGACCCCGCTCAACCCGTAGACAAAGTTCCAGATGACCAAGCACAAAGCTTCGAAGGAGCTGTTTTCTTGGACAGATCTTACGCAGCGGGTGGATACGACAATTCCGAAAGTTACAGCCTGTATTTCACATCACCGGCAACTGGAGGAAAACTCTATGCCCTCCGAAGATCGACGCAATTTAAAGGCGACCTTATTCCGAACATCCGGAAGTGGAAGCGCACTATCCTCAAATACTGGGGAGAGCCGGAGGTTCTGGGAAAGGAAACCAGAAATATTCGCCTGATGCGCTATCACTTCGACGCCTCCGGCTCACTGGGATGGAATGCGACCGAGCAATGTGAGCGCGACGTAGTGGCTTACTCAAAAATGAAAGAGAACAACGTTAGAGAGCTCAGACGCCTCTCCGAGAGATTGGCGGCAGATCAATGTCAGGGTTATGCAGAGGCGGAGGCGAAGCCAGTCGACGAGGACCGCCTCAATAGATCTTCTGTGATGTATCTACGCGTGGACTATCAAATCGAAGATTTGATTCATCGGGCTGGGGGCGGCGTCAGCTCACGATCGACTGACTTCGACAACGATGCTTTCGGCGTGGTTCAGTAAATCCTGGATAGCAGATCGCCAATCGAGGCAGGCGACGCTCTGAACGCCGCTGATCGCGACTATACACCGATCCATCATCCGCAGGAGGAACCGGGTTGCCAATCGTTTATTCCGCAGAAGCAGATGCAATTCTCTCGGCAGGCGCGTGGCTGGGACCCGAGCACCACAACTGGGCCCTGACCAAGGAGCAGGCTATCACTGCTGTTGGCCAGCTTCGTGACGCAAACTACATCATTCTAGGCGGTGACGTCCTAAATGGGCCAGAAAAGTATTACAGCCACGCCTACGCCAACTGGTCCTATGATCCTTCGTCTCCGCCGTCCGCCGCCGATCTGTCATCCAGTGCATGCAAGGCATCTTCTTACATAAGCGACTATCCAGTCGAGGACGCCTATTTCGTGCTTGTGCCAACGAGCACGAACTCCTTGGCTCGATAGCGATGCCCCACCGTCCCATCATCGACTGCAATGGGCCGCCAGCAGACATGTGGGACCCTGATCTTGCTGACACCTCAGCGTCCTTGCTGACCAAGCAACCAATCCTTTTTCTTCGCCGCGGGGTTTGGATGCGGCGCCCTCACCACCTACATAGCCGGTAACCCCACATTCCCGACCGGCAGGTTTTCATGATTCCCTTTTCCATCCTCGATCTCTCGCCCGTTCCAGAAGGCACGACCGTCAGCCAATCTCTCGCCGGTTCTGCCCGGATGGCGCAGAAGGCGGAGGAATATGGATACAAACGCTTCTGGCTTGCCGAGCATCACGGCATGCCGGGTATCGCGAGTGCTGCGACAGCGGTTGTGATCGGCCATGTCGGCGCGGCGACGAAGACGATCCGCATCGGGTCGGGTGGCATCATGCTGCCGAACCATTCGCCGCTCGTCATTGCCGAGCAGTTCGGCACGCTGGCAGCGCTCTTCCCGGGCCGCGTCGATCTTGGCCTCGGGCGTGCGCCGGGCACGGATATGCGCACCGCCCAGGCGCTGCGGCGCAATCTCGATGCCGGTGCCCAGAGCTTCCCGCATGATGTCGTCGAGCTGCAGCAGCTGCTCGGCGAGCCGGTCGAGAACCAGGCGATCCTCGCCGTTCCCGGCAATCGCACGCATGTGCCGATCTGGCTGCTCGGTTCGAGCCTCTACAGCGCCCAGCTCGCGGCCATGCTCGGTCTGCCCTATGCTTTCGCATCGCATTTCGCGCCGGATTCGCTGCTCGATGCGATCGATATCTATCGCAGCAAGTTCCAGCCGTCGGCCGTTCTCGATCAGCCTTATGTGATGGCGGGTGTCATGGGATCGGTGGCGCCGACCGATGAGGAAGCCGAGTACCATTTCACCTCGGCGCAGCAGCAGTTCGTCAATCTGAGGCGCAATGTGCGCGGCCAGTTCCCGAAGCCGGTGAAGGATATGGAGAGCTTCTGGTCGCCGATGGAGAAGCTCAATGTCGAGCATACGCTGCGCTACGCCGTTGTCGGTTCGCCGCAGACGGCGGAGGCGAAGCTCAAGGAATTCCTCAAGGAGACCGAGGCCGACGAGCTGATCATCTCCATGCCGATCCACGATATCGAGGCCAGGCTGAAATCGGTCGAGCTGTTCGCCGGCCTCGGCAGCTTCATGAGCGCGGCCGCCTAATCGCCAATCGTCTCGCCGGGATAGACGCCCCAGAGGGATGCCTGTTCGATGAAGCCGGAAAGATCCTGGTGCGGCAGATCGATGGCGCACCAGCTTCCGTCGCAGCTCTTGATATGAACGAGGACGCGGGCCATCAGCTCGGCGGAGACCGCCGAGCTTTCGCGCGCCGCCTTATGCAGGCTGGCCGGCTGTTTCAGCCAGGGACCGATGACGGCGGTCCGGCGTGACGAGAGCAGTGCGCGGTGCATCCAGCCCGAGATGCCGTCGCTATCGCGCACTTGGCGCCAGTTGTCGTATTCGGCGGTGATCTCCAGCGGCAGTCCCGATTTCACATAGATCCACTTGGTGCCGTAATCGAGCGACGGGCCGATGCGCATGCGGGCATTGCCCGATTTCAGTGAGACGAAGCGGGGAACCGGCAGGCCGGTCTCCCGGCCTTTTGCTGCGGTGTCGGGGATCGCGGATGCCTCGCTGGCCATCAGCGGCACAAGGAGGCAGCAGGCGAGGGCTAGAAGCCGGCTGGTGCGGCAGAGACGCAAGGGATTGCCCACGTCAGTTGCACTTGCTGACCTGCTTCAGCGCGGCGGTGATGCCGTCGAGGGAATAGGTGTAGCTCGTATCGGTGCCGCGGCTGGAGGTCGCCTCCAGAACCATCTCGCTGCCGCCGCGCATGGCGCGGATCATCTCCGGCTCACGCTCCTCGTGCTGCATCCAGGCAGCGTTCTCGCGGGTGAACATCCAGAAGGTCTGGTCGCCGATGCGGACCTTGACGCGCGAACTGTCCTTCAGCTCGTAGCCCATGCGCGCCTGCGGCTCGAACTGGCCCGAGGCGCCAGGGCCGACCATGAAGAAGTTGTTGCCGTGGCTGACGTTTGCAGGCGTCTGCCCGGTCGGCACCGTCAGCAGGTAACAGACGGTCTGGCCGTTGGCCTTGTAGGAATAGACGCCCCAATCGTTGAAGCGCTTGACCATCGAAGGCTGCGCTTGCGCGGCGAAAGCGCCGAGCAACGAAAAGGAGAGAACGAGAGCAAGTTTCTTCATGGCATTTCCCCGCCGATGGTGTGAAGGACGCTGGCCTGAGACAGACCGGCTGGAGGCAGGGGCATTGAAGGGCGGCAGCGTTACCGCTTCCTTAAAAACAGGCGGCGGTTCACGGAGCTGTGAACCGCTTTGATCCAGATCACAGCAGCGCGGCAATCGGCGCCGCGCAGTTTCGCTTCAGCACTGCGTCGATCGACAGCGCGCCGGCACCCGATATTGCCAGCACGAACATGCCGCCGGCGATGGCGAAGTCCTTCTCGAAATGCAGCAATTCGTTCTGGCTGGCGAAATCCGTATGGAAAAGCAGGGCCGTCAGCAGGCAGAAGGTGCCGAGCGCTGCGGCACCCAGCCGCGTTGCCAATCCGGCTGCGACCGAGAAGCCGGCCGCAAGCTGCAGCAGGATGACGCCGATGGCGACGGGCAGTTCGAGACCGAGCCTGGCGAAGGCCTGGGCGGTGGCGTTGAAATTCAGCGCCAGCGTTGCGCCCTCATGCAGAAAGATCGCCGATAGCAGCAGGCGTCCGCCAAGCAGCACCGTACTTGCGCCGGCGGATCGGGGGAGGGAGTGTTCCATGATCATCTCCTTGGGTGAGCAGGGCGAGCGGCAGCGCCGCCCGCCCCGGGGCAATCGCCATCAGTTGCCGCCCCGTGCGGCGATTGCCTCTTGTAGGTCTTCGAGCTCCTCGCAGCCGGCCGGGCAAAGCTGCTTCAGCGACGCGAGCTGTTCGTTCGCCTTGTCCGGTTTGCCGGTCTGCAGGTAGAGCTCGCCGAGATATTCGTGTGCCGCCTTGTGATCCGGCTGCAGCTCGAGCGCCTTGGTGTAGTAGGTCAGCGACGTTTCGTAGTCGCCGGTCATGCGCAGTGTGTAGCCGAGCAGATTGTAGACGTCGGCCTGCTGGTTATCCTCGGCGAGGCCGCGGAGTTCCGTGAGTGCCGCCTGATAGTCCTTGGCGGCGATCTTGGCGCGGACGGAGGTGAGATCCGGGCCATCGCCGGTTTCCATGTTGTCGACCGCATAGGCGGGCATTGCCGTCAGCGCCGACATTGCGGAACCGGCTGCGGAAAGGGCGCAGAAGCCCATGACGCCGAGAACGGCGTAGCTGGTGAACGAGCGTTTCATGACCGTTATCTCCTCAGGCGTCAGGCCTGGCTTGTCGGTGTGAAGGCATAGGCGTTTCCGTCCTTGACGAAGCTGCCGGAGCCGGGGAAGGGGAAGTGCGAGCCGCAGATGGCGATCTTGTCGGCGATGACGCGATCGATCAGCTTGCGGCGGCTGGTGATGGCAAGCGGCCCGTCCTGATCGTAGCTGCCCTGCCATTCCGGATGCGGGGCGAGCAGTGCCGGCACATACATGATGTCGGCGGAAACCAGCAGCTGGCTGTTTCCCGAGTTGACCAGATAGGTCGAATGTCCCGGCGTATGGCCAGGCGCCGAAATCAGCTCGATGCCGGGTGCCACTTCCGCGCCGTCCTCGACCAGCTTCCAGTTCTTCCATTTCGGGAAGACTTCGGCGATCCGCTTTCCGGCGCCCTTGCGGCCCTCGGGAAGCTTGTCGACCCGGCCGGGATCGGTCCACCAGTTATACTCGGCGGAATGAACGACGAGCTCGGCATTCGGGAAAACAGGTGCGTTGGAACCCTTTTCCATCAAGCCCCAGACGTGGTCAGGGTGGAAATGCGAGATCATCACGGTGTCGATCTTCCGGTAGTCGATGCCTGCGGCCGCCATGTTGCCGGGCAGGTGGGTGGCATTGGCCTGCCACTGGCCGACACCGGAACCGGCATCCATCATGATCAGCCGGCCGCCGACCTTCAGCACGACGACCGTCAGCGGGATCGGCATGAAATCGGTCGGCAGATGGGCGGCGGCCAGCGCCTGCTTGGTCTCGTCGACCGAGACGTCCTTGATGAAGGCGGGATCGTGCGGCTTGCGCCAGATGCCGTCATAGATGGCGGTCACTTCGATATCGCCGACCTTATAGCGGTAGAAACCGGTGGCCGGTTCGTCTGCCGATGCGGCGAAGGCCGGGGGTACGAATTCGAGCTTCGACGCGAGGCCGAATGCGGCTGCCGCGGCGGCCGAACCGAGCAGCGTACGGCGTGACATTTCGAACATGGGGATGCCTCCTCTGGCTTGTCCGTTGTCTCAGCGGGATCGGGATAGGTTCGACGTCCCCGCTGCAGAACTAGACCTGAGTGGCTGCACGCTTATTCCCTGATGCCAGGAACCTTCTCATCAAGCCGTTGAAAGAAATCGGCTATTTTTATCGCGGCGGAAATTGCGCGAAAAAATACAGCCGGGAGGGAATAAAACGGCGCCCTCATCGATCTAGTCGATAAAGGGTCGCGTTGCCTGCAGGGCGCCCTGAGGATTAGAGTCGGCTGGGCTGCAGCCGCAGGGGACGTGATGACCCAAGTCAGTATTGCCGACCCCATTCCATTCGATGACCAGCTGGCCGAGGCCGTCCTGCGGTGGCGGCGCCGCTCGCGTTCGCTGGCCGGGCTTGTCAGCCGGCTGTTTGTCGAGGCCGCGTCGGTCCTCGTCGGCTATATGGAGATGGCCCGCGATCAGGGGCGCGCCCGGGCTGCCCAGCCGCTGCAGGCCGACCAGACGCTGCGCTTCCAGCAGAGCATCCTGCCGCACATGGATGCCGCCTATAATTTCGCGCGTTTCCTCAGCCGGGACCAGGATGCGGCGCAGGATATCGTGCAGGATGCGTTCCTGCGGGCCTATCGCAGTTTTGAGACATATCGGGGCGGCGATCCCAGGGCCTGGGTGTTTTCGATCGTCCGCAATTGCCATCTCGCCTGGCAGCAGCAGGGGCGGCGCAAGGCGCGTTTCGAGACGCCGCTCGATGGCAATGCCGGGAGCGAAAGTCCGGCGCACGAGATTGCTGCCGATGACGATACGGCGGAGACGGCGATGATCCGCGAGAGCGAGTCCTCACGCGTACGCCATGTCATCGCCATGCTGCCGGAAGCGATGCGCGAGATCCTGGTGCTGCGCGAACTGGAGGAGCTTTCCTACAAACAGATCGCCGAGGTTATCGACGTGCCGATCGGCACCGTCATGTCCCGCATCGCCCGCGCGCGGCGCGAATTCGGCGAAGCCTGGGATGCGTTCGAAAATGGCGGGGTCGGGGCATGAGCGATACGCCGAAACAGGGCTGCGACCAGTGGGGACCGGTGCTGCATGCCTTCATCGATGGCGAGCTCGATCTGGTGCGCGCAGCGGAACTGGAGGCTCATCTTGCGGGGTGCCCGGATTGCCGGGCGGAGATGGAAAGGGTGCGTGGGGTGCGGCAACGGATCGGGCGGGATGGCGTGCGCTTCAAGATGCCGGAAGAGGTGCGCGCGCAGGTGCTGACGGCGCTCTCGCGGGAGCAGGCCGCGGGCCTTCAGGCGCAAAGGCGCGTCGAGACGGCATCCCCATGGAGCCGCTTCTTCCGCTTCGTGCGCGACTGGAGCTTCGTGCCGTCGCTGGCGGCATTGGCCGCGAGCGCCATGCTGTTCGTCAACGCACCGGCGCCAGAACTCGGCATTCAGGACCAGCTGCTCGCTAGCCATGTCCAGTCGATGCTGGCCGATCACCTCGTCGATGTGCAGACCTCGAACCAGCATACGGTCAAACCCTGGTTCAACGGCCGTATCGACTTCTCGCCGCCGGTCAATGATCTTGCCAAGGATGGTTTCCCACTGGTGGGCGGGCGTGTCGATTACATCGGCGGGCGCGTGGTCGCCGCGCTCGTCTACCGGCGCAACGGCCACGTCATCAATCTCTTCGTCTGGCCGCAGACGGCAGGCAGGCAGACGGACAGTGAACACGACGGCTACAACATGGCCGAATGGTCGGCCAACGGGCTGGTGTTCTGGGCGGTGTCGGATGTCAGCGCCGGAGACCTCGCCGCCTTTCGCGCAAGCTTCATGCGTGCGGCAGCCGGCATGTGACGCAACGAAAAAGGCGGGCCAGAGCCCGCCTTTCGAATGCCTTTTCGGAAGAGCCGATCAAGCCGAAAGCTTGGCAAGCACTTCTTCGGAGACTTCGAAGTTCGAATAGACGTTCTGGACGTCGTCGTCGTCTTCGAGATTGTCGATCATCTTCATGAGCGACTGGGCCTTTTCCTCATCAACAGGCACGTTGTTCCGGGCACGCCAGACGGCCTTGACGGTTTCGGCTTCGCCGAGCGTCGCTTCGAGCGCCTTGGCGACTTCGCCGAGGCTTTCGAAACCGGTCGTGATGTAGTGGCCTTCCTCGTCGGTCTCGACGTCGTCGGCGCCGGCTTCGATCGCAGCTTCCATCACCTTGTCGGCATCGCCTGCCGAAAGCTTGTAGGTAATTTCGCCGACGTGATCGAAGGAGAAGGAGACCGAGCCGGTTTCGCCGAGTGCGCCGCCGGCCTTGGTGAAGATCGAGCGGACATTCGAGGCGGTGCGGTTGCGGTTGTCGGTCAGCGCCTCGACGATCACGGCGGTGCCGCCCGGGCCGTAGCCTTCGTAGCGGATCTGCTCGTAGTTCTCGCCATCGCTGCCGGCTGCCTTCTTGATGGCACGGTCGATATTGTCTTTCGGCATCGACTGGGCCTTGGCGTTCTGGATTGCCAGGCGCAGGCTCGCGTTCATCGCCGGGTCGGGCAGACCAGCCTTGGCGGCAACGGTGATTTCGCGCGCCAGCTTGGAGAACATTTTCGACCGCACGGCGTCCTGACGGCCCTTGCGATGCATGATGTTTTTAAACTGTGAATGGCCAGCCATGGCACCCCTGTTCACGTCTCATTGTTCGGAATGGGCCGCCTTATAAGAGCGAAACGGGCCGTATTCAAGCGGAAAGCAGCTTTCGGGCCTGCTGCACAGGCTGTGCAAATCATCGGAACAAAGCCGGTGGACCTGACGTTTTGAGCGGGAAACGCAAACGGAAAGGAATGGCCATGGCAAGCTTCAGCGAAGCCCGCGAACATCCGGCACAGCAGCTCTGGGAGCAGGTGAACGGCATTCACGCCGGGATGCTCGGCGTCGACGGCGCCGACATGCATATGCAGCCCATGGCGCCGCATGCCGATCCGAAGACCAATACGATCTGGTTCTACACCAAATCCGATGCCGATATCGCCCGCGCCATCAAGTCCGGCGCCCGCGCGCATTTCTGCGTGGTCGGCAAGGATCACGACTACCATGCGTGCCTCGCGGGCAAGATCGAGGTCAAGGCCGATCCCGGCAAGGTGGAGGAATACTGGAATTCCATCGTCGCCGCCTGGTACGAGAACGGTAAGAAGGACCCGAAGCTGACGATGCTCGCCATGCATGTCGACGATGCCGAAATCTGGGTCTCGACCGGCAGCAAGCTGAAATTCGGCTGGGAGATCGCCAAGGCCAATCTGGACGATGAGAAGATGCCGGATGTGGGGATCAAGCGGCATTTGCAGTTTGCTTGACGTCTCGTAGGCGTTCTACCGCGCGGCCCCCTCATCCCCGGCACAACAAGTTGCGCCTGAAACCTTCGGGCACCTTCTCCCCGTGGGGAGAAGGGAGGTCGCATCGATTGCCTCACTCTCGACATCCCCCTCTCCCCTCGGGGAGAGGGTAGGGTGAGGGGGCTTCGGGCGCCGACCTTACCTACTGCACATCCTTCATCACATAAATCTGCGGCTTCCGCGGCAGCGTCCTGAGCGACACCGTCAGCGTATCGTTCGGCGCATAGACGATCTCGAATTCCTTGCCGATCATCGACAGGAAGCGCTCAACCGGCGGTCCGCGGCGGTGCATCGGGAGCACGATCGAGGAGCGCAGCCGCTTGATCACCCGGCTCATGCTGTCAGGGCCCATCGTCAGTCCGCCATCAACAGGCACCATGACGATGTCGAGGCGGCCGATCTCGGTGTAATGGGCGTCTGTCAGCTCGTAATGCAGGTGGCCGAGATGGCCGATGCAGAGGCCGGCGATCTCGAAGATGAAGATCGAATTGCCGTCCTGCTGCGATCCGCCGAGGCCGTAGCTGAAGCGGATATCGGTGGTGACGTTGCGGATATAGGCGTCGCCGACGACGAGATCGACCTTGGCCTTTTCGCCGGGCACATCGCTCCAGCCGTGCAGGACGTGCTTGATCGCCGGATCCGGCGTCAGCGTGTAATGCGTCTGGTGCGCCTTGTTCATGGTGACGACATCAGGGGTCACCGAGGGCTGATAGATGCCGTTATAATCGGTGGCGATGACGATGCCGCCGGGCGTGTCGATCTCGAAGGTCGAATGTCCGAGGAACGTGAAGGTGACATCCTCGCCTTCGGAGACGGCGGGGACGATGGGGGTGCCCGGAGAGAAGCTTGCGAACTGCGCCTTCGGAATCCCCTGTGCGATCGCCTGGCATTGGCTGACATTCTTGCGCTGTTCCTGGGAGCCTGCCGCCTGCGGCAGGGCGAACGAGGCAAGGCATGCGATCGCGAGGATAAGACATTGCGGCTTCATGCCACCCCTCCGGCGCTTTCACGGTGGCCGGAAGGATGCGGCAAGGCGCCGCAGGGGTCCAGATGCGGGGTGCTCACGTTTGCGTGTTGGGGTGGTCGCCGTCTTTTGCGTGGGCGGTGGCAGCCCCCCTCTGCCCTGCCGGGCATCTCCCCCACAGGTGGGGAGACCACAAGAGGCGTGCTCCCCGCTTTAAAAATGAATGCTGCGGCTCTTAGGACGGTATTGGCACAGCGAGCGGCTGCGCCCAGCCAATCTCCCCACCCGTGGGGGAGATGCCCGGCAGGGCAGAGGGGGGCTGGCGCCCTCCGACGTCAAAGCCTACCGCCAAAACTCCGGAATCGTCTCCGCCAGCCGCGGTCCCAGCCGCAGCGGCGCAATCTTCTCCGCGAGTCCCGTCGCATCCGAAATCTCGACGCCAACGCCGCAGATCGTCGCCGGTCCGGTCGCCGCCTCCATCCGCCCCTTCGGCATCTTGGAAATGAACCGGTTGAGCGGTTCTTCCTTGTCCATGCCGAGCGAGGAGTCGTAATCGCCGCACATGCCGGCGTCCGACATATAGGCGGTGCCGCCGTTCAGGATCTGGTGGTCGGCGGTGGGCACATGGGTGTGCGTGCCGACGACGAAGCTGGCGCGGCCGTCGACGAAATGGCCGAAGCATTGCTTTTCGCTGGTCGCCTCGGCGTGGAAGTCGAAGATGATCGCGTCGGCCTGTTCCTTCAGCGGGCAGGCGGAAAGGATTGCCTCGGCCGACTTGAAGGGGTCGTCGAGCTCGGGATGCATGAAGACGCGGCCCATGATGTTGGCGACGAGCACGCGCGCGCCATTGCGCGCATAGAAGAGGCCGGAGCCGCGGCCGGGCGTTCCCTGCGGATAGTTGGCCGGGCGCAGGAACTGGTCGTGGCGGCCGGCGAAGGCGACGGCATCCTTCTGGTCCCAGACGTGATTGCCTGTCGTCACGACATCGGCGCCGGCATTGATCGTCTCGAGGAAGATGTCCTCGGTGATGCCGAAGCCGCCGGCGGCGTTCTCGCCGTTGACGACGACGAAGTCGAGTTTCAGGTCGGAAACCAGCCCCGGCAGGCGGTCCCAAACCGCCGTGCGTCCCGTCTTGCCGACCATGTCACCCAGAAAAAGAAGCCGCATTTCTATCTGATCCAAGAAGCAAAAAAGCGAAGGCCGCTTTCTGTCAGGATGGCATCCAGGCTTATGTCATGCGGCTCGTCGGGCACATGTGCCACTTCCTGGCAGTCGAATGCAATGCCGATCAGCCTTGGTTTGCGGCCTTTTTGCCGCAAAAGGCTAATGGCGCGGTCATAATAACCGGCGCCATAGCCGATCCGGTGGCCGCGGGCATCGAAAGCCGAGAGCGGCACGAGCAGGATATCGGGGTCGAGAACCGGTGCATCCGGGCCGGGACCCGAGGTGCCGAAGCCGGTGGCAATCAGTGGCGCATCGCGCAGCAATTCGCGGAAGACGATGGTCTGCTTGTCGAGGATGGCAGGCACGCAGAGCCGGGCGCCGCGCGCCTGAAAGCGTGCCATCAGCGGGCGGATATCGGCTTCCGAGCGGATCGGCAGGAAGCCGGAGATGATCGTGCCGGGATCGAAGGCGACGGCCTCGCCGGCGTGATCGGCCATGGCGAGCGCCTTTTCGATGCGCATTTCCGGCGGGATGGCGTCGCGAAGCGAAAGCCGCTCGGCCCGCATGTCGGCCTTTAGCTGTTTGGACATGGTTTGCATGCGCCGACCATAGACCGGCTGCAGATCAATGCAAATGCGCGAAAGCGGCGTTGGCTTTGCCGATCGGGCTAGATGACGATGCTGGAGGGGATGGCGGAGGCTGCCGTCGGCATCGGCATTGCCTGCGTTGCGTCCGCGACGGTCTTGCCGTTGCGCAGCTCGTCCATCGCCTTGTTGAGGATCTGGCGGACCTCGCGCAGAAGCGACTGCAATTTTTCCAGCGTCGACCGGTCCTCGTCAGACAGGCCGGTGGCCTGCTGCTCGCCGTCGGCGGCAGTGTCCTGGTAGGCCTTGCGGGCCTGCGCGGTGTCGACGGGCTCGGTCTCGGCGGTCGCCGGATCGGCTTCCGCGGATGCGGCGTCTGCCGATGACGACGTGGCGGCTGTTCCTGCCGTGCTTGCTTCGGTGGAGGCAGCGGTGACTGCGCCGGGTGTGACGCCCGCACCGGCGACGGCGGAGGCGAATTGCGCTGCGGCGGATGCGATCTTCTGCGACAGCTGTGCCGCGAGCCGGGCGGTCGCCTCAGGCGACAGACCGCCGCTCTTCAGCATCTCGACCTGCTGCTGAAGTTCCGCGAGCTTGCGCGCGGCGCGCTCCTTGGCGAGGTCGGCGGAGGATTTCTTGTCCTGCTGCAGGGCGTTGAGCGCCTCGTCGGCGCGCTGAAGCATTCTGAGCTGCGGATCGCTGCTCGAAGTTCCCGATGCCGCAAGCGATTGCGGCGTGCTGCGCAGAATGTTCAGCGCATTCGACTGTGCGATCTGCATCATATCCCCCGATACTATGAGGGGATTTCTGCAACTTCAGGCTTGCGCGGGCCTTGGCACTAATCGCCGGGCGAGCGTCTTCACGGTATCGGCGAAAAGCGGCAGGCCTCCCGGCTTCCAGCCGAGGCCTTCGAGCTTGGCGGTCTCCATGCGGTTGAGGGATGCCTTGTCTGCCGCCGGTGGTAGTGCGTGGGGACAGCCCGTTTCTGCCTGTATCCGGGCAAGGATGTCGCGCATATCGACGGTGATATCGGAGACATTGAAGGCCTCGCCTGACATCCGTGATGCCTCGATCTCGAGCATCAGCCGCACGGCGGCGCCGAGATCGCGGCCGTGGACCTCGGTTCCGGCCCGCGCCGGGATCGGCCTGCCGTCGAGATAGTCGTCGATCAGTCCGCTCCACTTGTTGGGCAGGAGATCGCCATAGACGCCGGTTGCCCTCAGACTCACCGCGGCAAAGCCGGGGCCGGCGAGATGGGCAAGTGCGCGTTCGCAATCGAGCTTGACCTCGCCGTAGAGCGTATCGGGTTTCGGCAGCAGGTCTTCGGTCTGCAAATGAGAGGCAGCGGCATCGCCATAGACCGCGCGGCTGGAGATGAAGATGCAGCGCCGGGTGCCGGCGCGCCTGGCGGCCTCGAAGAGTTTTACCGTGCCGTCGAGATTGAGGCGCTTGAAACCTTTGGGGTCATCGCCTTCGCCGCCGCGGTATTTGCCGGGCACATGGCTGAAGGCGGCATGAACGAAGAAATAGGCGTCGTCGAAGGCTTCGATATGGTCCGTATCAGGATCGAGCGAGAGCGGCGCGAAATCGACGGGGCGGGAAAACAGCCGCGGCAGCGGCGCGTGGCGTCCGCCGATGATGACATGGTATCCGGCATTGAGCAGTTCCTCGACGATATAGCGTCCGACGAGACCCGTGCCGCCCGATACCAGTACCTTCATGCCACCTCCGGGTTGTTCATGGCCGCCAGATCCGGCAGCGCCTTGCCGGCATGGAGTTCGTGCCAGAGATCGATCAGCGGCTGCAATTGTGCCGCCTTCGGATGATCGGTCTCCCACGGCTTCTCATATTGGTAATGCAGCACCGAAATGCTGTTCCAGTCCCAAAGCGCGGGCATGGTGAACCATACATATTGTAGCATGTTGAAATGGACGGGCAGGCCGTGCCAATCCGGGAAGAACTGCTGCAGGAAAGTCTGGTCGGTGCGCGGCCAGAAGGCATCGGGTGCGTCGAGCGCCTGCAGCATGCGGGCGAAGGTCTCCTTCGAAGGGGTGGCGACGAAGACGCCGGAGTTCATCCGGTGAAAATCGGCAAGCGATTCATAGACATTCGGGGCGGCGGAAAATTCCGGATAGGAAAAGAGCCGGTCGATATTGCGAAGCACGACGGCATCGGCGTCGATGAAGACCACGCGGTCGTATTCGGTCAATTCCCAGAGGCGCAGCTTGCAGAAATTGTCGAGCGGCGTGTGGAAGTCGGGCTTGCGGCCCTTGGTAAAGGGGGCGGTGGCGTGGACGTTGCCGCGAGCGTGCCGCTGGTTGAAGGCGTCCGAGAGCGGGAGGTGGGCCACTTCGATGAGACGGCAGCCTTTGTCCAGGAATGGGGCGAGATCGGCGCGTGTGACGGCGCCGGTGTGGAGGATGACGAGGTCGGCTTTCGTGCCGGTTTGGTGCAGGGAGTTGATGAGGGCGGTGGCGCCCTTGGCGTAGTCGGGGTTGGTGATGAGGGTGATGTAGGCGTGACGCGAGGGTTGGGTCATGAGGTCGACGCCTTGCGAGGATGCTCGACTGCTGCTGTGGCTGCAGGGCAAACGAAAGAGACGGTGTGCCGTGTAGCCCCCTCAACCGACCCTTCGGGGCACCTTCTCCCCGCGGGGGAGAAGGGAACACCGCAGCTTGCGCCGACGCCCCCTCTCCCCCGCGGGGAGAGGGTAGGGTGAGGGGGCTCCGGGCACCGCCGGGTGTTCTGTAGGTGTAGGGTGAGGCCGCGCAGCACAAGCGTCTCCGTCACGACACCGACTTCAACCGCTTACCCTCGGGATCATGATTGATCGTCGCGGCAATATCCTTGGTCCAGGCGGACACCGCAGGTACCCGGGAGCGGTCGACGCGGTAGGCGAATTTCCTGGCGACGTCGACGATCTCGGTCAGCAGCCCGGCCTCGAGCGTGATCGGGTCGAGGCCGAGCGCGCGGAATTTCTCGTTTTTCACGATCAGCTCGTTCTCCGGCGCTTCCTTGCGCGGGTTCGGCAGCCGGATGATTTCGGAGCCGCTCATCCTGGCGATCATCTCGGCGAGGTCGCGTATGCGATGGGTCTCGGTCATCTGGTTGAAGATCTCGACGCGGGAGCCGCGGGCCGGCGGGTTCTTCAGGGCGAGCTCGATGCAGCGGACCGAATCCTGGATGTGGATGAAGGCGCGGGTCTGGCCGCCGGTGCCGTGGACGGTGAGGGGATAGCCGATCGCCGCCTGGATCAGGAAGCGGTTCAGCACCGTGCCGTAGTCGCCGTCATAGTCGAAGCGGTTGATCAGCTGCGGGTGGCGGCGGGTCTGCTCGGTATGGGTTCCCCAGACGATGCCCTGATGCAGGTCGGTGATCCGCAGCGCGTCGTTCTTGGCGTAGAACTGGAAGAGCAGCTGATCCAGGCACTTGGTCATGTGATAGATCGAGCCGGGATTGGACGGATAGAGGATTTCCTGGCTCGCCGTCTCGCCCGCCGAGGTCTCGATGCCGACGGAGAGATATCCCTCGGGGATCGCGGCACCCACCGTCGAATAGCCATAGACGCCCATCGTGCCGAGATGGATCAGGTGCGCGTCGAGCTGCAGCTCGACGAGGGCATTCAACAGGTTATGGGTGGCGCTGACATTGTTGTTGACGGTGTAGTTCTTGTGGCGGTCGCTCTTCATCGAATAGGGCGCGGCGCGCTGTTCGGCGAAATGGATGATGGCGTCAGGGCGGTTCTCGCCGAGCCATTTCTTCAGCAGCTCATAGTCTTTCGAGAGGTCGATGAGATTGAAATGGATGCGCCGGCCGGTCTCGGCGTGCCAGATACGGGTGCGTTCCTGAATGGAGTCCATCGGCGTCAGCGATTGTACGCCGAGTTCGGTGTCGATCCATCGCCGCGAGAGATTGTCGAGGATGTGGATGTCGTGGCCCGCGTCGGAGAGATGCAGCGAGGTGGGCCAGCCAATGAATCCGTCTCCGCCCATCACTGCAATTTTCATCGCATTGCCTCCTGCGTGCTCATCCACTATCGGGAATACTTAGAGATTATGACGATTGTTCAATGCCCCCGGCCGGTGCTGCGGCCGCGGCAAAGAGGCATGCCCATTTGGAGACGATGATGGCGGAAGACGGTTTTCTGATTGCCGGGGCACTGACGGAGGAGGGCCACCGGCTCATCCAGCGCGTCTATTACGAGGACACCGATTTCTCCGGGCTCGTCTATCACGCCCGCTACCTGCATTTCCTCGAGCGTGGTCGCACCGACTACCTGCGCTGCCTCGGCGTCGAGCAGCGCGAGCTGATCACCGCGGATGAGGAAGGGCTGGTCTTCGTCGTCCACCGCATGGAGATCGACTTCAAGACCCCGGCCCGGATGGACGATATCCTGACCATCGTGACGCGGACCGAAAAAGCCGGCGGCGCGAAGATGGTCCTGTCGCAGGAAATCCGCCGCGGCGAAACGCCGCTGATCGCCGCAAAGGTCATCATCGCAGTCATCAACGCCAAGGGCCGCCCGCGCCGTCTGCCGGAGGCATTGGCAAAGCAGATGCTGATCGAGACGGAATAGCTGTAAAGCAGGGCATTCCGGCAGCTTAAAAGCCGGAATTGCGCCCTTGCAAAAACATGAGTTTCATGTGAAGGAATTGCCGCGCTGCAGGAAATGCGCGGTGCTCCGCCGCCGGAACCGTTGAATCAGGTTAAAACCGGCTAGAAAAACATCAGCTTTAATAAGCTTGCCGCCGCACTCGGACACTAACGAACTATTAACCATAATAGTGTCTTACTCTGAAAGTCAGAGTTTGTGCGGTGCACGCCTTCCTTTGACCAAATTTGACGGCAAGGAAGGCGGAAGAAAAGCTTCGAGCTTGACCAGGGCTTAAGGCGGCGGTCGCCAGACATTTCTTGCGAGATCACTTTTTGTGCCGCCCGGTCAAGCACCGGGCGTTTGGATTCGGGGATTTTGGATCAATGGAACAAGCAGGATTGGCAGCAGCAACGGCCGACGTCAGCCTCTGGTCGCTGTTCATGCAGGCAGGCATCGTCGTAAAACTGGTCATGCTCGGGCTGCTGGCAGCCTCGGTCTGGACCTGGGCGATCGTCATCGACAAATATCTGGCCTATGGCCGCGCCCGTCGCCAGTTCGACAAGTTCGAACAGGTGTTCTGGTCGGGCCAGTCGCTGGAAGAGCTCTACAGGACACTGTCCGAGCGCAACAATACCGGTCTTGCGGCGATCTTCGTTGCGGCCATGCGCGAGTGGAAGAAGTCCTTCGAGCGCGGCGCCCGGTCGCCGATCGGTCTGCAGATGCGTATCGACCGCGCCATGGACGTGACGCTGTCGCGTGAATCCGAAGGCCTCTCGGCCCGTCTCGGTTCGCTGGCGACGATCGGCTCGGCCGGTCCGTTCATCGGTCTGTTCGGTACCGTCGTCGGTATCATGACCTCGTTCCAGGCTATCGCCGGTTCGAAATCCACCAACCTCGCGGTCGTCGCTCCCGGTATCGCCGAAGCGCTGCTCGCGACCGCCATCGGCCTTGTCGCCGCTATTCCGGCGGTTATCGCCTACAACAAGTTCTCCGCCGATGCCGGCAAGCTCTCGGCGCGCATGGAAGGCTTTGCGGACGAATTCTCCGCCATCCTTTCGCGCCAGATCGACGAGAAGCTGCAGCCGCGCCAGGCCGCGCAGTAACGGAACGGCGGGGTAACGACCATGGGTATGGCTGTTGGAGGCAATTCCGGAAGCGGTGGCGGACGCCGCCGCCGCGGTGGCCGGAACAAGAACGTAATTTCCGAAATCAACGTGACGCCGCTTGTCGACGTCATGCTCGTGTTGCTGATCATCTTCATGGTCGCAGCACCGATGATGACGGTCGGCGTGCCGATCGACCTGCCGGAAACGCAGGCGAAGGCACTGAACTCGGAAACGCAGCCGATCACGATTTCGGTCAAGAACAGCGGCGAAGTCTATCTTCAGGAAACGCCGATCCCGGTCGACGAGGTTGCTGCGAAACTCGAAGCGATCGCCACGACCGGCTACAACGAGCGCATCTTCGTGCGCGGTGATGCAACTGCGCCCTACGGCGTGATCGCCGACGTGATGGCACGCATCCAGGGTGCGGGCTTCAAGAATATCGGCCTCGTCACGCAGCAGAAGAAGGACCAGTAGAAAGCAAGATGAAGACCAGCGTCGTCACATCTGCTGTTCTGCATGGACTGGTGCTCGCTGCAGCACTGGTCAGCATCGGCTCGCCCGAGCATTTCAAGGTCGATGACTTCGAAGCGATGCCGGTCGATCTGGTGCCGGTCGAATCGATCACCCAGATGCAGCAGGGCGACAAGAAGGCGCCGATGAAGGAAACGTCGGCGCCGAAGCCGACGACGCGTCCGCCGACGCCCGACCAGGGCGAGAATGTCGGCGACAACAAGGTCGACCTCAAGACAACGCCGGTTCCGAACGCCAAGCCGAGCAATACGGATGCGGCTGCCGCCAATTCCAGCGAGAAGCCGGCGCAGAAGATCGATCCGATCCCGAACGAGGTGAAGGAAGTCAACAAGGAAGAGACCGAGGTCGAACAGCCGAAGGAAGTCGCTTCCATTCCGCAGACAAAGCCTGACGTCGCGCCGACGCCGCCGAAGCCGGAGGAAAAGCCGGTCGAGGAAGCAAAGCCGGAGGAAGCGCCGAAGCCCGACGCCGAAGCGCTGCCGGACAAGGTGCCGACCCCGGTTGCTAAGCCGCAGGTGAAGCCGCCTGAGGAAAAGCAGGCCGAGAAGCCGCCGGAAAAGCCTCAGGACCAGCCGAAGACGGCTGAAAAGCCGACCGACAAGAAGAAGGACGATCAGAAGCGCGAAGTGGCCAAGTCCGCTTCGTCGATGAAGAGCGACTTCAATGCCGACGATATCGCCGCCCTCCTGAACAAGACCGATCCTTCCGCCGGCGGCACCAAGCGCTCGACGCAGGAAGCTTCGCTTGGCGCCAAGAAGGCTACCCAGGGTGCTTCGAAGCTGTCGATGAGCGAAATGGATGCGCTGAAGAGCGCGATCGCCGGCAACTGGAATGTCATTCCGGGCATGGAAGGCATGAATGAAGTGCGCATCAAGGTGCACATGAAGCTTGATGAAGACGGCAACATCATCGGCCAGCCCGAAGTCGAGGCGACCGGTGGCGACAACGATGCGACCCGCCGCGCTCTCGAAGGCGGTGCCTATCGCGCGATCATGAAGTCCGCGCCGTTCTCCACTCTTCCAAAAGATAAATACGATGCCTGGAACGAAGTCGTCGTGAACTTCGATCCCAGCGATCTAGGGATTTAAATGCTGAAAGGCCTCTGTCATATGAGAAAGTCTTCCCTTCTCCGCGCCTTGATGATGGTGGCGGGTCTCGTCACCGCGGGTGCGTTTACGACGCCTGCGAACGCGCTCGTCGAAATCAACATTAACAAGGGCAACGTTCAGCCGCTGCCGATCGCCGTCACCGACTTCCTGCAGGGCGACATGGGCGCCCAGGTGTCTCAGGTGATTGCCGCCGACCTGCAGCGCTCGGGCCTTTTCGCGCCCGTCAACAAGAACGCCTTCATCGAGAAGATTTCGAACCCCGATGCCGCTCCGCGCTTCGAGGACTGGAAGGTCATCAATGCACAGGCACTGGTCACCGGCCGCGTCACGCAGGAGGCCGATGGCCGCCTTCGCGCCGAGTTCCGCCTCTGGGATACCTTTGCCGGCCAGCAGATGACCGGCCAGCAGTTCTACACGCAGCCGGAAAACTGGCGCCGCGTCGCCCACATCATCGCTGACGCGATCTACAAGCAGATCACCGGCGAAGAAGGCTATTTCGATACCCGCGTCGTCTTCGTTTCGGAATCCGGCACCAAGCAGCAGCGCAAGCGCCAGCTCGCCATCATGGACCAGGACGGCTTCAACGTCCGCACCCTGACCGATGGCAGCGACCTCGTTCTGACGCCGCGCTTCTCGCCGAACCGCCAGGAAGTGACCTACATGTCCTTCGCCAACCAGCAGCCGCGCGTTTACCTGCTGCAGCTGGAGACCGGACAGCGCGAAGTGGTCGGCAACTTCCCGGGCATGACCTTCTCCCCGCGCTTCTCTCCCGATGGCCAGAAGGTCGTCATGAGCCTGCAGCAGGAAGGCAACGCCAACATCTATACGATGGACCTGCGTTCGCGCACGACGACGCGCCTGACCTCGACGGCGGCGATCGATACGTCCCCGTCCTATTCGCCTGACGGCAACCGCATCGTCTTCGAAAGCGACCGCGGCGGCCATCAGCAGATCTACGTGATGAATGCCGACGGCTCCGGCCAGACGCGCATCTCCTTCGGCGACGGCAACTACTCGACGCCGGTCTGGTCTCCGCGTGGCGATCTCATCGCCTTCACCAAGCAGTCGGGCGGCAAGTTCTCGATCGGCGTGATGAAGCCGGACGGTTCGGGCGAGCGTATCCTGACGACGGGCTTCCACAACGAAGGCCCGACCTGGGCACCGAACGGCCGCGTCATCATGTTCTTCCGCCAGGCGGCGGGTGCCGGTGGTCCGCAGCTCTATTCGATCGACCTGACGGGCTACAACGAGCAGCTCATCAAGACTCCGACCTACGCTTCCGACCCGGCATGGTCGCCGCTGCTCGAGTAGTGGAGAGCCTGGAATACGCCTTCATGTCGCCGCAAAGTCCTGAAAATGGGCAATGTAGGGACAAATCAGTAAATCGTTAACCATACTTATTGAGCGGCGGTTAACCGAGTACGGTTACAGTCCGGCAACCCTGATGAAGTCGCAAGGAGACCCGGCCATGAGCCGCATTCATACCCCGGCTATGAGCCGCATGCAGAATCTCGCCCGCAATCCCGTCATGATCGCTCTCGTCGCTGGTCTGGCTCTTGCTGGCTGCGCCAACAAGAAGAACATGGCCAACAGCGCCGGCGATCTCGGCCTCGGCGCCGGTGCGGCGACCCCGGGTTCGGCTCAGGACTTTACCGTGAATGTCGGCGACCGTATCTTCTTCGATACCGATTCCACCTCGATCCGTGCAGACGCTGCCCAGACGCTCGACCGTCAGGCTCAGTGGCTCGCCCGCTACCCGAACTACGCGATCACCGTCGAAGGCCATGCCGACGAACGCGGTACCCGCGAATATAACCTTGCTCTCGGCGCGCGCCGTGCGGCTGCCACCAAGGACTACCTTGCTTCGCGCGGCGTCCCGGCCCAGCGCATGAAGACGATCTCCTACGGCAAGGAACGTCCGGTTGCCGTCTGCGACGACATTTCCTGCTGGTCGCAGAACCGCCGCGCCGTTACCGTTCTCGGCGGCGCTGGCATGTAATCTGCGGATATCGCATTACATTTTGGAAAGGCGGTCCGTTCGCGGGCCGCCTTTTCTTTTTGAACACACTTTGGCCAGACTCCGTTGCTTTTTGAAAGCAATTGGCAAAATCTCCTGTTCGTGCCATCGGGGCGCGAAGAATCACTGGGACAGGACGATACCTATGAAGAAATATGTCGTGGCAGGGGTGCTCTGCCTCGCGGCTGTGACGGGGACCGAGCGAGCGGCTTACTCCGCATCGTTTCTCGGTCTGAATCTTGGCGGCAAGCCCGCGCAGACCCAGGCGCAGATGCCGCCTGTCGTCAACGTGCAGAGCAGCGGCACGGAAATGCGTGTGCAGCAGCTCGAAGACCAGCTGCGTCAGCTGAACGGCCGCATCGAAGAGATGAGCTACCAGATCCTGCAGATGCAGGAATCGCTCCGCAAGACGCAGGAAGACAACGAATTCCGCTTCCAGCAGCTCGAAAAGGGCGGTGGTGGCGGTGGTGGCGGCGGCTCGATGGGCGGCAGCACCAAGGGCACCAAGAAGAGCGAGGCAGACGTTCCTCCCGCATCCACGAACCAAGCGCAGGCCGGTTCGCAGGGGCAGGGCGGTGACGACGTCGCAACGATCATCCAAGCACCGCAGGGAGCCGAAACGGCTCCCTCCAACGACGTGCCGTCGAACAGCGGTCTCGGCCAGCCGCCGCAGCAGCTCGGCTCGATGGATTTCGACCAGAACGGCAACCCGGTCGGCGGGACGGTCAATCCGGGCGCCGAAGTCGGTTCCGCGCCGCTGCCGCCTCCGGGCGCCGGTACCTCGTCGCAGCAGACGGCATCGCTCGGCAGCGAGAACGACCAGTACAAGGCCGCATACGGCCATGTTCTCTCCGGCGACTATGCGACGGCCGAACAGGAATTCACGCAGTATATCGCCCAGTACCCAGGCAGCGCCCGCGCTGCCGACGCCAACTTCTGGCTTGGTGAAGCGCTTTATTCGCAGGGCAAGTTCAACGAGGCCGCCAAGACCTTCCTGAACGCGCATCAGAAATACGGTTCTTCCGAGAAGGCGCCGGAAATGCTGCTGAAGCTCGGCATGTCGCTTGCCGCTCTGGATAATACCGACACGGCCTGCGCAACGCTCAAGGAAGTGACCCGCCGTTATCCGAAAGCTTCGCGCGCTGTCATAAGCAAGGTCGCGAGCGAACAGAAGCGTCTCGCCTGCTAAGGGTTTCCGGCTTGTCTCCGGAAATCCCCCTGTCGCCCGAGGCAGCGGTCAGCCGCTTTCTCCAATCGCTTGCCGAACCCGCGCGCATTCTCGTCGCGATTTCAGGGGGCAGCGATTCCACCGGGCTTCTCGTCGCGCTTGCCGAAGCCGTCAAAGCCGATCCCCATTCGAAATTTTCCCTCTGCGCTGCAACGGTCGATCACGACCTGCGCGCCGGATCGGCGGATGAGGCGCGCGATGTCGCTGCTCTCTGCCAATCGCTTTCCATCCCCCACCGGATCGCTGTCTGGCACGGCGCCAAGCCGAAATCCGGCATTATGGCTGCCGCCCGCGAGGCGCGGTATGCGCTGCTCGCCGCAACCGCTGCCGGGTTCGGCGCCGATCTCGTCGTCACGGCCCATACGCTCGACGATCAGCGGGAAACCCTGATCATGCGTGGCAAGCGTGGCTCCGCCGGCGACCTAGATACGGGCATTGCCGATGCGGTGCTGTTCGACCGCTCCATCTGGATCGCCCGGCCGCTGCTTGCGAGCACGCGGGGCGATATCCGACGTTTTCTCACGTCTCGCGGTGTCGGCTGGTCGGATGATCCCAGCAATGACGACATGAAGTATGAGCGGGTCCAGACGCGTGCGGCGATGCCTGCCGATGCTGTGGCTCGCCAATTGCCGCAGCCGGAAGGCCGCGCAGCGCTCGCAGATGCAGCGGCGGATTGGCTGACGGAATATTTCACTCTTTGCGCCCCAGGTCTCGGGCGCATCGCGATCGAAAGCATCGCGATCGGCAATCCGGCATTCGCCTATGCGCTCGGCCGTCTTGGTGCGGTCTTCGGCGGGCAGTCTTTCGTGATGGGCGCGCAATCGCTGCAGCGGCTTTTGACTTTCCTTGGGACCGGCGAGCCGGGGAGGGTGACGGCAGGCCGCGTCGTCTTCGACAAGCGCCGTGATGGCCTCTATTTCAGCCGCGAAGACCGCGGCATCTTGCCACTCTCTCTGTCTCCCGGCGCGAGCGGCATCTGGGATGGGCGGTTCCGCGTCGTCAACGGTGCGAGCTTCCCGGTCAGGATCGAAAAAATCGGCGGTATCGCTGCCGAAAAGCCGTCCGAAAGCCGCCTGCCGAAATCGGCGTTGAAGCGTGCCCTCGCCGCCCAGCCGGCGATCTTTCCAGCGGATGACGCAAATGTGTCCGGAGCATTTTTGGGCGCCGTGGCGCTCGAACCGTATTTTGCGCCGTTCGACCGCTTTTTGACACGATTCGACTTCATTTTCGCCGGGCGCCTGACGGCGGCATTTGGAACACGCCCCTATCCAACGCTGCCTTTAGGACTTATTGACGGAAAAACCACCTGACGCAGGGGATCGCCTTGGCAACGGCACAGCGCAACCCTATGTTAGAGTTCAAATAAGACGGCCGCCAAACGGCGGCTGTTCCAGTGCTGGGGAGTTCAATGAACCCTAACTTACGTAATTTCGCCTTGTGGGCGATCATAGCGCTTCTGCTGATCGCCCTTTTCAGCATGTTCCAGACGACGCCGGCACAGACCAGCTCGCGCGAAATCCCTTATTCGCAGTTCCTGCGTGAGGTGGATGCGGGCCGTGTCAAGGAAGTCGTGGTCACGGGCAACCGTGTCTCCGGAAGCTATGTTGAAAATGGCACCACCTTCCAGACCTATTCGCCTGTGATCGACGACAGCCTGCTGGACCGCCTGCAGACCAAGAACGTCCTGGTTTCGGCCCGTCCGGAAACCGACGGTTCTTCCGGCTTCCTGAGCTATCTCGGCACGCTGCTGCCGATGCTCTTGATCCTCGGCGTCTGGTTGTTCTTCATGCGTCAGATGCAGGGTGGCTCGCGCGGCGCGATGGGCTTCGGCAAGTCCAAGGCCAAGCTTCTGACCGAAGCGCATGGCCGCGTGACTTTCGAAGACGTCGCTGGCGTCGACGAAGCCAAGCAGGACCTTGAGGAAATCGTCGAATTCCTGCGTGACCCGCAGAAGTTCCAGCGTCTCGGCGGCAAGATCCCGCGCGGCGTTCTGCTCGTCGGCCCTCCCGGTACCGGTAAGACGCTGCTGGCGCGCTCCGTTGCGGGCGAAGCCAACGTTCCGTTCTTCACGATCTCTGGTTCCGATTTCGTCGAAATGTTTGTCGGCGTCGGTGCAAGCCGCGTCCGCGACATGTTCGAGCAGGCCAAGAAGAATGCGCCCTGCATCATCTTCATCGACGAAATCGACGCCGTCGGCCGCCATCGTGGCGCCGGTCTCGGCGGCGGTAACGACGAACGCGAACAGACGCTCAACCAGCTCCTCGTCGAGATGGACGGCTTCGAAGCCAATGAAGGCATCATCCTGATCGCAGCGACTAACCGTCCTGACGTTCTAGATCCCGCGCTGCTGCGTCCGGGCCGTTTCGACCGCCAGGTCGTGGTTCCGAACCCCGATATCGTCGGCCGCGAACGCATCCTGAAGGTTCATGCCCGCAATGTTCCGCTGGCTCCGAATGTCGATCTGAAGACGCTGGCGCGCGGTACGCCCGGTTTCTCCGGTGCCGACCTGATGAACCTCGTCAACGAAGCTGCCCTGATGGCCGCACGCCGCAACAAGCGCGTCGTCACCATGCAGGAATTCGAAGACGCCAAGGACAAGATCATGATGGGCGCCGAGCGCCGCTCTTCGGCGATGACCGAGGCGGAAAAGAAGCTCACGGCCTATCACGAAGCCGGTCACGCGATCACGGCGCTCAAGGTCGCCGTCGCCGATCCGCTGCACAAGGCAACGATCATTCCGCGCGGCCGGGCTCTCGGCATGGTCATGCAGCTTCCCGAGGGCGACCGCTACTCGATGAGCTATAAGTGGATGGTCTCGCGTCTCGTGATCATGATGGGCGGCCGTATCGCTGAGGAACTGACCTTTGGCAAGGAGAACATCACCTCGGGTGCGTCCTCCGATATCGAGCAGGCCACCAAGCTTGCCCGCGCCATGGTCACCCAGTGGGGCTTCTCCGACGTGCTCGGCCAGGTCGCCTATGGTGAAAACCAGCAGGAAGTCTTCCTCGGCCATTCGGTTTCGCAGTCGAAGAACGTCTCCGAAGCGACGGCCCAGAAGATCGACAGCGAAGTGCGCCGTCTGATCGAGGACGCCTATACCGAGGCCCGCCAGATCCTGACCGACAATCACGATGAATTCGTCGCGATTGCCGAAGGCCTGCTGGAATACGAAACGCTGACCGGCGAAGAGATCAAGGCGCTTATCCGCGGCGAAAAGCCGGCGCGCGATCTTGGCGACGATACGCCGCCGAGCCGTGGCTCGGCCGTTCCGAAGGCTGGCGCTCGTCCGGCGTCGAAGGGCGATGAGGCCGAAGGTGGCCTCGAGCCGCAGCCGCATTGACCGAAAGTACAACGGACTAAGCTTAAGAGAGGCCGGGTTTCCCCAGGAAATCCGGCCTTTTCTGTGCAGTAACGCGATATAATCGGTTTTCGTCGTAATTGACGTGATGGCGCCTGCGTTTTGTGGCATGCCGCTATCATGAGCAGGCTGCATCAATGGATTTCGAGCGAGTTGATTCGCTCCCGCAGCCGGGAATTGCTTGGCACATGGCGCCGTCTTCTTGGCGCGCCGGAAGCATAGGGGTACATATGAAAAGACGTTACTTCGGCACGGACGGCATTCGCGGCCAGTCGAACATCTTCCCGATGACGCCGGATCTGGCGATGCGGGTCGGCATCGCAGTCGGCACCATCTTCCGCCGCGGCAGCCACCGCCACCGCGTCGTCATCGGCAAGGATACCCGCCTTTCCGGTTACATGCTGGAGAATGCGATGGTCGCAGGCTTCACCGCCGCCGGCATCGACGCCTTCGTTCTCGGCCCGATCCCGACGCCGGCTGTCGCCATGCTGACGCGCTCGCTGCGCGCCGATATCGGCGTGATGATCTCGGCCTCGCACAACCCCTACGAAGACAACGGCATCAAGCTTTTCGGCCCTGACGGCTACAAGCTTTCCGACGACATCGAGCAGCAGATCGAAGAGCTGCTCGAGAAGGACCTTTCCGGCCAACTTGCCAAGTCTGACGACATCGGTCGCGCCAAGCGCATCGACGGCGTTCACGACCGCTATATCGAGCATGCCAAGCGCACGCTGCCGCGCGACGTGACGCTGCAGGGCCTGAGGATCGCCATCGACTGCGCCAATGGCGCTGCCTACAAGGTCGCTCCGGCCGCGCTCTGGGAACTCGGCGCCGATGTCGTGACGATCGGCAACGAACCGAACGGTACGAACATCAATCTCAATTGCGGTTCGACGAGCCCGGTCGCCCTGCAGAAGAAGGTCGATGAAGTGCGCGCCGATATCGGCATCGCGCTCGATGGCGATGCGGATCGCGTGATCATCGTCGATGAAAACGGCGCAATCGTCGACGGCGATCAGCTGATGGCCGTCATCGCCGAAAGCTGGGCCGACAGCCAGCAGCTGCGCGGCAACGGCATCGTCGCCACCGTGATGTCCAATCTCGGCCTGGAACGTTTCCTGGAAGACAAGGGCATGAACCTTGCCCGCACCAAGGTCGGCGATCGCTATGTCGTCGAGCATATGCGCCAGCACAATTACAATGTTGGCGGCGAACAGTCCGGCCATATCGTCATGTCCGACTACGGCACGACGGGCGACGGTCTCGTGGCTGCCCTGCAGATCCTGGCGGCCGTGAAGCGGACCGGTAAGACGGTCAGCGAGATCTGCCGCCGGTTCGAGCCGGTGCCGCAGCTGCTGCGCAATGTCCGGATCTCCGGCGGCAAGCCGCTCGAGGATATCCATGTGCAGAAGGCGATCGCCGATGCGGAAGCCGAGCTCGCCAAGAACGGCCGCCTCGTCATCCGCCCCTCCGGCACCGAGCCGCTGATCCGCGTCATGGCCGAAGGCGACGACCGCGCCCAGATCGAGCGCATCGTCAACGACCTGATCGGGACGATCTCGAACGTGCGCAGCGCGGCCTAAGAAGAAGCGCTCCAGCCAATCATGAAGCCGGTGCTTTCAGCGCCGGCTTTTTCTTTGCGCCACAGACTATGGTGAGCGATCCCTGAAGAAACACGGTAAATATTCGTAGTTAAGCGGGTTTTAACGTTTCCCGTTCATTATCCAAACAAAGCGTATCAGATTGGCAGGCGCGTGCCGGGCCAATGTAACTTCTTTGGAGTGGATCATGAAAAGAAGCTTGGCCGGCATCTTCGCCGCACTGCTGATGACATCGAATGCACTGGCGGCCGATCTCGCTCCTGTCGAGCCGGTCCCGGAAATGCCGCCGGAAGTCACGGTCACGGAAACGACCGGCTGGTATCTGCGCGGTGACGTCGGCTACGGCTTCACCGATCTGCGCGGCGCCCGCTATTTCCAGGGCAGCAATGACAACGAAGTTGATTTCACCAGCGCCGATCTTCGCGACAGCTTCACCGTCGGCGGCGGTGTCGGTTACCAGGTCAACAACTACCTGCGCACCGATCTGACGCTGGATTACCTGACCAAGGCTGACTTCCACGGTTCGACCACGGGCGAGTGCGGCTCGCCGCTCGAGCCTTGCACGTCGAGCGATCGTTCGTCGCTGAGCGCCTGGAACCTGATGGCCAACGCCTATGTCGATCTCGGCACCTACGGCATCTTCACGCCTTACGCCGGTGCCGGTATCGGTGGCTCCTACGTCAAGTGGAACAACCTCCGCAACGTCGCCTGCCAGGACGACGGCGGCGGTTGCGATGACGAAGTTACGCATAACGGCAAGGGCAACTGGCGCTTCAGCTACGCTCTGATGGCCGGTACCTCCATCGACGTCAGCTGCAACGTCAAGGCCGACCTCGGCTACCGCTTCCTGCATGTCAACGGCGGCAGCATGTTCGGCTACGCTGAAAACGGCGGCCCGGGCCGTGACAAGGGCTTCAACGTCCACGAAGTCCGCGCCGGTGCCCGTTACCTCTTCGGCGGTTGCCAGGAGCCCGTTGCCTACGAACCCGCTCCGGCGATCCCGCTGCAGCAGCCGGTTTACAAGTAATCGGATCGAGACTGATTTGCGAAAGCCGCCTTCGGGCGGCTTTTTGCATTTGTGGCCATCCGTCGCGCCTGCGTCAAAAAATCCTCAGGCTGCGACACTTCTCCGTTGACCATAACGGGCGACGTCTGTATCTACGGCGGCGGGACACCTCTCCCCAACGAGAGGCTAATTACCTGGAAGGGTATACATATGGCCACTGCCACCGCGAAGCCGGACGTACGTCCGAATAACACCCATTTTTCTTCTGGCCCTTGCTCGAAGCGCCCCGGTTGGTCGCTCGACGCTCTCTCCGACGCGCCTCTTGGCCGGTCGCACCGTGCGAAAGTCGGCAAGACGAAGCTGAAGCAGGCCATCGATCTTACCCGTGAAATTCTGGAAGTGCCGGCGGATTACCGCATCGGCATCGTTCCTGCCTCCGATACCGGCGCCGTTGAAATGGCGCTCTGGTCGCTGCTCGGCGAGCGCGGCGTCGACATGGTCGCCTGGGAAAGCTTTGGTGCCGGCTGGGTCACCGATGTCGTCAAGCAGCTGAAGCTGAAGGACGTGCGCAAGATTGAAGCTGGCTACGGCGAGCTGCCCGATCTCTCGACCATCGATTTCGACCGCGACGTCGTCTTCACCTGGAACGGCACCACTTCGGGCGTCCGCGTTCCGAATGCCGATTTCATCCCTGCGGACCGCAAGGGTCTTACGATCTGCGACGCGACCTCCTCGGCATTTGCCCAGGACATGGACTTCGCCAAGCTCGATGTCGTCACCTTCTCCTGGCAGAAGGTTCTCGGCGGCGAGGGCGCTCATGGCGTCATCATCCTGTCGCCGCGCGCCGTCGAGCGCCTGACGACCTATGCGCCGGCCTGGCCGCTGCCGAAGATCTTCCGCATGACCTCGGGCGGCAAGCTGATCGAGGGCATCTTCACCGGCGAGACGATCAATACGCCGTCGATGCTCTGCGTCGAGGACTATATCGATGCGCTGCTCTGGGCTCAGAAGCTCGGTGGCCTGAAGGCGCTCATGGCGCGTGCCGATGCCAATACCAAGGTCATCGCCGATTTCATCGCCGCCAATGACTGGATCGCCAACCTGGCGGTCAAGGCCGAGACGGCTTCCAACACCTCCATCTGCCTGAAGATCGTCGACAAGGATGTCGTCGCTCTTGACGCGGACGGCCAGGCGAATTTCGCCAAGGGCCTCGTCGCTCTCCTCGAAAAGGAAGGCGTCGCCTATGATATCGGCGCTTACCGAGATGCCCCGTCGGGCCTGCGCATCTGGGCCGGTGCGACGATCGAGGCATCCGACATGCAGAAGCTGATGCCGTGGCTCTCCTGGGCCTTCGAAACGCAGAAAGCTACGCTTTCCCAGGCTGCTGCCTGAGTTGATCGCATAAGGCTCCGTCTTGATGGCGGAGCCCAGCATCCCTGATTTCATCCATCGCTGAACTTTTTGAAGGAAGCCCCCAATGGCACCTCGCGTTCTCGTATCCGACGAACTGTCGGAAACCGCCGTCCAGATTTTCCGTGACCGCGGCGTCGAAGTCGATTTCCAGCCGCAGCTCGGTAAGGACAAGGACAAGCTCGCCGAAATCATCGGCAACTATGATGGTCTTGCCATCCGTTCGGCCACCAAGGCGACCGAAAAGCTGATCGCTTCGGCGACCAACCTGAAGGTCATCGGCCGCGCCGGCATCGGCGTCGACAATGTCGATATCCCGGCTGCATCGCGCCGCGGTATCATCGTCATGAACACGCCTTTCGGCAACTCGATCACCACGGCCGAACACGCCATCGCGCTGATGTTTGCCGTTGCCCGCCAGCTGCCGCAGGCCGATGCCTCGACGCAGGCCGGCAAGTGGGAAAAGTCGAAGTTCATGGGTGTCGAAATCACCGGCAAGACGCTCGGCGTCATCGGCGCCGGCAATATCGGCGGCATCGTCTGCAAGAAGGCGATCGGGCTCGGCATGCATGTCCTGGCCTATGACCCCTTCCTCTCGGCCGAGCGCGCCCAGGAAATGGGCGTCACCAAGGTCGAGCTCGACGAGCTGCTGGCCCAGGCTGATTTCATCACTCTCCACGTTCCGATGACGGACAAGACCCGCGGCATTCTCGGCAAGGAAAACCTCGCCAAGACCAAGCCCGGCGTTCGCATCATCAACTGCGCCCGTGGCGGCCTGGTCGATGAAGCAGCACTCGCCGAAGCCATCAAGTGCGGCCATGTCGCCGGTGCCGGTTTCGACGTCTTCGAAGTCGAGCCTGCCAAGGAAAGCCCGCTCTTCGGTCTGCCGAACGTCGTCTGCACGCCGCATCTCGGCGCTTCCACCACGGAAGCCCAGGAAAACGTCGCTCTGCAGGTTGCCGAGCAGATGTCGGATTACCTCGTCAAGGGTGCGGTTTCGAACGCCATCAACATGCCGTCGATCACCGCTGAAGAAGCACCGATCCTGAAGCCGTTCATCAAGCTCGCCGACGTTCTCGGCGCTTTTGTCGGCCAGGTCACCGACGAGCCGATCAAGGAAATCGAGATCCTCTATGACGGCGTCACCGCCGGCATGAACACCCGGGCACTCACCTCTGCGACGCTGGCCGGCCTGATCCGCAGCCAGGTTGCCGATGTGAACATGGTTTCGGCTCCCGTCATGATCAAGGAAAAGGGCATCGTCCTTTCCGAAGTCAAGCGCGACAAGACCGGCGTCTATGACGGCTATATCAAGCTGACGGTGAAGACAGACACGATGACGCGCTCGATCGCCGGTACCGTCTTCTCGGATGGCAAGCCGCGCTTCATCCAGATCAAGGGCATCAACCTCGACGCCGATGTCGGTTCGCACATGGTCTACATCACCAATACCGACGTTCCCGGCATGATCGGCTTTATCGGCACGACGCTCGGCTCCGCCGGCGTCAACATCGCGAACTTCCAGCTCGGACGTGACAAGCAGGGCGGCGATGCGATCGCGCTGCTCTATGTCGATGGTCCGCTGAGCGATGAAGTTCTGGCAAAGCTGACGGCCAATGCGGCGATCCGCCAGGCCAAGCCGCTGGTCTTCGCGGTCGACTGATTTTCCTCCCAGGAAGATAAAGAAAAGCCCGGCGCGGGAGACTGCGCCGGGCTTTTTTGTGCGATCGGGATCAGGCGCTGATGCTGCCCGCGTCAGGTACGCGACCCTGCGGCGTCAGACCGTCGACGGCCTGCGGCAATGTCTTCGAAAGCCGGGCGAGGAGGTCGTCCTTGTTCAGGCCGGTCGCCTTGGCGAGCTCGTCCAGAATGTCAGGGCCGAGCGCCTGGGAGAGCTGCCCGTTGTCGATCGGCTTGTTCTCTCCGGAGGAAACCCAGGAGTTTGCCGTATCGCCGAAGCCGTTCTGCTGGAAGTGATCGAGCAGCCCGCCAAGGCCGCCGCTCAGGATGCCGCCGGCCGAATTGCCCTTGAGCAGATCGCCGAGGCCGGTGCTGGCGAGACCGCCAAGCAGGCCGCCCAATCCACCAAGGCCGCCGGATTGTGTGGCGCCGCCACTATTCTCGCCGCCGAGAATGCCGCCGAGCAGGCCACCGAGGCCGCCATCGGCCTGTGCAGCCGCGCCGCCGGGTTGGGCTCCGGAGCCCTGCGGCTGCCCGCCGCCGGTCATCTCGCGCAGCGTCGCCGTGATGTTGTCGCGGTTCTGGTAGCCCGCAACGGCCAGAATGCCCAGCAATGCCATAAGACTTTTGCGATCCATGGTGTCCTCCCGCTGAAATCGCCAGGGCGCAGTCCGCCCGCGAGCGTGAATGCGCGACGGGGCAAAATGTTCCGCGGCTCCGGATTTTCAACGCGCCGGGCGCAACAGACGCAGCGCGTTGATCGTTACCAGAACAGTTGCGCCGGTGTCGGCGAGGATCGCGGGCCAGAGGCCGGTGATGCCGATGATCGTGGTGACCAGGAACACGGCCTTCAGGCCGAGCGCGATGGTGATGTTCTGGAAGATGTTGCGCATCGTCCGCTGCGAGAGCGCGATCATGGAGGCGACATCGCCAACGCGGCCGTGGAGGATCGCGGCATCGGCGGTTTCCAGCGCCACATCGGTGCCGCCGCCCATGGCAATGCCGATATCGGCAGCCGCAAGGGCGGGGGCGTCGTTGATGCCGTCGCCGACCTTGGCGACGGTGAAGCCTTCGCGCTTCAGTTCGCCGACGATCCGCTGCTTGTCTTCAGGCATCAGCTCGGCGCGCACCTCGATGCCGAGCTGCTCGCCGATCGCCTTTGCGGTGCGGGCGTTGTCGCCGGTCAGCATCACCACCTTGACGCCGCGCGCCGTCAGCGCCTTGAGCCCGGCCGCCGCATCGTCGCGGGGTTCGTCGCGCATGGCGATGACGCCGGCGATTGCGCCGTTGACGAGCAGGATCGAGACCGTCTTGCCTTGATCGTTCAGCGCCTGGATCGCGCTGTCCTGTTCCGGGCTCAGTTGTTCGCGGACTGCCGCGGGGGAGAAGAGATCGAGCTGCTCGCCTCCGACGCGGCCGGTCATGCCCTTGCCGGCAATGGCGGCGACTTCGAATGCCGGGGGCACGGGTACCTTGTCTGCCGCCGCGCGGTTGAGGATCGCCAGCGCCAGCGGATGGCTCGAGCTGCGCTCCAGCACTGCGGCGCGCGAGAGGACCTGCGCCTCGGTGAAGCTGCCGAAGGCGAGGATGTCGGTGACCTTCGGCTTTCCCTCGGTCAGGGTACCAGTCTTGTCGAGGGCCACGGCGGTGATCTTGCCGAGACCTTCCAGAACGGCGCCACCCTTCAGCAGCAGGCCGCGGCGAGCACCGGAGGAGAGCGAGGCGGCAATGGCGGCGGGGGTCGAGATGACGAGCGCGCAGGGGCAGCCGATCAGCAGGATGGCGAGGCCCTTGTAGACCCATTCGCTCCAGGCGCCACCGGCAACGAGCGGCGGCAGGATGGCGACGAGGGCGGCGACAGCGACGACACCCGGCGTATAGTAGCGCGAGAAGCGGTCGATGAAGCGCTCCGTGGGCGCCTTGGATTCCTGGGCTTCCTCGACGAGCTTGACGACGCGGGCGATGGTATTGTCGGCCGCTGCGGCGGTGACGCGAATTCTGAGCGCCGTATCGCCATTCACGGTGCCGGCGAAGACCGTATCGTCGGGGCCCTTGCGAACCGGAACGCTTTCGCCAGTCACCGGCGATTCATCGATGGCGCTTTCGCCGGAGACGATGGTGCCATCGGCGGAGATGCGGTCGCCGGGGCGCACGAGAATGATCGAGCCGACGGCGAGGGCTTCGGCGGGAACTTCGCGCGTCGCGCCGTTTTCTTCGAGCAATGCGCTCTTCGGGACCAGCGTCGTCAGTGACTGGATGCTGGCGCGGGCGCGGCCCGCCGCGACACCTTCGAGCAATTCGCCGACGAGGAAGAGGAAGACGACGGCTGCGGCTTCTTCGGCGGCATTGATGATGACGGCGCCGACGGCGGCGATGGTCATCAGCATCTCGATCGAGAAGGGCGTGCCGGCAAGCGCTGCCATGACCGCGCGCCGCGCGATCGGTATCAGGCCGATCAGCATGGCAACGGTGAAGGCATAGGCGGAGATCTGCGGCAGGAGATGGCCGGCCGCATAGGCGACTGCGAAAGCGATGCCGGACAGGATGGTGAGCTGGCCCTTGCGGCTTTTCCACCATGGACCGTCCATCGGCGCATGGTCGTGGCCGTGCAGCCCTTCGATTTCCGCGTGGTCGTGGTCATGGTCGGAATGATCGTGCCCGGCGTGGTCATGGTCGTGATGTGCGTGAGGTGACGGGGCAGGGGCGCTCTGCTTGCCGAGCGGCATGGGAACGACGGAATAGCCGAGCCCCGTTACCCGCTTTTCGATGGCGCCGAGATCGCTGCTGCCGTCGTGGCTGACGGTCATCGTGCCCGCGGTTACCGAAACGGAGACATCCTCGACGCCGGGAAGGCGGCGAATGGCCGTGTCGATCTTCGATGCGCAGGAGGCGCAATCCATGCCGCCGACGCGGTATTTTGCCTGGGATGTTTCAGCCATGATCCGGTTCCTTGTCATCTACCGGTATTCTTCCTACATCCTCTAGTGACTAGAGGTGCAAGAGGCGATCATGAAAAAAATCACTATCGGAGATGCTGCGCGTCAGAGCGGCGTCAAGGTGCCGACCATCCGGTACTACGAGGGTATCGGGTTGCTTGCCGCGCCAGTTCGCAGCGAAGGCAACCAGCGCTCCTATGAGCCCGAGGACGTCAGGCGCCTCGCCTTCATCCGCCATGCGCGCGAGCTCGGCTTCGAGGTCGATGCGATCAGAACGCTGCTGACGCTGCAGGACGATCCGCATCAATCCTGCGCCTCGGCCGATGCGATTGCCAAGGCGCGGCTGGCGGAGGTCGAGCAGCGCATCCGCAGCCTGACGGCGCTGAAGGCGGAGCTCGAGGTCATGGTCGAGGGCTGCGGGCACGGCCGCGTCGATCAGTGCCGGGTGATCGAGATCCTTGCCGATCACGGCCAGTGCACGCATCACCAGCATTGACCGGGTGCCAAGCGGCGCAAAGTAGAGATCGAACTTCCTCTATGCATCTTTTGCGCGATCCGGCGGCATAAATCTATCCGAGGCTGCTTATTAAATAAGCGATCGCACAAAGTTTATGCATCCTATCATTTTGAATTTATTCAGCTTTTTGCGTTACAACATCGCGGTCCGCTGTTTGTATCCGAAAAGACTTCATGGCCCCCACCACGACGAAGACCGATGAATTTCAAGTTCCGAACGACGACTTCCGGTCGTTGTTCGAAACCCATCCGTCACCGATGTGGGTCTATGATCCCCGGACGCTGCGCTTCCTCATCGTCAACAATGCCGCCCATGATCTCTACGGCTATTCGGCCGAGCAGTTCCGGGAAATGACCGTGCTCGACATCCGCCCGCCGGCCGAGCGCGAGCGGATGATGACGGCCGTTAAGGGGCGTACCGATATCGAGCGCGCCGAGCGCTGGACGCATCTGAAGGCGACCGGCGAGGCATTCGAGGTTCTGACCTATGGCCGGGAGGTGCGGTTCGACGGCGGCGATGCCATTCTCGCCATCGTGCAGGATCGCAGCGAGGTGAATGCCGCGCGGCGGCAGGTCACCGATACCCGCTCGCTGCTCGACAGCATCGTCGACAACCTGCCGGTCGGCGTCTTCGTCAAGGATATGGAAGACGACGGCCGTTACGTGCTGTTCAACCGGCAGAGCGCGGCGATTGCCGAAATGCCAGGGCGCGAGATCGTCGGCAAGACCGATCGCATGGTGTTCCGCGACAAGACCGGTTTCTTCCGCGAGCAGGACCGGCAGGTGCTGGATGAAGATATCACCGTGACCTTCGAAGAAACGGTGCCGAAGCGCGGCGGCGGGCACCGCCTGCTGAAGACGGTGAAGCGGGCGCTGCCGGCGGCGGAGGGCAGGGCGCGGCGTTATCTGCTTGGCATCTCGCAGGACGTGACCGAGGAGCGCGCTTTCGAGGCGAAGCTCGCGCATCTCGCCATGCATGACGCGCTGACCGGGCTGCCGAACCGTGCGGCCTTTGCCGACTTCATCGAACGGCATGCAATGGCGGCGACGGCCGAAAGCCCGATTGCACTTCTCTACCTCGATGTCGATCATTTCAAGCTCATCAATGACAGCAAGGGTCATGCGGCCGGCGATGCTCTGCTCTGCCAGGTGGCGAAACGGCTGCAGATGCTGGTCGAGGATGGCGATCTCGTCGCCCGGCTCGGCGGTGATGAGTTTGCCGTTGTACTCAAGGGCGGCGATTGCGGCCGCACCAAGCGGTTTGCCGAGCAGCTGCTTGCCGTTCTGAGCGCCCCCTTCGATCTCGATGGCAGCAACGAGCATGTGACCTGCTCGATCGGCGTGGCGCTCGCGCCACAGCAGGCGGGCGATGCCGATGTGCTGATGCGCCATGCCGACCTGGCGCTTTACGCCGCCAAGGAAAGCGGCCGCTCGACCTATCGCTTCTACGAGGCCGAGATGCGGCTGGAGGCGGAACGGCGCCACCAGCTGACGGCAGAGCTGCGCGATGCGCTAGAGATGGATCAGTTCGAGCTGTACTACCAGCCGATCGTCCAGGCTGCGACGGGGCGGCTTGCCGGGTTCGAGGCATTGATCCGCTGGCGTCATCCGGCCCGCGGGCTCGTGGCGCCGATGGAATTCATCCCGATCGCCGAGGATACCGGGCTGATCGTGCCGATCGGCGAGTGGGTGCTGCGCGAGGCCTGCCGGGCCGCGGCGTCCTGGCCGGAGCATCTGAAGATCGCCGTCAATCTCTCGGTCTGCCAGTTCCGCCACAACACGCTGCTGGCAACCGTCGTCTCGGCGCTCAGCGATAGCGGCCTGCAGCCGCAGCGGCTGGAAATCGAGATCACCGAATCCGTCTTCCTTGCCGATGTCGAGCAGAGCCTGCCGCTGCTCAGGGCGCTGAAGGAGCTCGGCATCCGCATTGCCATAGACGATTTCGGTACGGGCTATTCCTCGTTCAGCTATCTGCGTGCCTTTGCCTTCGACAAGATCAAGCTCGACCGCAGCTTCGTCGCCGGCATGGAGAGCGATCCGGGCAATCTCGCCATCATCCGCGCCGTCGCCGGTATCGGCTCCGGCTTCAACGCGGTGACGCTGGCCGAAGGGATCGAGACCGAAGAGCAGCTGGACAGGTTGCGCCAGGAAGGTTTTGCCGAGGTGCAGGGCTATCTGCTCGGCAAGCCGATGCCGCAGCGCGAGGCCGAACGGCTGATCGATGCCGAAGCGCCGCTAAAGCGCGTCGCCCACGGTTGAGATCATCGCATCAAAGGCATCCGCCGCCTTGCTGCGATAGCGCTCCTCGTGCCGCAGCAGGAAGAACGGGCGCGGCAGCGGCGTTACCGCGACTTCGGCGATCGATCCGCTCTTCAGAAACGGCGCTGCGATGCTGCGCGACATCAGCGTCGCGCCCAATCCCGCCTCGACGGCGCCGATGATCGGCTCGTTGGCGGGCATCATCAGCGCCACGTCGAGCGCCGAAAGCGTCATGCCCTTCGCCTCGATCATGCTCTCGAAGGCGTGGCGGGTGCCGGATCCCGCCTCGCGCACCACCCAGGACGTTTGTTTGAAATCGCCCACATGGCGCGGCTTGCCATCTGCCCAGGGGTGATCGCGGCCGACGATGACGATCATCTCGTCGATCGCCACCTGCCGGGCCAAGACGCCGCGCCTCTCCTCCCGCCACTCGATCAACCCGATCTCCGCCTTGCCGTTCATCACCGCATCGGCTGTGTCCGCCGTATTGCCGATTCCGACATTGAGCCTGATGCCGGGATAGCGGCTGCGATAGGCCGCGAGCTTCGGGCCCAGCCAGTGGGCGGCGACCGTCTGGCTGGTGGCGATCGACAGCTCGCCATGCATCAGGCCCGAGAGATCCATCAGCGCCGCTTCAGCCGCCCGGGCGCTCGCCAATACCTGCTGCGCCTCTTTCAGGAACAGCTGGCCGGTCTGGTTGAGAACGATCGAGCGGCCGACGCGATCGAACAGCGTCACGCCATGGCGCGTTTCCAGCGCGGTGATCGCGGCGCTGACGGCCGATTGCGTCATGTTCAGATGCTCTGCAGCCCGCGTCACATGCTGGCGGGCGGCGACTTCGACGAAGATGCGGAGCTGCTCCAAGGTCATATGTTCGATTTTATCGAATGAAATGACAATTACAATTCGTTGGAAGCGATTAATTGAGACGTTTATTCGTGATGCCAGAAAGACGAGGCAAGCGGCATGACCATTCTCATGAAAATCGAAACCGACGGTATCTCCAGCGAAGGCCTGCGGATCATCCGCCATTTCACCCCCAACTGGTTTGCGGCGACGATGGGCACCGGGATCCTTGGTGTCTGTCTGGCGCAGTTTCCGTCAGTCCCCGCGCTCTACGGCGTCGGCGAGGTGCTGTGGTTCCTGAACATCCTGCTCTTTGCGGCGCTGACCGCGATCTATGCCGCGAAATGGGTTCTCTACCCCGCGGATGCCCGGCGCGTCCTCAATCATCCGGTTCTGTCGATGTTCTTCGGCTGTATTCCCATGGGGCTTGCCACCATCATCAACGGCTTCGTGATCTTCGGCGTGCCGCTGATGGGCGAGACTGCGATCGAGATCGCGCAAGCGCTCTGGTGGCTCGATGCGGTGCTGGCTGTTGTGGCAGGCCTCTCGATCCCCTTTGCGATGTTCACGCGCCAGCAGCACGCGATCCATGAGATGACCGGCGTCTGGCTGTTGCCGGTCGTTGCCTCGGAGGTCACCGCAGGCAGCGGCGCGCTGCTGATCCCGCATCTTGCGGGAGATGGCGCGCAGTTCACCATGCTGTTCACCAGCTATGTGCTCTGGGCATGCTCGGTGCCGCTGGCGCTTGGTATCCTCGTCATCCTCTTCCTGCGCATGGCGCTGCACAAGCTGCCGCCGGCCAGCATGGGTGCAACAGGGTTTCTCGCTCTGGGCCCGATCGGCACCGGCGCCTTCGGCCTCGCACTCTTTGCCGCCAATAGCGGCGGCGTGCTGGCGGCAAGAGGGCTTGGCGACCTGGCCTCCGCCATGGCCGGTGCAAGCCTGCTCGGCGCCGTGCTTCTCTGGGGCTACGGGCTGTGGTGGCTGGCGATCGCCATTGCCACGACGGCAAGCCATGCCCGCGGCGGCCAACTGCCTTTCAATCTCGGCTGGTGGGCCTTTACCTTCCCGATCGGGGTCTATGCGGTCGCTACCCTGCGCCTTGGCCAGCTTCTCGCATTTCCGCTGCTGACCTGGCTTGGCGCAGCGCTGGTTGCAGCACTTGCGATGATCTGGATCGTCGTCAGCCTGAAGACGCTGTCGGGCGCTCTGAAGGGCTTCCTCTTCGCCGATCCCTGCCTCGACAATTGAATGGCCGGACGGAGCCGGAGCAGTCTTTTTGATCTCCGGCTCTTTTCTATGCTGCGCTGCACCCTAGCTCCCGGGGCATGACCGACCTTGTGAACGAAATTCGCGCCCAAGGCTTCTGGCTTCCGGACTGGCTGGCAAGCATCGTCATCTTTGCCGTCGTCGTGGCGCTGGCGCTCTTCATCCACCGGCTCGCCTTCCGCCTGCTGACACGCATCGTTGCCGGGCGGGATCTCTTCTGGCGCTCCATGGTTTCACGGCTGGAGCGTGTGGCGCGGCTGGCGATCCTGACGGCGGCGCTGTCCTTCGCCGCCACCGTCTCGCCGCTGACGGAATACCAGGCCTCGACGCTGCGCCACATCCTGCTGATCGCCTTCATCATTCTCGTTGCGGCAATGGCGCGGACCGCCAAGCATATCTGGATGACCGTCTATCTCCGGCGCTTCAAGCTGGATGCCGAGGACAATCTCCTTGCCCGCAAGCACGTGACGCAGTCGCGCATCATCGAGCGGATCGCCGATCTCCTGATCGTCATGGTGGCGATCGCCTCCTGCCTGATGACCTTCGATGCCGTCAAGCAGTATGGCGTCAGCCTGCTGGCGTCGGCCGGTGTCGCCGGTATCGTCGTTGGTCTGGCGCTGCAGCCGGTGCTGAAGAACCTGTTTGCCGGCATCCAGCTGGCCATCACCCAGCCGATCCGCATTGACGATGCGCTGCTCGTCGAGGGCGAGTGGGGCAATGTCGAGGAGATCACTTCCACCTATGTCGTCGTGAAGATCTGGGACTGGCGGCGGCTGATCCTGCCGCTCAGCTACTTCATCGAGAACCCCTTCCAGAACTGGACCCGCGAAAGCGCCTCGCTGATCGGCAATGTCATGCTTTATCTCGATTACAGCGTGCCGGTGCCCGTCATCCGCAGGAAGGTGGAGGAGATCCTGGCCGCCTCGAAACTCTGGGACAAGCGGGTGGTCAATGTCGCCGTCACCGATTTCAAGGAGAGCGTGATGGAAATCCGCATCCTCGCGTCGGCTTCCAATTCCGGCCGCACCTTCGACCTGCGCTGCGAAATCCGCGAAAAGCTGATCGATTTCATCCAGCAGGACTATCCGCATGCGCTGCCGCAGGTGAGGGCGGTGATGGATGGCGGCAACGGTGTGCCGCGCAGGCAGGCAGCGGAGTGAGGCCGTTCTACGCGCCCCTTGCGTGACGGGGCGTTCCTTTCTATATCCAGCGCCAATGAAAGACCGGCGGCCGACCCCGCCGGCGGCAGCACAATCCGCGGCATTTGCAGGGCAAGGCACGGATCGCTACAATCGTATTTCCTGAGCGCAGAGTTGGCAGTACCTCGTGAACACACTGGATTTTGACAAGAAGCCCGAAGACACCCGTGTCGTCGTCGCCATGTCCGGCGGCGTGGACAGTTCCGTCGTGGCCGGGATTTTGAAACACCAGGGCTACGATGTGCTCGGCATCACCCTGCAGCTCTACGATCACGGTGCCGCCGTCCACCGCGCCGGTTCCTGCTGCGCCGGCCAGGATATCGACGACGCGCGCCGCGTCTGCGAGACGCTCGGCATTCCGCATTATGTGCTCGATTACGAAAAGCGCTTCCGCGACACGGTCATCAATCCGTTCATGGAAAGCTATGTCGCCGGCGAGACGCCGATCCCCTGCGTCTCCTGCAACCAGACGGTCAAGTTCGCCGATCTGCTCGAGACCGCCAAGGAACTCGGCGCCGATGCGCTGGCGACCGGCCACTATATCCGCTCGCGGCCCAATCCGGCGCCCGGCAATCCCGGCCGCCGCGCGCTTTACCGCCCGGCCGATGCCGATCGTGACCAGAGCTACTTCCTGTTTGCGACGACGCAGGAGCAGATCGACTATCTGCGCTTCCCGCTCGGCGGCCTGCCGAAGGCCGAAACCCGCAAGCTCGCCGAAGAGATGGGCCTCGTCGTTGCCAAGAAGGCCGACAGCCAGGACATCTGTTTCGTGCCGCAGGGCAAGTATTCCGATGTCATCAACAAGCTGAAGCCGAATGCGGCGCTGGCCGGCGAGATCGTCCATCTCGACGGTCGCGTGCTCGGCCAGCATGACGGCATCCTGCATTACACGATCGGCCAGCGCCGCGGCATTGGCGTCGCCACCGGCGAGCCGCTCTATGTGGTCTATCTCGACGCCCGCTCGCGCCGCGTCATTGTCGGCCCCAAGGAAGCGCTGGAAACGCACCGCGTCTATCTGCGCGACGTCAACTGGCTGGGCGATGAGGAGCTTCTCCAGGCGGCCTCCGGCGAAGGCTTTGCCTGTTATGCCAAGGTGCGTTCCACCCGCGTGCCGGAGCCCGCCGTTCTGCGTGCCGACGCCTCGGGCATCTATGTCGATCTGACCGTCGGCGAAGCCGGCATCGCGCCCGGCCAGGCCTGCGCGCTCTATTCCGCGCCCGGCGACGACGCCCGCGTTTTCGGCGGCGGCTTCATCGAGCGCTCCGAACGCGAGCCCGCCGCCGAGGCCTCGCTGAAGGCACTTCTGAGCCAGCCGGTGGCTGCATAAAATTCTTGGGAAAGGCGATGCTGCGGTGCAGCCTTTTTCTCTTTCATGTGCTTGACACAAAGCCGAGACGCTCTTAATAACCCGCTCACCGACGGGCCGAGCGCTTTGCGAATGGCTTGTTCGAGTTGTGGCTGGGTAGCTCAGTTGGTGAGAGCGCAGGATTCATAACCCTGAGGTCGGCGGTTCAATTCCGCCCCCCGCTACCAATCTTCTCCAATCAAAGACGCTATCGGAATTGACCGCCGGCACCGGCCGGTTTTGCTATTTGTGCTTTCGCGCAAAGCCTCCGGCCACCGCGCCAAGCGCAATGCCGACGGCGATGCCGATTGCGGTATCTTCGAAGATCAAGGGGCCGACAGCTGCGCCTAGCGCAGTGCCGATTGCTATTCCGAGCGCCATGCCAGTCGAGATAGGCCCGAGCGCGAGCGGTTCAACCCGCCGCCGACAGCGTCTGCATCCGCTCGTCGATAAACGCCGCTGCTTGATCTGCCATGCCCTGAACTCGGGAATTGACATCTCTACGCTCTCTTTGGTAGCGGCCTCGCTGGAATATTTTCAATTTAGAAGCGTCCTGATGATTCTCGCATGCTGTATAGATAGAAATTATGTTGAACTCGCCGGTGTCATGCTACGATCGGTTCATCAGTTCGGAAATGTCGGTGCTGTTCAGTTCTGGATACTTGCCGATGGTCTTACAGAGGCTGACAAAGCCAATATTGCTGCGGCCGCGGATCGAGAAGTAACCTTTGTCGACATGACGAAGGAAATGGCGGGTCGAATTGAGAATCTCAAAACGACGTCATATTGGAGCCGGTCCATCTACGGCCGTCTGCTCATGCCCGAGATTGTCGATGAAACCTGCGAACGTATCGTCTATCTGGACGCCGACGTTATCGTAAAAGGCGACATCTCGCATCTTTTCGAGACCGACCTCCAAGATAATCTCGTGGCAGCGTGCTGCACGGTTGGTGGCGCGAAGCTGAATCGTCGTTTGGGACGGAATGACGATGAGCTTTATTTTAACTCCGGCGTTCTGGTCCTTGATGTAAAGAAGTGGCGAAATGAAGGGCTTACGCGAAAAGCGATCGAGCTACTGCATATCAACAACTATACATTCATGGATCAGGATGTCCTGAACGTCCTGTCGACGGGCCGGGTGTTGTCACTTGAGTGGATTTGGAACGCCCAGAGAGGGAACGACTTCGCTGACGCGGTGATCGTGCACTTCATTCACGTGAAACCTGATAGTGTCGAGTGCCAGCATCCAGAAAAGGACTTCTATCTCAATTTGCGCGCTCAAACGCCGTGGGGAAGACGGCGCCTTCGCACAAAGACTGACAGGAGACTTCGCAAGCTCGGGCATTCGCTCAAGTATCGCCTTCGATATATGCGCCAACTCTTTTCCATCAGTGTTGATGAAATGCTTCGCAGGCTCACGGCTATGGGGGGCAAATACCGAAAGCCTCGTTTCGACAGTTGAAAATTTGGCTTGGCTAAGGGAAAGATGGTGGCTCCCAGGGAGCCTCAACCCGCCGCCGACAGCGTCTGCATCCGCTCTTCGATAAACGCCGCAGCCTGATCCGCCGGCATCGCCTTGCCGAAGAGGTAGCCCTGGCCAATGTCGCAGCCGAGGCGGGTCAGGTAGCCGAGCTGGCTGTGTTCCTCGATGCCTTCTGCGGTCGTCTTGATATTCAGGCTGTGGCCGAGGCCGAGCATGGCGCGGACGATCTTTTCCTGGCGTTCGTCTTCCTGGTAGGTGGCGACGAAGCTCTTGTCGATCTTGATCTTGTCGAAGCGATAGCGGGCAAGCTGGGCGAGGCTGGAATAGCCGGTGCCGAAATCGTCCAGCGCGATCTGGACGCCTGCCGCATGCAGTTCGTCGAGGATGACGGCGGCGATCGCCGGGTCCTGGATGAGGGCATTCTCGGTGATCTCGATCTCGAGCCTTTCCGGCGGCAGGCCGGAGGCGGCGAGCACTTTCAGGATGCGCGAGGCGAGCAGCCGGTCTTCCATCTGCACCGGAGAGATATTGAAGGAGAGGACGATATGGGCGTGCCAGCCGAGCGCGTCGCGGCAGGCCTGCGACAGCAGGTTCTCGAAGAGCTCGGTAATCATCCCGGTTTCCTCGGCAATGCCGATGAAGACGGGGGGAGGGATGTTGACGCCGGTATCGTCGCTCCAGCGGGCCAGCGCCTCGAAGCCACAGATATCGCCGGTCTTCAGATCGATCAGTGGCTGATAGAAGGGACGGATGGCCTTCTGCTGGATGGCGGTGCGCAGCTTCGTCTCCAGAGAGGCGCGTTCGGCGACCTTGTCCTGCATCGATGCCTCGAAGGCGAGCGCATGGTTCGGGCCGCGTGACTTCGCCTCATACATCGCCAGATCGGCGCGGTGGGCGGCGTTCTCAAGCGGTTCGCTGCCTTCGGTCCAGCGCTCGTAGCCGACGCTGGCGCCGACTTCGACGGCAAGGCCTTCGATGCTGATCGGTCTTGTGACGGCCTGGATCAGCACGCGGGCGAAATGCTTCTCGCGCTCTTCGGTCATGCCGGCGCCGATGATGACGAATTCGTCACCGCCGAAGCGGTAGACGCAATCGGCATTGCCAAGCGAACAGATGCGTCGCGCCACCTCGATCAGCAGGATATCGCCGCCCTTGTGGCCGACGAGATCGTTGACCTTCTTGAAGCCGTCGAGATCGACCGAGAAGACGGTGACGTTGCGGGCCGCCGCGTTATGCTCCTCGTCCGAAGCGTCCGGGCGGGCGAGCTTCTTGCGCTCGAAGGCATAGCGGTTCGGCAGTTTGGTCAGGTGATCGTGGGTGGCGGTCCAGTCGGCCTTGAACTGCGCGGCGGCGCGCAGCTCCATCTCGCGGCGAAGATCGGCAATGCGCAGGATCGAATAGATGAAGCTCATGGCGCCGGCGATGACGAAGGCAAGCACAAGCTTTTCGGCGCCGTAATCATCGAACATCTGCACAAAGGCCGAGAGGCCATCGCCGAATTCCAACAGGATTCCGAGGAGCCAGAGGACGCCCCCGAGCATCATGACCGATAGACACTGCCGTCCGGCACGGCTGCGAAAGAACCCCGGCATTCACATTTCCTCACCCCTGATAAGACATAGCAATATCATCGAAGTCTGAAATGTTCGTTGAAAACGGGTAGTGATTGTTTGCTGCAATCTCCGTACGGTTTCGCACGCTCTGCGGGTTTTAAAGCGCCTTTAACTCAATTTGTAGATATTTTCCGGCGAGCTTGTGTGTGTCTATCCAAGCAATTACTGGTTTATGGCACAGATAACGCAGCTGTGATTTTTTTGGGATCTGATTGCACGGTCAGCTTGTTGTAGGGCGCTCATTGTGCTTTGCAGGATTCCAAAAGGAATCTTGCAATGGCTTGGCGGCGGCAACTCAAAAGAGAGTTTTCGCGGCGAATGAGGGGAAGCAATTGGTTCGATCGAGTGCTGTATTGATCTGCCTGGCCTTGGCCGGGTGTCAGGCTGTGCCTGCCCAGGGTCCCCTTGCCGATACCATCAACAAGGATGCCGGCCGTTCTGCTGCCGAGGTCGGCCGCCGGAACGCCGCAGTTTTCGATATCGTCGATGTGGACAGCCGCTCGGCGACGCTCGTTTCCAACTATGTTGCGACTGCACTCAACCGCCGCTTCGGCATTGGTGGCGGCGTCGGCCGCGTGGTCATCGGTATTGGCGATCATCTGAAGGTGTCGATCTTCGAAGCCGGCAGCGACGGCCTCTTTTCGACAACCGAATCGAAGCAGACCAATCTCGATATCGTCGTCCAGCCGGACGGCATGGCTGCCATCCCCTATGCGGGATCCGTGAAGTTTGCCGGCAAGACGCTGGAGGAAGCGCGCAAGGCGATCCTCGCATCGCTGGCGAACAAGGCTGTCGAGCCTGACGTTATCGTCACCAGCGTGAGCACCGCCTCGCGAAACGTTACTGTCTCTGGCGCCGTCGGTAAGCCGTCTCAGGTGCCGCTGAGCCTCGTCAGCGAAAAGATCACAGAAGTGCTGGCGAAAGCCGGTGGATCAAGGGCTCAGCCCTATGAAGCCTATGTCACGCTGGTGCGCGGCAAGAAGACGGGCACCGCGCTGCTCCAGTCGATCATCGAGAACCCGTCGGAAGACATTTACGTCCAGCCGGGCGACCAGATCTTCGTATCGCAGGATCCGCGAACCTTCACCATTCTCGGATCCGCAAATCTCAACGCGCGCATCAATTTCGGTGCGAATGACCTGAATTTGCTGGAGGCGGTTGCACTCGGCCGCGGTGGTAACGATCTGGCTACCGATGCGAAGGGCTATTTCGTATTCCGCTACGAAGAGCCTGATGTCGTCATGAGTCTGCTGGGCAGCCAACGGTTCCATGATCTGCTGGCCAAGGGTATGGCACCGGATAGCGTCGGCCGTTATCCGATCGTTTATCGCTTCGATATGAGCCATCCGGACAGCCTGATTGTTGGCCAGACATTCCCAGTGAAAAACCGGGACGTCGTCTATATTTCGCGCCATCCGTCCGTCGATATACGCATGTTCCTAGGTATCGTTGGGCAGCCTGTTGCCATTGCTGCGCAGAGTGCGTCGATTTATAACAATTTCAATGAATAGGAATGGATCTTTAGTCGAGGCTGTTCTTCGTTAAATCTTGCTGAGGCCGGACGATGTTTCGGTCTTATCTTCGTTCTCTTTTGGTTGGTTGTCCTGCCCCGTCAAAATTCAGGGGAACACAACCAGAGATGCGATTTTTGAGATGACAAGGGGCATCTTTTGTGATGTCTGCTTGTGTGGCATTTACGCACGCCCCCTGCCGACTGCTGTTACACAACGACACCGGGTGCCTATGACTACTGAAATTATCGGACGCGCAAGTATTGCTCCCGGGGCCTCTTCGATAGAGGCGCTGCGGCAAGTTCTCGAGGATGGAAAGTGCACCGTCAGCGAGATCCCGGCCGAGAGGTGGGAGCTTGGGCGCTTCTGGCATCCGACGCAGGGTCTCCCGGGCAAGACATACTCATTCGCGGCCGGCGTGCTCGACGATATCTATCATTTTGATCCAGCCGTTTTCGGGCTCTCGCAGCGCGAGGCTACTCAGATGGATCCGCAGCAGCGCATCCTGCTCGATCTGGTCTGGCGGGCGCTTGAGGATGCCAACCTTCCGGCGTCAACCTTGGCGGGCGAGCAGGTCGGTGTCTATATCGGCGCGTCCAGCCTTGATAACGGCAACCTGGCGGTCGAAGATCCTGCTGCGGGCAGCCCCTATTTCATGACAGGCAACACGCTGTCGATCGTTTCGAACCGCATCTCGCATATTTTCGGGCTTCGCGGTCCGAGTATGACTATCGATACCGCATGCTCATCTTCGCTGGTGGCGCTCGATCAGGCGATGCGGGCGCTCGATCGCGGTGATATCGACACGGCGATCGTCGGCGGCGTCAATCTGCTTGCTCATCCGCTGTCCTTCGTCGGCTTTGCGCAGGCGCGTATGCTGTCGCCCGAAGGGCTCTGTCGCGCTTATGATACCAATGGCCACGGCTATGTCCGCGCCGAGGGCGGCGTTGTCCTAGTGCTGCGGCGTACCGACAAGGCGCTGCGCGAAAAGGACCGGAGCTATGCGCGTCTGCATGCCGCTGGTGTCAATTCGTCCGGCCGCACGAACGGCATTTCGCTGCCGTCGCGCGATGCGCAGGCCGCGTTGCTGCGTTCCATCTATGAAGGCGGCAATATTGACGTGAATCGCATCGCCTTCATCGAGGGCCATGGAACCGGCACGCGTGTTGGCGATCCGGCAGAAGTCTGGGCGATCGGCAGTGTTATCGGCAAGAACCGCCGCGCGCCTGTTCCAATCGGCTCGATCAAGTCTAATATCGGTCATACAGAGCCGGCATCCGGCCTCTTCGGCCTTGTCAAGGCGGTGCTCGCGCTGGAAGGCAACTTCCTGCCGGCGACACTCCACATTGAGCGGACGAATGAAGATATCGACTTTGAATCGCTGAATGTCAGGGTCAACACGTCGGGCATCGAACTGATGCCGGCGAGAACGCCGCGTTTTGCCGGTGTCAACTCGTTCGGTTTCGGTGGAACGAACGCTCACGTCGTCATCAGCGATCCCGATCCGGTCGCTCCTCCGGAGCCGCAGGCCAGGGGTGACAACGTCATCTTCATGGCGAGCGCGCACACCGAGACGGCACTGCAGACGCTCCTTGAGGATTATCGCGAGCGCCTGCAAAGTGCCGATACCAAGGAGACGCGCCAGATTATCGCGTCCGCATCCGCAAATCGCGAGCCAATGCGCCATCGCTTTGCCGTGAAAGCGAAGGATGGCGAGGCCGTCTTTGCTGCCCTGGAAGCCTATCTCGACGGCGAGCAGACGTCCGGCGAACGCGGTGAAGTGCCCGGCCAGACGGTCAAGGTCGCTTTCGTCTTCTCTGGAAACGGATCTCAGTGGCCCGGAATGGGGGTAGATGCCTATCGCCACAACGCTCATTTCCGCCAGTGTTTCCAGTCGTTCAGCGCCCTGTTCGAATATTATATCAGCGAAAAGCTCACGGATCTGTTGTTTGCCGAGGACCTGCCTCAGCGCCTTGCAGATACGAAGATCGCGCAGCCGCTGCTGTTTGCGGTGCAGGCAGCGCTCTCCGATTGCCTGTTTTCTCAGGGCGTCAAGCCTGCTGCCGTTTTCGGCCACTCCGTCGGCGAGATCGCGGCCGCTTATGCGGCAAAGGCGCTGACGGCTGCCGAGGCTGTGGCGATCGTCGCCAAGCGCTCTCAGCACCAGGATCTGCTGGCCGGTGAAGGCAAGATGGCCGCCGTCGTGCTCAGCGCCGAGGCAGCTGCGGCTTTTGCCAAGGCCAACCATCTCGACAATATTTGCATCGCCGCGATCAACGCAGCGAATTCAGTCACGATATCCGGCCCGTCCGAGGAGGTGCTTGCGTTCCGCGACGCTGCGCGCAAGGCGCAGATCGTCGCCCACGTACTCGATATCAATTACCCGTTTCATCACCCGATCATCGATCGTGCGAAAGACGCCTTCCTTGATGACTTGCCGGATATCGAACCGGATCAGGGCAACGGCACGTTTTTCTCTACGGTTACCGGCCGGCGCGAAGACGGCGCGGTGCTGGATGCTGGCTATTGGTGGCGCAACGTGCGCGATCCCGTCTTGTTCAAGGATGCCTGCGAGGCGGCGATGGATGCCGGCTGCAACCTGTTCATCGAGATTTCACCGCGGCCTATCCTGTCGAATTACGTGGCGGATGTTGCAAAGGGCATCTCCTACAAGGCGGCCGTCATCCCAACACTCCTGCGCGAGAGCGGCACCGGCCGCGATCCGGTCTCGCAGTCGTTTGCGCGGGCGTTTGCCCATGGTGTGTCGCCGCTGAAGTCGCGGAGTGCCGGTGCGCGCAACGCCTTTGTCCGATTGCCGTCTCTGCCGTTTGAAAATACCGAGCTGCGTCCGCAGACGACAACGGATGAGATCGATGTTTTCGGCCGGGACCAGAAGGTTCCCTATACCCTGCTCGGCTGGCGCACGGATCCAAACGGTTCGAGCTGGAAGAACCATCTCGATGCCCATCTGGTGCCTGATCTGGCCGAACATGTCGTTGACTCGAAGGCGATCATGCCGGGAAGCGGTTTCATCGAAATCGCGGTCACTGCGGCCCAGCAATATTATGGGGTTGATGCCGTAGAGCTGGGCAATCTTGAAATCGTGCGCCCGCTCGAACTGCGCACAGATCGCATCGCCGAGCTTTCGACGGTGCTTTCGCCGGAGACCGGCAATATCGAGATCCGCTCCCGCGAACGGTTGAGCAATGACGACTGGACGGTCCATGCGGTCGCCAGGGCTCGCAAGACCATTGAAGCGCAGGCCGAAGAGCCCGCGGCGCGGGTTGCCGGTGAAGTCACGACGGTCCTGAGTGCGGCCAAAACCTACGAGACAGCAGAGCGGTTCGGCCTGCAATATGGCCCGCGCTTCCAGCTACTGTCGAAGGCCGTGGCTTTCGGGCACGGAACGATCGAGGTCGATCTCAAGAAGGCGACCCCGGCTGCGCATCGCTACATGCGCTACGGACTCAATCCGATGTCTGTCGATGCGGCGTTCCACGGTCTGGTGGCGCTGTTCGATCAGCTTTCCGGCGACCAGGCAGGTGCACCTTACATTCCCGTTCGGTTCGGAACGGTACGGGTGACGCGCTCCGAGCAGCCGATCGTCAAGGCGATCATCTCGATCGAGCGCTTCAGCCAGAACTCGATCAAGGTGCATTTCCGGATGTTCGATGCCGCAGGCCTGCAGGTCGCGGCGTTCGACGACTGCCGTTTCCGCAGGACCTATCTGCGCCGCCACCACACGCTGGATTCGGTCGCGTTCCACTACGAAAGCGTTCCGTCCTCCTTGTTCGCGTATGAGGCTGGTGTACGCGGGCTCGCGGAGTTTGCGGCGGCAGGCGCGGGCGAGCTCAACAACGCGACGCTGCTGCTGGATGCCGCAGTCTATCGTGCATGTCACGAGATCGCCTTGTCGATTGCCGGGAGTGGTGGCTCCATCGCCAAGATGCCCGGCGATGCGGCGTTCCGCTCGTTCCTGACGAGCTGCCTGTTCAGCCTCGAAGATGCCGGGCTTGCTTCGTCGGAAGACGGACAATGGCGCGTGGTGCCGGAGTTAACATTGCCGCCGGTCGCGGAAGTGCTGCGGGAGCTCTACGGCGAAGATTCTGGCCGTATTGCCGAGGCGGTGCTGATTAACAATACACATCGCGATGCCCTGGAGCGGGTTGCGGTTCTGAAAGCCGGTGGCGATGCGCTCGGGTTTGCGTCATCGAGCGATGCGACGCTCGATCATATTCTCGTTCATGCGCCTTTGAGCGTGCGCCGGCAGGCTGCTTCCGAACAGATGGTGACGCAGCTTCTGCCGGATGGCGCCGCCCGCTACATCCTGGAGGCCGGTTCGCTTTCGGCCGCCTTCAGCCGCAAGCTTGCGCAGCTCGCTGCACAGAGAGGCGCGTCGCTGATCATCGCCGAGCCGCGCGAAAACACCCGCCGCGCCCTGCAGATCGCGTTCGAGGCCGATGCCAATGTACTGATCGCCGATCCAGAACGGCTCGCGGATCATCCGGCCGCCGATCTCATCGTTTGCGCTGGCGATGAAAGCCAGCAGTTCCTGATGGGCAACGAAGCCATGCAGGCGCTTGTGCGGCGTGCGGCCTCTCATGGCGCATCGCTGGTTTTCGCCGATCGCGCGCCGTCCGCCTTCAACGATTTCGTCTTCGGCCTCGCCGAAGACTGGTTCGCCGGCAGCCAGTCGCCGGAATTCCCGATCGGCAGGCTTTCCACGGTCAATCAGATCGAGGAAACAATCCGCTCGCTCGGCTTCTCGCAGGTCGCGGCGGAGGAGACGGGCTATCCCGAGGGGCGCCTGATTTCGCTTCTGGCGCAATCGAAAGCTGTTGCGAAGACGCCTGCTCAGGGGAACGCGAGCGCAGCGCCGGTGCTGGTCTTCGGCGATGCCGAGAGACGGATATCTCTGGACGGCATGGCGACGCTTCCTGTGCCGGGCGGTGCGTCCGATCTCGTCTATGCGGACGCCCTGGCGGCGTTCGAAGGGCACACGGTTCGCGCAATCTATTTTGCTGCTCGCGCGGCAGGCGAAACGGCGTCCAGCGCCTCGCAGCAACGTCTCGAAACGTTCCGCGTCTTTGCCGAAGCGCTGGCCGCGCGGGTTGCGGGTTCGGTCCGCGTCCAGCTGATCGTCGTGGCGCCCGGTGGATCGCCGTTGACGGATGAAGGGGCCGATGCGGCCAATGCCGGTCTCTGGACCTTCGCGCGTGTCCTGCAGAACGAGTATGAATTCCTCGATGTGCACCTGATCGATGCCGAGACGGATGACGCCCGGCTTTCGGGCGTTTTGGCCTCTCTGTTGACGTTGGCCACGGAAAACCGGGAATGGCTGCTCGACCGCGCAAGCGGCGAGGTGCGTGAACTGCGTGCGGCGACGGGTCCGGCGGCTTCGGTTGCCCGGAATACCGCTGATTATGCCACGGCGACGATCCGTCAGCACTCCGCTGGCCGCCTGGATAGCGTGGCATGGGAGGCGTGCGACGTTCCTGTTGCCGCTGCCGGTGAGATCGTTGTTTCTGTCGAGGCGACCGGTCTCAATTTCCGGGACGTCATGTGGGCGATGGGCGTTCTGCCCGAAGAGGCGCTCGAGGACGGCTTTGCCGGTGCGACCATCGGCATGGAATTCGCCGGCCGTGTGGTGGCATTGGGCGCCGGCGTCAGCGGGCTCTCGGTGGGTGACAAGGTTATGGGCATCGGCCCGGCGGCGTTCTCGACACATGTCCGCGTCCGCCAGGACGGCGTGACCAGATTGCCGGAGCGCATGAACACCGTGGCGGCCGCCACGGTTCCCGTCGCGTTCCTGACCGCCTATTACGCCATGGTGGAGCTTGGCCGCATCCAGCCCGGTGAGACTATTCTCATTCACGGCGCTGCCGGCGGTGTCGGTCTCGCAGCGGTTCAGATCGCCAAACTGAAGGGCGCGAAGATCATCGCAACGGCGGGCACGGTCGAGAAGCGGCGTTTCCTGGAAACGCTCGGCGCCGATCATGTCTTCGACTCGCGCTCGCTCGATTTCGTATCGGCGATCCGCGATGTCACGGATGGTGCGGGCGTGGACCTCGTCCTGAACTCGCTGTTCTCCGAAGCGATGGAACGCAGTCTCGAGTTGGTGAAGCCCTTCGGGCGCTTCCTCGAACTCGGCAAGCGCGATTACTATTCCGACCGCAAGATCGGCCTGCGCCCCTTCCGGCGCAACATCAGCTATTTCGGCATCGATGCCGACCAGCTGCTGGTGAATGTGCCGGAGCTGACGAAACGCATCTTCACAGAGATCGGCGAATTGTTCTCCGCGGGCAAGCTTGTTCCGATCCCTTATCGGGCCTTTGCCTATGACGAAATCGGCAATGCCTTCCGCCTGATGCAGAATGCCGGGCATATCGGCAAGATCGTCGTCCAGCCCCCTGTTATCGGCACCGACAGCGTTCTCTTGCCACCCGGAAAACCGGTCGCATTCGATGCGGATGGTGTCTATCTCGTGGCCGGCGGTATCGGTGGCTTCGGCCTTGCGACGGCAGCCTGGCTTGTCTCGAAGGGGGCGAGAAAGATCGCGCTCTGCACCCGCAAGGGCATCGCTGACGACGAGACCCGCAAGGCGATCGGCGACTGGGCGAAAAAGGGTGTGACGGCAAGCGTCCATGCCTGCGACATTACCGATGAGGACGCGGTTTGTGCCTTGCTCGGCGAGTTGCGCGCCAAGGGCCCGTTGAAGGGCGTGGTTCACGCGGCGATGGTCCTCGACGATGCGCTGCTGTCGAACCTGTCTGCGGAACGCAACCGTCCGGTGGTCGACGTAAAGGTCCGTGGCGCGGAGATCCTGAGCCGCTTGACCGCAGCTGACGATCTCGATCTCTTCCTGCTCTTCTCATCGGCAACGACCATGCTCGGCAATCCGGGCCAGGCGAATTACGTCATCGCCAACGGCTATCTCGAAGGTCTGGCCCGCGAGCGCCGCCTTGCCGGCCGCAAGGGCCTGGCTATCGGCTTCGGCGCGATCGCGGACAAGGGCTATCTGGCGCGCAACGCCGAGGTCAACGACGTGCTCTCGAAGCGCATCGGCAAATCGGCCCTCAAGGCGGGCGACGCGCTGGAGCAGGTCGAGCGCTACATGATGGCCGATCAGGGTAGCATTGCCGAGGCGGCCGTGATGATCGCGGAAGTCGACTGGACGGCAGCCCGAATGCTGCCGATCGCCAGCAAGTCGCTGTTCGAGACGATCATGCGTCAGGCGGGCAGCAACCAGGCCGCAAGCGATAGCGAAACCGTCGATCTCGAAGCGATGATCGCTGGCAAGTCGGCGGACGAGTCCCAGGCGCTTCTGCACAAGCTCGTCGCGGCCGAGATTGCCGCGATCCTGCGCGTGACGGAGGACGGGATTACCCCGGACAAGGTGCTCAAGGATATCGGCCTCGACAGCCTGATGGCGATGGAGCTCGGGATGAGCTTCCAGCAGAAGACGGGCTTCGACATTCCGCTGAGCGGTATAAGCGATGGAACCACGGTCGGAGACGTCGTCGCGCGCCTTCGAGAGCGTGTTGCGAGCCGGGCCGGTGGCGGCGATACCGAAGCCGATGCGGGCGGCGACAAAATTCTCACTCAGCTGATCCAGACACACTCTGGAGCGGCTCAGAGATCAGCAGGCTGACATGACAGAGAGCTCGAACGGCAACGGACAGGATAGCGGCCGCAGGGCGGGTCTGCTGGATCAGATGCGCCATGCCAACGAATCCTCCGGGCGGAACCGCATGGCGCGCATGAACCGGCAACCGGTGCAGGCGATCCGCCAGGCCGTGAAGTTCGACGAGCTTCCTGAATACAAGCGGGTGGTGGCGCAGAAGGTCGGTGCGCAGATGGTCGGCATCGACAATCCGTTCTACCGTTCGCATGACCGTGCGGCCGGCGCGACCACGGTGATGTCCGGCCAGGAATTCGCCAATTTCGCCTCCTACGACTATCTCGCGACCAACACCGATCCGCTGGTCAACCAGCGGGCCAAGGAAGCGATCGACCGGTTCGGTATCTCGGCATCCGCAAGCCGCCTTGTCGCCGGGGAGCGTCCGGTTCATGTGGAACTGGAACAGGCACTTGCGAAGGTCTATGGCGTCGACGCGGCTGTCTGTTTCGTCAGCGGATATCTGACCAATGTCGCGGCGATCAGCTGCCTGATGGGGCCGCAGGATCTCGTCATCCACGACGAGTTCATCCACAACAGCGCGCTTGCCGGCATCAAACAGTCCGGCGCTGCCCGGCGCCTCTTCAAGCATAACGATGTCGCCAGTCTCGAAGCCGTATTGAAGACCTTGTCCTCCGACTTCCGGCGTATCCTCGTCATTGTCGAAGGCGTTTACTCGATGGACGGCGACATTGCCGATCTGCCGGCTTTTGTCGAGCTTCGGTCGCGCTACGGTTTCTGGCTGATGGTCGATGAGGCGCATTCGCTCGGCGTTCTCGGCGCGAGCGGCCGCGGATCCTTCGAACATTACGGCATCGATCCGCGCGAGATCGATATCTGGATGGGCACGCTCTCGAAAACGACTTCGAGCTGTGGCGGTTATATTGCCGGCAGCCAGGCGCTGATCGACGTGCTGAAGGCGGATGCGGGCGGTTTCGTCTATAGCGTAGGGCTGGCGCCGGTTCTGGCGGCGGCTGCGCTGACCGGCCTCGAAATCCTCGAACGGGAGCCGCAGCGCACGGCCAATCTCAGAAAGAACGGCAGCCTGTTCCTGCAGCTCGCCAAGGACGCTGGGCTCGATACGGGTCTGGCGACCGGGTACTCGGTCGTACCTGTCATCGTCGGGGATTCGGCGCGCGCGGTGCAGCTTTCGAACGAGCTTCTGGAAGATGGCGTCAACGCGCTGCCGATCATCCACCCGGCGGTTCCCGAAGGCTTGGCCCGGCTACGCTTCTTCATCACCTGCAATCATAGCGAGGCGCAGATTGCGCATGCGGTGCAGGCAACGGCGAAGCGCCTGAATGCTCTTGAGGAGCGCAACTTCGGGCTGGGTTCGATCGACATGGAAAAGATGATGCAACTGCTGCCGGATATTCAAACGGCGGGAAAGTCTTAGGCGGGGCGATGCAATGCATGTCATCGTAACCGGAGGTTCCAGCGGTATCGGCCTGGCAGTCGCCAGGGCCTATGCCTTGCAAGGTGCTGCGGTTTCGCTTGTCGCGCGGGATGACGGGCGCCTCGAGGCGGCGCGAAAAGATCTCGGTGAAAATGTCTTTTCGGTATCGGCGGATACCACGGCGAATGTGGCACTCAGCAGCGCCATCGCCGCATGCGAAGCCGCCAATGGCCCTTGCGATGTGCTCGTGGCGTCTGCTGGAATTGTCGATCCTGCCGCTTTCGAGACGCTGCCGCCTGACCTTTTCGATCGCCAGATCTCCATCAATCTGCTGGGAACCGTCAACGCCGTACGTGCGGTCTATAGTGGCATGAAGAGCCGCGGGCGCGGGACGATCATGATCGTTTCGTCCGGCGCGGCGCTGATCGGCATCCATGGCTATGCGGCCTATTGCGCCTCGAAGTCCGCTCTCGATGGTTTTGTCGAAGCTCTGCAGATGGAAGCGCTCGGCAGCGGTGTGAGGGTCTCCATCTGCTACCCGCCGGATACTTTGACACCCCAATATCAGCAGGAACTCCCCGCGCGGCCGTGGCAGGCCGAATTGCTGATGGGAAAGGTGAAGCCCTGGTCCGCCGATGCGGTTGCGCTGCGGATCGTCACGGCGATCGGGCGGCGGCAGGCGCGCGTCTATTTCACGCCGTCGCTTGCGGCACTCGCGCTCTTCGGCCCCGTCATAAAGCCCGCGTTGCGGCTCTGGTATCGATGGCGATTGCGCCAAAAGGAGCGAATGCGGCCGATTGCATTCGAGACGCGGCACGAGCCACGCCCGGCGCCCCGGGCCGATACGAACAGTACTTAGTCTGACTGCGACGGCATAATAGAATGCATATTCATGACGCCCCCATCCTGCTGACCATCTTGTGTTTCAGTCTTGTCTGCATCGCGGTCTATGCCACCGATTGGCTGGCCTTGCCCTTTGCTGTCTACCGCAAGAATGCCGTCCGGCGGCCGATGGCGCGCACGCTTATCGATCTTGCCGCCCGCCTTCCGGTGATTGCGCTCGTCTTCGCCGGCTTCTTTGCCGTGACTTGGCGGCCGATCTATTGCGTTCAGGCGACCATCAGCTTCTTCGTGATCTTCACCGGCATTTCGCGCGCCAAGTTCCAGTTCATCCGCGAGCCGCTGGTCTTCTCGGACATCGCGCTGGTCGTCGATGTCTTCAAATACAAAGAGATCTTCTATGCGACGTCGCTGAACGTCTTCTTCTGGATCTTCTCTTTCCTCTACGTCTTCGGGGTGACGGGCCTCTATTTCTATTTCGAGCCGCATATCCTGCCCGACACCGCGCGGTTCCTCTGGATATTGCTGGGTCTGCTCGTTGCGTTCGGGCCGTGGTTCGCGCTCTTTTATGGTCCGGTCAACGGCCCTGTCTCGCGTCTCACGCAATGGGTTGTCGGCCCGATCGACATCAAGAAGAACACGGTTCGCTTCGGCACCTTCACATCCGTCGTCCTGCATTTCGTCATCTGGCTCGGACGCCGCCGTGAGAAGATCGTCCGCGAGCTTTCGACGCTGATCAAATCGGCCCTGCATGATCTCTGGGATGGCGATGACGACGAGGCGCCGCCGCTGATCGTCATCTGGCAATCGGAATCCTTCATCGATCTCCGGCACTTCGGCGTGAAGGGCCTGAAGCTTCCCAATCTCGACCGGCTGCGCAAGCAATCGGCCCAGTGGGGGCGGATGACGAGCGTCTTCGAAGGCGGATACACGCTGCGGACCGAATTTGCGGTGCTGAGTGGCCTTCAGCCCGAAGACGTCGATATCGACGCCAGCTATCCCTATCTGCGCGCGGGCCACTACGCCGACATCGTCTGGCCGAACAAGCTGAAGAATGCCGGCTGGAAGACACAGTTCGTGCATCCCTACGACCGGACGTTCTTCCTGCGCCACAAGGCGATGCCGCAGCTCGGCTTCGATCATATGATGATGCTCGATGAGTTCGACCACAAGCCGGAGCGCGACGGGCCCTATGTCAGCGATCTGGCGCTGACGAAGAGCGTCATCCGGGAGATCGACAAGGATCCCGACCTTAAGAATTTCGTGTTCGTCGCCTCGATGGCCAATCACGGCCCCTGGGAAGCCGGACGCGTTAAGGACGAGACGGATCCCGTAGCGATCTATACGGAACTCCTGAGGCGCGCCGATCACGCGCTTGGAAATCTCGCCCACTATCTCGATACGCTGGACCGGCCGGTATGGCTGCTGTTCTACGGTGACCACGCGCCGCTGCTGAAGGCGTTTGCCGATCCGTTCCCCGATCCGCGCACGGACTATGTGATCGTGCCGCTCGGCCGCGCACGGGCGCATTCGCAGAGGCCTGTTCCGGCGCAGGAGGAGGCACCCTGGAATCTGCTCGGCACGTTGCTGCGCTATGCGGGCCTCAGCAAGGAGTTGCCGTCTTGACGCTTGAGCGGGCCATTGTTGGCGCAGACCGGCGCGTCTTCCTGTTCCTGCAGGGGCCGTCGTCGAGCCTCTATGTCCGGATGGCCCGCAAGCTGGAAGCGGCGGGTAGCGAATGCCTTCGCGTCAATCTCAATGCCGGCGATGCGATCTTCTGGCGACGGGGCGGCGCCATCAACTATCGCGGTTCGTTCGCTGCCTGGCAGGGCTATGTCGGGCGGCTGATCGCGGAGCGCGGCATCACCGATCTGGTCGTTCACGGTGAAGAGCGCCCCTATCATAAGGTGGCGATCGCTGCCGCGGGGCAGGCGGGCGTCGCGGTCTATGCCGTCGAAATGGGACATCTGCGGCCCGATTGGGTCACCATCGAGCGTGAGGGGTTGTCGTCGAACTCCCGCTTTCCCATCGACCCGGACCATATCCTGACGGCTGGCGAGGGGCTGGGCGAACCGGATTGGCAGAGACGCTACAGCCATAGCTTCCTGTCGGAAGCCGCGGCCGACATGCTGTATTATCTGCCGACCGTGTTCCTGAGCTTCCTCTATCCCCACTACCGGCGGCATGGCTTGTTTCATCCGCTGGCCGAGTATGCGGGGTGGGCGATCCGGCTTGCCAAGTCGCGGTTCACCGCCAGTAAGGCCGTCCGGTCCGTGCACGCCGTTGCCTCCGCCAGCCATCCGTATTTTGTCTATCCGCTCCAATTGCAGACCGACTATCAGCTGCGATCGCACTCGCCGTTTCATAGCCAGCAGGATGCGATCCGGCATATTCTCCGATCCTTCGCAGAACATGCCGCGGCCGATGCCCGGCTGGTGATCAAGGTTCACCCGCTGGACAACGGCTTGATCGACTGGCGCTCCTACGTGGAGCAAATGGCGGTGGCATCGGGTGTTTCGGATCGAACGGTCTTCATCGATGGCGGCAATCTCGATTTGCTCATCCGTGGCTGCAGCGGGCTGGTGACCGTCAATTCCACGGCGGCGCTGAACGCGCTGCAGGCGGGTAGGCCGGTCAAGGTTCTGGGCTCGACCGTCTATGACATCGATGGCCTGACGGATCGCCAGCCGCTCGATGCGTTCTGGAACCGGCCGGTGGCGCCGTCGCCGCTCCTGCTCACCGCCTTCATGCGGCTGCTTGCCGCCTCGATCCAGGTGCGCGGCAATTTCTACAGCCGCGAAGGGGCGGAGGCCGCGGCAGGCGGCCTTGTCCGCAAACTGCTCGACCGCTCGGTCAACGAGCCGGGCGCCTATGTCGATCCGGCTCCGCGTTCGCATCCCGAAAAGATCGCCGTCGCCTGACCTCCCTCCCAAGTTTTTCCGTGTGCATTGAAACCATTAGTGCACTTCCCGCTTTATGCATCAAAAGGCGAGTGGGAACTGATGTCCGCTTTTTATTTCAAGACGCAAGACAATGACGGCACGGCTGCGGCCGATCTGCCGTTTGAATTTCCGGATCTGTTTTCGGCAATCGAGGAGGCCAAGCATGTGCTGGCGGAGATGGCGCTCGATGGGCTGCCGTCGGCGCCGGAGCGGCGGTTGTCGATCGAGGTTCAGAATTCCGAGCGGCTGCCGATCGTCAGCCTGCAGCTGGAACTGAAGATTTCCTATCTGCCGCAGGCGCGCAACTGAGCGGGAACCAAGCGGCGGCAGTCCCGTTTCAAATCATGAAGAGATCAAAACGGAGGAAGGCTGATGCAGGTCGTTGGCACGCAGATCATTGCCGCGAGAGGCGGCAAGGACGGGTTTACCGTGGAATTCGTCAGCGATGACGGCGCCGTCGTTTCGGTACAGATGCGCGGCGAAGAAGGGCTGAACCGGCAGAACGCCGTCATGAAGGCGCAGTCGCTGATGAGCGCGATGGCATCCGTCGACGCGAGCGAAGGCGGCGATATGAGCGTGCATCGCAGCGCGCGTGCTTCCGGTGATCGTGCGGCGCTCGAAGAGCAGCTCGACCAAGGGCTGGAGGACAGCTTTCCGGCCAGCGATCCGGTGTCGGTGACGCGAAGCTCGGTTCCCGGCGAGCCGACTAAGCATTGACGCAAATCCCATTTATAGTCGTGGGATCGTGTGGTTCCCCGCGGTCATTGGGTTGATCGCAGGGATCTTTTCCGTCACTTGTATTTAAGAAAATCCTTTTCAGAGAATCCTCATGTCCTCTTCCAACGCCGTCTTTGTCCGCTCGACGCTTTTCATGCTCGGGCTCGGCGTGCTGCTTCTGGCCGGTATCGTCGGAACGTCGCTCTGGCTGACGAGCGCGAACCGCATCTATTCCGATACGGTTGCCGAGATGCGCCGCATCCGCACCGGTTCGGTCGATCTGCTGACCGCGCTCCAGGATGCCGAAACCGGGCAGCGCGGCTTTCTGCTGACCAATGACGAGAGCTATCTGGCACCCTACTTTCAAGCGGTGAAGAACTTGCCCGAGCGGCGCAAGCGGCTGGCAGACGTGCTGCAGAACTATCCTGACTATGCCGAGCGGCTGCCGGTGCTGGATCAGGCGGTCGACGGCAAGATGGCGGAGATCGACAATACGGTCGCGCTCGCCAAGGCCGGCCGGATGCAGGAAGCGCTGGCGATCGTGCGCAACGATAGCGGCAAGGCGCTGATGGACGACGCCCGCGGCGTTCTCGTCGGCTTCATCAGCCAGACCGATGACCGCCTTCGGGTAATCGTCGGCGAACAGCTCAAAGCGGCAAGCAACCTGCAATGGGTGACGATCGGCGGCGCATTGGCGATTGCCATCGTCGTCGGCGGGGCAATCCTCATTATCGTCCAGCACGTGCGCGACCTGTCGCGGGCGCGCGAGGAGCTGCAATCGCTGAATTTCGGCCTGGAGGAGCGCGTCAACGAGCGCACCGAAGACCTGATGCAGGCCAACCAGGAAATCCAGCGCTTCGCCTATATCGTCACCCACGATCTCAGGGCACCGCTCGTCAACATCATGGGCTTCCTCAGCGAGCTCGAGGCCAGCCTGACGGCGGTCACGGCCTATGTCATGGCTGACGAGAAGAAGCCGAGCGAGGATGAGATCAAGGAAGCGCGCCTCGCAGTCGAGGAAGACCTGCCGGAGGCGATGAGCTTCATCCGCTCGTCGACCCGCAAGATGGATTCGCTGATCAACGCCATCCTGAAGATTTCCCGCGACGGACGCCGCAAGCTGGTGCCGGAGAGGATCGACCTCAAGGCCATGCTCGAGACGGCTGCGGCGAACGTGCATCACCAGGTCGCCGAGGCCGATGGGGAAGTGGAGATGGATATCCGCGTGCCCGGACTGATCACCGACCGCTTCTCGCTGGACCAGATCTTCGGCAACCTTTTCGACAATGCGGTCAAATACCGCTATCTTGGCCGTCCTGTCAGGATCGCCGTGCGGGCCATGCCGGCCGGCAAGGGCCGGATCAGGATTGATGTCGAGGACAATGGCCGCGGCATCGCAGTTGCCGATCGCGAGCGCGTTTTCGAACTCTTCCGCCGCGCCGGCGAACAGGATCAGCCGGGTGAAGGCATCGGCCTCGCATATGTGCGATCGTTAATACGAAATTTGGGAGGTGACATTACTGTCGCTTCGACAGAGGGCACCGGCAGCACCTTCACGCTGCTTCTGCCGTCGGATCTCACCACCATCGTAAAGGGTACAGAGTCATGAAAGCCACAGGCCAGGAAGTCACGATCGTCATGATCGAGGACGACGAGGGGCATGCCCGCCTCATCGAGAAGAACGTGCGCCGGGCCGGCGTCAACAACGAGATCGTGCCCTTCACCAACGGCAAGAGCGCGCTCGACTTCATCCTCGGCCCCGACCGCAGCGGCACCGTCAGCAAGGACCGCTATCTGCTGATGCTGCTCGATCTCAATCTGCCGGATACGTCGGGCATCGATATTCTCGAGCAGATCAAGAGCAACGAATACACCAAGCGCATGCCTGTCGTCATCCTGACGACGACCGACGACGAGCGCGAGATCCAGCGTTGCTACGATCTCGGCGCCAATGTCTACATCACCAAGCCCGTCGACTATGATGGTTTCGCCCATGCGATCCGCCAGCTCGGCCTGTTCTTCGCGGTGATCCAGATTCCGCAGCAATAACGAGAAAAGGCGAGCAGTCATCCTGCTCGCCCTTCGTTCAGCGCATCAGCAGCGGAATGCCGATGACGATAGCTATGAGAACAATAGCGGTTGCGACCTTCAGAAGGCGCACACGCCGCGTCCGCTCCCCACTCCAATCATACGTCATGGTTGGTCTCCACGGGGCATGCACTTAGAGCCCGGCATGCCGGGTTCAATAGGTATGGCGCAACTTGCTTGCGTAAGGCTTATCTAAATTATGCGGTGAAAACAGACGCTTGCTGCAATCAGCGGCTGAAGCGCAGCGCCCATCGACGGCCGTCGAAACTCATCCGCAGCAGGGCAAGCGGCTCGATATCCGCCAGCCAGAAAGAGCTCGGCGGGGCCTTCATCACATGCAGGATCGCTGCCCGGATGACGGTGGCATTGGCGATGGCGACGATATGGCCGTCGAATGTCTGCTGCTCTTCCATCCAGCCGGCAATGCGGGCCTGAAGTCTCGACAGGCTCTCGCCGCCATGCGGGGCTGCGTCCGGATCGGTCATCCACTGGATCAGAGCATCCGGCTCCTTGGCCTGCAGGTCGGCAAGCGGGCGGCCCTTCCAGCGGCCGTAATCCATGTCGGCGAGCTTTGGATCGGCTGCGGCCGTCAGGTTCAGGATTTCGGCGGTCTGCAGCGCGGCGAGCGCCGGGCTGCTTTTGACGTGACCGGCACGCTGAAGCCTCTCCGCGAGAGCCGCGGTATCGGTGGCGGCGCTCTGTTCGAGCGGCTCGTTCAGCGGAAAGCGGCCTTCGCGGTTGGCGATTGTCGGGCCGTGGCAGATCCAGGTCAGCCGGGTATGCACAGGAGAGCCTCCGGGCTGCCTCTTCGGCAGATGAAGTTTCGTTGACAGTTCGAAGCCTAGAGATATAACGGTCACGTTGCGGGTTTGGAAGCCGGTGTAAATCCGGCGCGGTCGCGCCACTGTGACCAGGATGCGAAAGCGAACTGGAAGTCAGACCTTGCCGCAACATCCTTTCGACTGAACGCGTCATTCCAGGAGGAATACATGTCTGACATCACTTTCAAGCCTATCGCAGCACCGCAGCCGATTCCGGTTGGCGAGATCCTGCCCTGGGCGATCTTCGGCGGCCTGCTGATGATCATCGCCATCTATTTCGTCGGCACGGAAGAGGGCGCCATGGCGCTGTTCTCCGGCGGCTACGTTCACGAATTCGTGCACGACGCCCGCCACCTTCTCGGCTTCCCCTGCCACTAAAGGACGACTGACATGGTTGGAAACCTTCTACTTCGCGGCATGATCGCGGGGGCGATTGCTGGCGTCCTGGTGTTTGTCTTCGCCCATTTCTTCGGTGAGCCGCTCGTCGACCAGGCGATCGCTTTCGAGGAAGCCGCGGCACAGGCAGCCGGCGAAGCCGCAGAGCCCGAGATCGTCAGCCGCGCCACGCAGGCCGGCATCGGTCTCTTCACCGGCGCCATGGCCTATGGCGTCGCCGTCGGCGGTCTCTTCGCACTGACCTTTGCCTTCGTGCATGGCCGGTTCAGCACGCTCAGCGCCCGCGGCACCGCTGCGGTCATCGCTCTTGCCGCTTTCGTCGCCATCATCCTCGTTCCCGGCGTCAAGTATCCGGCCAATCCGCCGGCTGTCGGCAATGGCGATACGATCGGCGTTCGCACCGAGCTGTTCTTCCTGATGATCGTCGTTTCCGTCGCGGCGCTGATTGCGGCAATCGCCTTCGCGCGCAGTCTCGCTCACCGTTTCGGCATCTGGAACGGCGCGATCATCGCCGGCATCGCCTATATCGTCTTCATCGGGCTCGTGCAGTATCTGCTGCCGCCGATCAACGAGGTGCCGGAAAACTATTCGGCGATCGTCCTCTGGCGCTTCCGCATCACCTCGCTCGGCGTGCATGTCGTGCTGTGGTCAGTGCTGGCTGTGGTCTTCGGAATGCTGGCCGAGAAGCGGCTGGCCTCGCAGGGTGCTGTCGGGCGTCCGGCGTTTCGGTGAGGTTGGGTGAGGGGAGAGCCCCTCGGGATATGGGGAAGACGCCACGCCTGTGGCCCCCTCATCCGACCCTTCGGGCCACCTTCTCCCCGCTGGGGAGAAGGGAAAGTCGAGGACGCCTCCTAGCGCCTACATCCCCTTGTAACTTCCCTTTATCCGCTATCGAGGCTGTAATGCCTATCGCGGTGGCGAGCGAGAGACCGAGGCCCCTCTGGGACACCAAG